>NZ_CANDNU010000001.1 GCF_947387495.1 Limosilactobacillus difficilis
AGCTTAGTGTTTATGCTAATTTTAGTCATAAAAAAATACCCCCAAAGTCGATTTCCAACTTTGGGGGTACGCATCAAGCTTGCTAAGCCGGGCTCTGCTTTTTTGTGCGTGAAGTTCGTCAACTGCTAATATGTAATGAATGTGTTATCCTAAAATGGTGATAAAATTCGGAGGTGGTCTTGTGGATGGCATTATTCCACTTTACAAAGAACGCGGGATGACCAGTTTTGACTGTGTTAATCGGGTTCGACACATTATCCATGAAGCGCACGTGGGCCATGCTGGCACGCTGGACCCTAATGTTGATGGTGTTTTACCGATTTGCGTTGGCAAGGCGACAAAGTGCGTCGATTTTTTACACGAAAAGCCCAAGGAATATAGTGGTGAATTGCTAATCGGTCTTTCAACGACTACGGAAGATCTGGATGGTGAGACAGTCAAACGGCAACGCGTTGAAAGCAAAATTAGTGACGAAACAGTTAAAACTGCGATGGCAACGATGATGGGCAAAATAACGCAAGTTCCACCGATGTATTCATCCGTTAAAGTTAATGGCAAGCGCCTCTACGAATATGCCCACGCGGGGGAGACTGTCGAACGGCCCCATCGTCAAGTAGTGATCAATGCTTTTCAAATGGTGGCCAATGACTTTGACCCCGCCAAGGGGCAGCAACGGGTCCGCTTTACCGTCAAATGTTCGAAAGGAACCTATGTCCGCACGCTGGCGGTGGACCTCGCCAAAAAATTGGGTTATCCTGGTGTGATGAGTTCGCTGACCCGGACCAGTAGTGGCGGCTTTAACTTGGACCAAACACTTAGTTTGGCTGATTTATCGGACCTAGCAGCCAATCAGTTGCTCAGCCAGTATGTCTTGCCACTTGAAATTGTTTTTGAAGATTGGCAGCATTTAGCTTTGAATAAAGAACAGTGGCAAGCCGTTCAGAACGGTGGTTGGCTCAAAACTGCTGAGATTCCCGCTAATGCTGACCAGCGGATTGCCTTGACCTATCAAGGCCGCGTTAAAGCACTGTACTACCAACGTGATTCTGGTCATTATGCCCCTCTCAAAATGATCTCGACGAAAGCGTGATTAATAATGGAAATCATCAAACTTCACCACCCTCTCAAGCCGAACTTAATTCCGGCGGGGCCAGTTATTTTGGCGATGGGCTTCTTCGATGGTGTTCATCGGGGCCATCAGGCAGTAATCCGGCGTGCTAAGGAGGAAGCAATGCGGCGCCATGTGCCGCTAGCAGTGTTGACTTATAACCATAGTCCCCAGATCGTTTATCGCCGTTTTGAACACGGGATTCACTATCTGACTGGCAATCAGCGTAAGTATGAGCTGTTTGAGCGGCTGGGAGTTGACCGGGTCTATCAAGTTGCATTTACCTCTGACTTTGGGGCCCAGAATCCGCAAGAATTTGTCGACCACTACCTCGTCGCCTTACACCCGCTTGTGGTTGTTGCGGGTTTTGACCATACGTATGGACCAGGTGAATCCGCGACGATGAAGCATTTGCCTGATTATGCCAGGGGGCGTTTTGCTGTCATCACCGTGCCAAAACTAGCGGCGGGAATCGCTGATGAGAAGGTTGGCTCCACTCAAATCAAACAAGCAATTCGAAAGGGAAATATCGGTCAGGCCAACCAGGCGCTTGGCTATCATTACCAAACGGGGGGCTTAGTGGTACACGGTTTTGCCCGCGGGCGGCAAATCGGTTTTCCAACTTTGAACATTGATTGGCCCCGCTGGTGTGTTTTGCCCAAAACAGGAGTCTACGTTACCCGTGTTCTGGTCAACGGCACCTGGTATGGTGGCATGGCTAATATTGGCTATGACGAGACCTTTGGTGATGATGCCAACAAGACCCTAGAGATTTTTCTGTTTGATTTTCATCACGAGGTATATGGTGAAAAAGTTCGGGTGAAGTGGTACCAACGGCTGCGGGATACGGTCAAATTTAATTCGATAGCGGCGCTCGTTAAGCAGATGAAGTGTGACCAGGCGGCTTGCTTGGCTTATCTTCGAGATAACAAATAAGGAGCTGGGTTTTGCCCAACTCCTTATTTGTTAGTGCCGGCTACTGCGGTGATTGCTAATATTGTGAATCTTGTGAACTTGCCGTTTGATCTGGTGTTTGGGACTGGCGGCATCCAATTTGAAATTTTTCATTTTGCCAGGAAAGGGGTGTCCAGACATCCGGACTGGAAGCCAGCTTTTCATGATGGCAGTCATTGACTTGAGATCTTGCATCAGCTGGGGATTGTGCTCTGCCTGAGCAGCTCGCAGAATGTCGTCGCCTAAGCGCATCAATAAGTTTTGATGATAGGAAAGCAATTCGCTCGTCAGCTCCGCATTACGGTATTTGTTGAAAAGCTTTTGAATCAGCTCCATTGCGTCCCGGGGCCCGGTTGGTTGGATATAATGGTGTTTTTCTTGGGCCATGAAGGTTCCTCCTAAAAAATCTTTGACGTTTCTTGACTTTTCGAATATTGATTGTTATATTAGAAAATGTATTTAGCACTTAACGCGGTTGAGTGCTAAAAAGGGAAGTGGTGATAATTGCTTACACAACGTCAAAAGGATATTCTGCAGCAGATTGTACGTCAGTATACTGCAACTGGTCAACCGGTTGGCTCTAAATCGTTGGCTACCCGCTTGACGCAGAAAGTTAGTTCCGCGACTGTTCGTAACGAGATGGCAATCTTAGAGAAAGCGGGCCTTATTACAAAGGAACATTCTAGTTCTGGTCGCCTGCCGTCGAAAAAGGGTTATCGTTATTATGTCGATCATCTATTGAATCCAGATGCGGTGACTGATAACGATCTGCTTGTAATTCAGCATTCTCTCGGAATGGGGTTTCATAAGATTGACGAGCTGATTTCGCATTCTGCGGATATCTTGTCACAACTGACGAGTTATACCGCTTTTACCTTAAAGCCGGAGCAAAAAGAGGTCCGACTGAGTGGTTTTCGCTTGGTGCCACTTGGCAACCAAAAGGTGATTGCGATTTTAGTGACTGATTCTGGTGATATTGAAAGTCAGTCTTTTACTTTACCGAGAACGATCAACACTGATTCACTGGAAATGGTTGTGCGGATGATTAATGATCAGTTGACGGGACAACCGTTGACGGACGTCATTAAACGGCTGAAAACAGATATTCCAGCCAAAATTACTGCTTATCTGCAGAGCCCAGATGGTTTTCTGGATGTTTTTGATAATGTGTTACAGTCCGCAGTGCGTGAACGCTTCTTTGTCGGCGGTCGGATGAATCTGTTAGGTTATTCGGAACGACAAGATCCTAACGCAATGAAGGCTTTGTATAGTTTGCTTGATCAAAATGACCGCCTTTCGCACCTGATTGATGCTGATTCACCGGAAGAGGGAATCAGTGTTAAAATCGGTAACGAAATTAGCAGTAACAAGGTTATGGCAGACTACAGCTTGATTACAGCTACTTATGATGTCAGTCAGTACGGACAAGGGATCATCGCTGTGCTTGGCCCAACGCGGATGCCTTATTCTAGAACGATTGGGATCATCGATGCTTTTCGGCGCGAATTAGCCAAACGTTTGCTTAATTACTATCACCGTTACTATGATGAATAGGAGGAAATAAGATGGCTGAAAAAGAGAAAAAAGATTCCGCCGAGGCTCGTCCAAAGGCAGCTGCTAAGGCTGACAAGTCAGCTAAAAAGGGTCAACATCAGGCTTCGGATCAGCAATTAAAAGACCTGCAAAAACAGGTTGATGATTTGAAGAAACAGTTGGCTGGCAAAGATGATCAATACTTGCGGGCTGAAGCTGAAATTCAAAACATGAATCGTCACTTCAAAGATGAACGGGCCAGCTTGCTCAAGTATGAGGGTCAAGACCTTATCAAGGAAATTTTACCAGTCCTGGATAACCTTCAGCGGGCGTTGAGCACTAAAGCAGAAGGCGATGAGGCTAAGCAACTGCACGAAGGGATTCAAATGGTTTATACTCACTTCGCACACGCCCTTTCTAATCATGGCGTTAAAAAGATCGAGGCCTTGGACAAGAAATTTGATCCGAACGTTCAGCAAGCTGTTCAAACCGTATCTGCCGATGATGACCATCCAGCTGACACAGTCGTTCAAGTTCTTCAGGATGGCTATAAGCTGAAAGACCGGGTTTTGCGTCCGGCCATGGTGATTGTGGCACAATAATTTGAGTTTTAAAGAGTAAAGAGGGATAAAAAATGGCAAGCAATAAAATTATCGGTATTGACTTGGGGACGACTAATTCCGCCGTTGCCGTAATGGAAGGTAATGAACCCAAGATTATTACAAACCCTGATGGTGGGCGGACAACGCCGTCAGTGGTTGCATTTAAGAACGGGGAAACCCAGGTCGGTGACGTGGCTAAGCGTCAGGCCATCACGAACCCGAACACCATTAGCTCAATCAAGAGTCACATGGGTGAAGCGGGCTACACGGTTGAGGTGGAAGGTAAGAAGTACACCCCTCAAGAGATTTCCGCAATGATCTTGCAATACATCAAGAAGTACGCCGAAGACTACATTGGTGACACGGTTGACAAGGCCGTTATCACGGTGCCGGCTTACTTTAACGATGCGCAACGTCAAGCTACTAAAGACGCCGGGAAGATTGCCGGTTTGGACGTTAAGCGGATCATCAACGAACCAACTGCTTCCTCATTAGCTTATGGTCTTGATAAGGAAGACAAGGACGAAAAGATTCTGGTTTATGACCTTGGTGGTGGGACCTTTGATGTTTCCATCCTTGAATTGGGCGACGGGGTCTTCCAAGTACTGTCCACTAATGGTGATACCCACCTTGGTGGTGATGACTTTGACAAGAAGATCATGAACTGGTTGATGGATTCCTTCAAAGAGGAACACGGCATTGACTTGAGTCAAGACAAGATGGCTCTGCAACGTCTGAAGGATGCCGCTGAAAAGGCAAAGAAGGAACTGTCAAGTGCTCAACAGGCTGACATTAGCTTGCCATTTATTGCCCAGGATCCTAAGACGCAGGGCCCTGTTCACTTGAACACGACGCTGACCCGGGCTAAATTTAACCAGTTGACTAATGACTTGGTTGAAAAGACGAAGCAACCAGTGATGAATGCTTTGAATGACGCTGATCTGAGTTTCAGCGACATCGATCAAGTGATTTTAAACGGTGGTTCAACGCGGATTCCGGCTGTTCAGGAAATGGTCAAGGAATTAACTGGCAAGGAGCCAAACCACTCAATCAACCCTGACGAAGCCGTTGCCCTTGGTGCGGCGATCCAAGGTGGGGTTCTGACTGGTGATGTGAAGGATGTTGTTCTGCTTGATGTGACGCCACTGTCACTGGGGATTGAAACCATGGGTGGTGTTATGACTAAGCTGATCCCACGCAACACAACGATTCCAACTTCCAAGAGCCAAATCTTCTCAACTGCTGCTGATAATCAATCAGCTGTTGATATTCACGTCCTGCAAGGTGAACGGCCAATGGCAGCTGACAACAAGACCTTAGGGAACTTCCAGCTGACAGACATTCCGGCTGCACCGCGTGGTGTGCCGCAAATCAAGGTGACCTTTGACATTGACAAGAATGGGATTGTAAACGTTTCGGCCGAAGACCAAGGGACACACAAGAAGCAAAATATCACGATTAAGTCCAGTTCTGGCCTGTCCGATGAAGAAATCGAACGGATGAAGAAGGATGCCGAAGAAAACGCCGCAGCTGATAAGAAGAAGAAGGAACAGGTTGATCTGAATAATGAAGCTGACCAACTGATCTTCCAGACTGATAAGACTTTGAAGCAGTTGAAGGGCAAGGTATCTGATGACGAAATTAAGAAGGCTCAGGATGCTCGTGACGCTCTAAAGAAGGCAAAGGATGACAAGAACTACGACGAAATGAAGGCCAAGAAGGATGATCTGACCAAGATTGTTCAGGACCTCTCCGTCAAGCTTTACCAACAGGCTCAGCAAAACGGCCAAAACAACGGTAATAATGCTAACCCGAATGGTAACAACAACGGTTCTTCAAACAACGATGGCCAAAACAATAATAATGGTAAAACCGTCAACGGTGACTTTACCGAAGTTAACCCTGACGACGACAAGAAGTAACCGTTAGCCACAATATTATGGAAAAACCAAAGGCCAGGAAACCGGACTTTGGTTTTTCCTGTCTAGGAAAAAATGTTATAACTATTAGAGTAGTTCAATGACGTTAATCTTTAAGATGAGGGATGCAGATGGCAGAAAAAAACTATTATGACGTTTTAGGTGTAAGCAAGGATGCATCTGATGCGGATATCAAACACGCTTTCCGGCGGCTAGCGGCGAAATATCACCCAGATGTTAACCACGCACCTGATGCCGCAGAAAAGTTTAAGGAAATCAACGAGGCTTACCAGGTGCTTGGCGACAAGCAAAAGCGTGCCCAGTACGATCAGTTCGGCGAAGCTGGTGTTAACGGCCAGGGTGGCTTTGGTGGCCAGGGCCAGCAAGGCGGCTTCGGCGGTTTTGGTGATTTTGGTGGCTCTGGTTTTGACGACATTTTTAACATGTTCACTGGCGGTGGCCGGCGGCAAAACCCCAATGCTCCTCGTCCGGGTCGGGATCTGCAATACACGATGAGTCTTAATTTTATGGATGCTGTTTTTGGTAAAGAGACGAAGATCCGTTATAATCGGCAGGAGGAATGTTCGACTTGTCATGGCTCCGGGGCGCGTCCGGGAACAACACCAGAGACTTGTCCTCGTTGTCAAGGTCGTGGGGTAGTCACGCAGATTCGCAACACGCCGTTGGGCCGGATGCAGACCCAGACGACTTGCCCAGAATGTGGCGGAACCGGTCAGATCATCAAGGACAAGTGCCCAACTTGTCAGGGCGCTGGTCGCGTTAATAAGCGTCATGAACTTAAAGTCAAGGTGCCAGCTGGCGTTGACGACGGCTCTCAGATGCGGCTTGCTGGTCAAGGAGAAGCCGGAAGCCATGGCGGGCCTTACGGGGATTTGTACATTGTCTTTCATGTGGCACCCAGCAAAGACTTTCAGCGTGACGGTAGCGACATTTATGTAGATCAAAACATCAGCTTCGCCCAGGCAGCTCTCGGTGATAAAGTGAAAGTTAAGACGGTCCACGGTGATGTTGATTTGAAGATTCCTGCGGGGACCCAGTCGGAAACGGACTTCCGTTTGCGCAATAAGGGTGTTCCCCACCTTAACGGGAGTGGCAACGGTGATGAACATGTCCGGATCCACGTCCAAACACCGACGAAGATGAACAAGCGCCAGCGGGAAGCAATGGCAGCCTTCGCGGCGGCTTCTGGTCAAAAAGTCAGCGGGGTTAAGCCCGGCTTCTTTGAGAAACTCAAAGATGCTTTTGATGATAACAAGTAAGCGACTCTGGCTGGATCGCTGTTAGTGTGGGTTATTTATAAAAAATTATAAAGAAACCAGCACGAGAAGAGCGAATGAAGTATAATATGAGTTGAAAATTAACGGTGTTTTCACCGTTGCGGAGGGATAAAGAATGAATTTAAAGAAGCAAATTGGTGCTGCCGCTTTGACAGCGGTCCTGGTCGCACCACTGGCATTGGCACCAATCAGTGCAGCTGCTAATGACTTCTACTCGAATCAAACGACTGCTGAACAAGCTGACATTACGAACTGGGTGGCTAACACACCAGATCAGATCAGCGACAACATGTTAGCTCAGCACATTGATTTGAACAACTTGCACGGCACTCGCTACGTTATTCAGTGGGGGGATACCCTTTCTGGAATCTCAGCAGCAACGGGCATTTCGGTCGAAAAATTAGCCTATGACAACAACATCACCAACGTTAATTTGATTTATGCTGGTGATATCTTGATTCTTAACCGGGATGGAAGTGTACCAAGTGGTTACCAAGTAACGGGAAACCCGAATGTGGTTGCTCAAACCAAGATTGTTATTTCCAATACCGACAACTCCGTCAACATTGACAACTCAGTTTACAAAGTAAATAACAGCACTAATAACTCCACTCACACGACTAATAACTATTACCCAACGAAGAGCGATAAATCACCACAAGAACCATCATCTTCGAGTGCAAGTGATAATAGTAGCTCGACTTCAGCTTCTAACAGTTCTAGCAGCTCCTCCAGCAGCTCGAGCAGTACTAAGAAGGGGTTGTTCTCCAGCAGCAAGATGAGTGCGGATGAATTTAAGTCAGCTGTCGAGGATAATATCAACCAAAGTGACGGTGTTCACATTAACTTCACTGACAGCGTTGCTGATGGGAAGACCATCAAGTCTGGCGCAATTACGCTGCCTGTCCGGAATGAAACAACTGCTAAAATGGTGGCAAAGACCATCGTCGCTGGTTTGAAGGCTAGTGGCCAGTTGGACAAGATCAACGGTGCTGGCGATGTAGCTGTTCAACTGAGTTATAGCGGCAACAAGGTCAACTACCAGATTCAGTCTGCTGACAACGGCAGCAAGTAGGGGGCGTGATCAATGGCAAAACAAAAGGCTAATGATGCAAGCTCCTCAGTTGACAAGCCACGGCGTAAGTGGCCCTGGATTCTGTTAATCGTCGTAGTTCTGCTGGTAATCGGTGGCGGTTACTATCACTTTACCCATGATGTTGCTGATCAAGTTCCAGGTAATGTCTACAGTTACAATAATCCGACCACGAAGCGTAAGCTATACATGACCTTCGCTAAAACCGGTAACGAGGTTGTTGTAACCCAGAATAAGACCCAAGCGACTAAGGCGGCCAGCAGTGACAGCCAGTTTGAGAGTGTTTGGCAAAAGCAGAATAAGTCCAACGGTGGCTCCTGGCGTTATAAAGCGGATGGCAGCAAACTGACGCTGGCACAGATGAAGACTAACAACAAGGTTTCCCAGTGGCAGTATAACAACGTGTTTGCTACCAGTAACAAATTGACTTCCCGGAGTTTTACTTACCAGATTGTCAATGCCGGGCAAGGCAATGTTAAACAAAAGGTAACCTTTACCAAGATTAACTAAATCTTTTTCAAAAGGACGCAGGCAGGGCTTCGGCTTTGCGTGCGCCCCTTTTGTTTTGCTATACTAATAGCTGTAACTAAACGGAAGAAGTGAATTGGTGATAATGGATTTTGAAAAAATGAAGGAGCGGCAAAAGCATATCCGCAACTTTTCGATCGTGGCCCACATCGACCATGGCAAATCGACCTTGGCCGATCGTATTTTGGAAATGACCGATTCGATCAGCAAACGGGAAATGAAAAACCAGGTCCTCGATGATATGCCTCTCGAACGTGAACGCGGAATTACGATTAAACTTAACGCTGTTGCTTTGACCTATCATGCCAAAGACGGGCAGGACTATATTTTCCACCTGATCGACACACCAGGTCATGTGGACTTTTCTTACGAAGTTTCACGGTCACTGGCTGCCTGTGAGGGGGCTATTCTCGTGGTCGATGCGACGCAGGGTGTCCAGGCCCAGACGCTCGCTAATGTTTACTTGGCGATGGATAATGACTTGACGGTCTTGCCGGTGATTAACAAAATTGACTTGCCATCGGCCGACGTAGACGGCACCAAGGAACAGATCGAAGATGAAATCGGCCTCGATTGCAGTAAGGCCGCCGATGTCAGTGCGAAAACCGGACTGGGCGTTGACAAAGTCCTGGAGCAGATCGTTCACGATATCCCCGCACCCAACGGAGATCTGAAAGCACCGTTAAAAGCATTGATTTTTGATTCCAAGTACGATGACTATCGCGGAGTTGTCCTCTCGGTGCGGGTCGTTGAAGGGACCGTCAAGAAGGGTGACCGGATTAAACTGATGAACAGCGGGACAACTTACGAAGTTGCTGAAGTTGGCATCAACTCACCAAAGCCTTTACCGCGTGATTACCTGATGGCTGGGGATGTTGGTTATGTTACCGCGGCCATTAAGGACATCAAGGATACCCGGGTCGGTGATACGATTACCAACGCTGACCGGCCGACCGACAAGCCGTTGGCGGGTTACCGTCAGATGCAGCCAATGGTCTACGCTGGTCTTTACCCGACTGACAATGCCAAGTTCAATGACCTCCGTGATGCTTTGGAAAAGCTGAAACTGAACGATGCCGCACTGACTTTTGAACCTGAATCATCGCAGGCCCTCGGTTTTGGTTTCCGGTGCGGCTTTCTGGGATTGCTTCATATGGACGTCATTCAGGAGCGACTGGAGCGGGAATTCAATCTCGACCTGATTACCACCGCCCCGTCGGTTACTTACCATGTGGACCTTCACGACGGTTCAACAGTTGAAGTGGAAAATCCAGCGGAGATGCCCGATGCTTCCGAAATCAAAGATATTAAGGAGCCATTTGTTAAGGCTTCGATCATGGTGCCCAATGACTACGTCGGAGCGGTAATGGAATTGTGTCAGCATAAACGGGGTAAGTTTGACACGATGGAGTACCTTTCTGATACCCGGGTGAACGTCATCTATCACGTGCCACTGGCGGAAATCATCTATGACTTCTTCGATAAATTGAAGAGCAGTACCCGCGGTTATGCCTCCCTTGACTATGAAATTGATGATTACCAGGTTAGTGATTTAGTTAAAATTGATATTTTGCTGAATAGTGACCGGGTCGATGCCTTGAGTTTCATTACTCACCGTTCGACGGCTGCTGAACGGGGGCGGGAGATTGCGACAAAATTGAAGCATATCATTCCTCGGCAAAACTTCGAAATTCCAATTCAGGCGGCTATTGGCTCAAAGATCATTGCGCGGACCAATATTAAGGCCTATCGCAAAGATGTTACTGCCCGGATTCACACGGGGGATCCAGACCGGCGGGCTAAGCTGTTGGAAAAGCAGAAGCGTGGGAAGAAACGGATGAAGGCTGTCGGTAAAGTTGATATTCCGCAGGAAGCCTTCATGGCCGTTTTGAAGACCGATGAGGAGCAGAACTAGGCGTGAGTCTCTGTCTAGTTATTTAGGCTGTGCACAGACAAGTGAAGGGAACTTATAATTCCTCTCAATTGTCTTGATGCACGGTCTTTTTATCAGGAAAATTTTTGATAACCGAAGTTAAATTGCTATTCTAGCTCGAAAGGAACCATAACAATGGATAATGTAAATTCTAATCGTGTGATGAAGGGGATGGGCTTGGCTGCATTAGCCTCAACGATGTGGGGTATTTCAGGCACAGTCCTTCAACTGATTTCGCAAAACCTTGCGATTCCAGCAACTTGGATGCTTTCCGTCCGCACCCTGGTTACTGGTATTATTTTGCTTGCTTTTAGCGCCATTCGCTATGGCAAGGGGATCTTTAACATTTTTACAGAGCGTCAATCGCTAATTTCATTGATTGCTTACGCTGTTTTGGGTTTGATGGCCAACCTGCTGACCTTTTACTATGCGATTCAGGAAGGGAATGCTTCTGCTGCAACCATTCTCCAATATCTTTCTCCGCTCTTTATCGTGCTTGGCAGTGTTATTTTTACTCATCATAAACCCTTTCGAGTTGATATCATTGCATTTATTCTCGCTTTAATTGGGGTTGTGATGTGTATTACGCGGGGCAATATTACCAAATTGTCCATCCCCCTTTCAGCCTTGCTGTGGGGAATCGGGTCCGGAATTACGGCGGCACTATACGTAGTTTTGCCTAAGCGGGCATCCAGGCATAACCCGCCAATCGTAGTATTAGGCTGGGCCACCATTATTGCCGGCATTCTCTTTAACATTATCCGTCCGTTTTGGGTGGGGACGCCGAAAATCTCAACGACGTTAGTGGCCTCCGTGGCAACGGTTGTCTTGTTTGGGACCATCTTGCCTTTTAGTCTGTTAATGCACGCCACAAAATATGCTCCTTCCGATGTAGTCAGTATTATGGATGCGCTCCAGCCAATCGTGACTTCAATTTTAAGCGTGATTTTCTTTTATCTGAAGATGAATTGGGTAGAGATACTGGGCATTATTATAGTAATTATCGCCATTTTTATCCTTCAGCAAGGGCGCCGAATTATCCGCGAACATGAACTTAGGTTATGACAAGATAGAGTAATTTGCTGACTGCCAATTAAAATTGCTCCCCTCAAATTTTAAATTAAAAGTTTTTCTTTGGAAAAGAAGGGTATACTAAGAATTAGATAAGCAATTTTTATAATTTAGTAAGGGGAGTATTATGTCAAATGCTAAAAAGAAGATCACCGTTATCGGTTTGATCTTGATGATTTTTACGGAGACTTTTGGTTTTGCCAATACAACAGTGGCATATGACCAAATGGGCTATGCCAGCATTATCTGGTATATTCTAGCTGCTATTCTATTTTTCCTGCCGTCGTCGATGATGTTTGCCGAATACGGTTCAGCATTAAAAAACGCTAAGGGTGGAATTTATTCTTGGTTAAAAGTTTCCATCGGGGAGCGGCTCGCTTTTATCGGAACTTTTATTTGGTTGTCGGCGTGGATTATTTGGATGGTTTCAACAGCTTCCAAAGTGTGGATTCCACTTTCTTCGCTGATTTTCGGTGCCGATAAAACGCAGAGCTGGCATTTTATGGGGTTGTCTTCGATTGAGGTTGTCGGTATTTTAGCCATTATCTGGATTATTTTGGTGACGGCCCTGGCAAGTAACGGGGTCGATAAAATTGCGAAAGTTGCATCGATTGGTGGGACTTTCGTGATGATCTTATCGGCGCTGTTTATCGTTTTGAGTTTGGTGGTGTGGGCTGCTAACCACGGGGCCATGGCGCAGCCAATTCACGCTGGTTCCTTTATTAAATCACCGAACCCGTTGTTTCAAAGCCCGATTGCGCTGATTTCCTTTGTTATCTATGCCATCTTTGCCTACGGCGGGATGGAAACGATGGGGGGCGTCGTTGATTCGCTTGAAAAACCTGAGCGTACCTTCCCACTGGGGATTGCCATTTCGATGGTCGTTGTGATGGTCCTCTATTCGCTGATGATCCTGCTGTGGGGGGTCAGCACCAACTGGCACCAAGTCTTAGGCGGTAAAACTGTCAACTTAGGGAACATTTCCTACGTATTGATGAATAACTTGGGGGTCCAAATGGGCAATGCCCTGGGCACAAGCCATGAAACGGCTGTAATGTTAGGAAGCATCTTGACACGTTTCACCGGTCTGAGCATGTTCTTAGCCTATTGTGGTTCTTTCTTTGTCGTTATCTACTCACCGATTAAGTCCTTTATTCTTGGTTCAAACCCAGACCTGTGGCCAAAACGGTTGACGCGAATCAACGAACACGGGATGCCGAGCGATGCGATGCGGCTGCAAGCCATTGTTATCTGTGTCATTATTTTCCTGGTGGCTTTCGGGGGCAACGCTGCCCAACGCTTCTACCAGATTTTGACCAATATGGCTAACGTAGCTACGACGGCGCCGTACCTCTTCTTGGTTGGTGCTTTCCCAGCCTTTAAGAAACGCAAAGACTTGAAGCGGCCGTTCGTGATTTACAAGAATAAAGTTTTGACAAACATCATCGTTGCGGTTGTCTGGCTGGTAATTGCTTTTGGGATTATCTTTACCTGCCTGTCACCAATTTTGCAGCACGATTACCAAACGGCCTTCTGGACGATTATTGGACCGCTGTTTTTTGGTGGGGTGGCCTGGATCTTTTATGAAGTCAACACGCGACACAACCGAAAGCAGAATTAGTAGTAAAAATAGCAAAAGCGACGCATTTGCGCCGCTTTTTTTCTGTTGCCGATCCTGATAAGATGGTTTTAAAAATGGAAGGTGAGAAAATGGGGAAAAGCAAAACGATTGCCATCTTTTCTGATGTCCACGGCAATTTCACAGCAATGCAAGCAATGTATCAAGACAGTCTTCGTCACCATGTAGATGAATATTGGTTTATCGGTGATCTCTTTATGCCGGGCCCGGGCGCCAAGAATGTTTGGCAGCTCTTTAAGCAAATGCATCCACAGGTTTGTGTGCGGGGTAATTGGGACGATCTCGCCATCAACGGGGCGGCCGGAAAAATTAAACCGCTCAAGCCGTCACGGATCTACTTTGGCCGCTTGGCGCAAGACTTAGCCGGTCGGTTGGACCAAAGTGTTTTTGAAATCCTGGCATCCTGGCCCCTCCAGCAAACTGTTCAAGCTGGTAAGCTGGTTTTTTCGGTTGCTCACAACTTGCCAAAACTCAACATGGGCCAGAAACTGTTCCCAACTCAACCGTCGACTAATTTTGACGAAGCCTTTCCTGGCAGTCAAGATGTGGCAATTTACGCCCATGTCCATCACCAGCTTTTCCGCTATGCTTCAGACGAGCGGATCGTTTTGAATCCCGGTTCAGTAGGGGAGCCCTTTAATGGTCAAGCCCGATTGCAAGCCGACACGCGAGCTCATTATCTATTGATGACGGTTGACGAGCAAGGAATTGCTGATTTGGATTACCGCCACGTTGCCTATGATCGCGAACAGGAACGCCATGCAGCACGTCAAGCCGGTATTCCTTACCTGGAAATGTACGAGAAGACACTTGACACTGGTCGGGTCTACACGCACGATCAGGAAATGGTAAGTCACTACAACGCTCTTTATCATTACGACCAGCAGTATCGACAATACTGCCAGCAAAAAGCCAAGAATTAGTTTTCAGCCAGTTGCTTACAGGTTTTCGTCAGTCGCAAAATTGAGCGGTGAGCAATCAGTTAACTGGGTCAGCAGCTGTGCGGAAAGTTTGCGATAAGCCCGGAGAGCATCTTCGGCCAATTGTGTACTGGATTCAGTCAGGTATTGCTGGCGTGCAGCCGAATCTTTTAGCTGAGCTTGTTGGTCGACAATTTTAACCTGATGCATGAATTGGCGTTTAAGCTGATGTTGAACGTCCTCGAGCTGTGGTAGAAATTGGTGCATATTGCAATCGACAAGTACGCCTGCTTTCTTGAAAATCCAGTAAGCAGAAGTGTTTTGGGCCGGAAGTTTGCCCCGTTTGTAGGCGGCAGGAACGTCGGTAATACCATTAAAGAAGGGAACGTAGACGCTTTCGGCAGTCACACCCATGGCTAACCAGTGGATGTTGACGCCAGTTTCGCGACCGGTTTGCAGAATATGAGATTCCTGGGTTTTGGCGAGACTGACTGGTCGGTACTTCTTTTTACGGGGGTCATTACCGGCAGCCAATGGATCATATGGGGTGCCCTGGAAATGAGAACCCAGATAGTCTTGAACATCGAACAGACTCAGGGGATGTTCCGGCTTGATGATGAATGGCAAATCCTGTGATTCGGGGCATTCTGCTGCGCAGGAGTGAGGATTGAACATCTGATGACCATACCAGACACGGGGGGTACTGTAAATCGCATCTGATCGGTCGGCGGTTCCGAAAATGTGCCGGAAATTAAAGTGGCCTGGGTCAGGGTTGAGGTGGTTTTGTTCAACAAATTCCCGGATGCCAGGATGGTACATAAAATTATTTGGATCATCGAAATCAATTTCCTGGATTGCCAGCTGGTTGGCTACGACGGCGTAGCAATCATCGGGAATTCGCTGGGCAACCCAATAGTGACCAGCACCGCTTTCGAAGTACCAAGCTTCATCGTTGTCAGCAAAAAGGACCCCATTAGTTTCGCCGGTACCATAATTGGCAATTAACTGACCCAGTCGTTGCACCCCTTCCCGGGCGCTTTTGACGAAGGGGAGAACTAATGTGATCATTGCTTCTTCGTTTAACCCGTGTTTGACGAGAGGGTCGCAGGCAAGTACGAGGTCGTTACAATAGGCACTCTCGGTGGCACTCATAGCGACGTTGTATTCATTAATCCCGTCCTCTTCAAAGAGCCCCTCTTTATCTGTCCATTCGGGAGTAGCAGAATACCTGGCGCTAGGCATTGGTAAAGCGATTTTGAGGCCAGTTTCTTTTGAAACGAAGCTATCCGGCAGACTGCCATGAGGATGGATAACCATTTTCTTGGGCCAAGCTGCCTTGGCATCTTCATTGCGGCCAATCATGATCGAGTGATCGATGGAGGCCTTTTTAGCAACTAAGATGCTGGTACAAGATGAAAATTTTTTAGTCATGATCAGGATCCCTTCTTACCATTGCTATAATAAACTGTAACTTCATTCTAACCTTGAATTCGGTTAAAATGGGAGAAATTCACAAACTTTTAGTGAGGATGATTCTATGTCTCAGCTTTCAATTCTTATCGTCATGTTAGCAGCACTGATTGTTCCGCTGCTGATGGCTCGTTTTCAGGTTTCAAACATGCCGACCGCCATTGCCGAAATCATTATCGGGATTGTGATCGGCCAGAGTGGTTTTAATGTCGTTCAAATGAACAGTACGCTGAACCTGCTCTCGAGCCTGGGCGTAATTGTTTTAATCTTTCTTTCCGGAATGGAGATTAATTTTGATCTTTTTCGGCGCCAGCCCGACCAAAAGGCTGAAGCTGCTTCTCCGGTAAAGTTAGCCGCTTGGGCCTTTGCTTCGATTTTCATTGTGTCGGCAATTCTCGGCTTCCTTTTGAAAGCCCTGGGGATGTTTAATGGCGTAATGCTGGCGACAATCATTTTCAGTTCGATTGCTCTCGGTGTTGTGATTGCGACCCTCAAGGAAAAAGAAATCCTGAGCCGACCGATCGGACAAACAATTTTATTGACTGCCGTGTTGGGCGAAGTGATTCCGATGCTGATGCTGACGGTTTACGCGTCTTTAAACGGGGGACATGCCGGTCGTTTGTGGTTAATCGTTCTTTTGTTTGTTGCGGCAATTATTTTGTTGCGTCGTTTTAAGCAGCCATACCAGTGGTTTAACCAGATCACCAAGTCTACGACCCAGCTCGATGTTCGGCTAGCTTTCTTTTTAATCTTCACCTTAGTGACCTTGGCCACGACGGTCGGTGCTGAAAACATCCTGGGCGCCTTTCTCGCAGGGATGGTGATGAAGTTGCTGAAGCCGGAACAAGCGACGGAAGACAAATTGACTTCGATCGGTTATGGTTTCTTCATCCCGATTTTCTTTATCACTACGGGGATCAAACTTAATCTGCGCACATTGTTCTCGAATCCACGAGCGTTAATGCTCATTCCAGTCCTGGTCATCTGTTTCTTACTTGCTAAGATGGTGCCGACATTCATTTATCGACGACGTTTCAGTCCGAATAATTCCCTGGCAGGCGCCTTTCTCTGTGCCACGACGATTACATTGGTGCTACCAACCTTGCAGGTGGCACGCAACCTGCATGCCATTACGGCGACCCAGCAAGACGCTTTTATTCTTGGCGCAGTGATTGTCTGCATTTGTGGACCAATCACGTTTAACGTTTTGTTTAAGGCCACTAAGGAAGACCTGATTAAGCAACGCGTAGTCATCATCGGGGCCAACGTTTTGACAGTACCGATCACCCAGCAACTGACGAGTCAGCTCTATGACGTTCGGATGGTTACGGACAACCATGATGCTTATAGCACTTATAATAGTGAGGTAGCAAACATTACTTACCTGCCAACAGTCGATGAAGCCAGTCTTAAAAAGGGCAACTTCTTTGACACCGAGGTTTTAGTTGTCGGTTTCCGGAAAGATGATCGTAACTTCCCGATCGCCGAAATTGCCCGTAAGAATGGGGTTGAGCGAGTTATTATGTCGCAGATGAGCAATCACCATGACTTCAACAATATCCACCACCTAGTTGAAGAAGGGGTTGAGATCTTTAATCCTTACAATGTGCAGTCAAGTATGCTGCGGGCATTAATTGAATCACCAGCAATGATGGACATTTTAACTGATACAGAACACGGTATCTTTGAAATTACGGTCAAAAATCGGCGTTATGCTGGGATCAATATTGATGAACTGCCGATGATTGACAAGATCACGATTAGTCGAATCAGACGCGATGGCAAGTGGCTGACTCCTCACGGTGACACAGTTATAAACGCCGGTGATCGCCTTTTCGTGACGGCTTCCTACGATGATATCGCTTCCGTTCAAGCGGCGTTGAGTCGTAACAATTAAGCAGGGATATGCTAAAATAGTGTTATATTGGCGCGCAGCTAGCGGGTAAAATTTGGAAAGGGTTGACGATCTTGAATGAGCAGCAGTATGTGATGGCAATTGATGAGGGGACAACGAGTTCGCGGGCGATGATTTTTGATCACCAGGGCCAAGAAGTTGCCATGGCCCAACAAGAATTTAAACAGTATTTTCCCCATCCCGGTTGGGTTGAACATGACGCGATGGAGATTTGGGACAGCGTTCAACAGGTAATTTCCAGCGTCTTGATCAAGTCGGGAATTCAACCTTATCGGATCGCTTCAATTGGGATCACCAACCAACGCGAAACGACTGTCATTTGGGATCGTTATACCGGCAAGCCGATTTATCATGCCATCGTGTGGCAGTCCAAGCAGACTAGTGACATTGCTAATCAGTTAATCGCCGATGGTTATAAGGATATGATTCACCAAAAGACAGGACTGGTGGTTGATTCATATTTCTCAGCAACTAAGATCAAGTGGATCCTGGATCACGTCCCTGGCTCACGAGAACGAGCGCGCAGGGGAGAATTGCTGTTTGGGACGATTGACAGCTGGCTGCTGTGGAATCTCACTAGTCACCGCGTTCACACGACGGACGTCACCAATGCCAGCCGGACAATGTTGTTTAATATCCATACCCTCAAATGGGATACGGATATTTTGAAACTGCTCGATATTCCGAAAGAAATGTTGCCTTCGGTTCGGTCTTCATCGGAAGTTTACGGCTACACTGGCGATTATCATTTCTTCGGGGTCCAGATTCCGGTTGCCGGGATCGCAGGTGACCAGCAGGCGGCGCTTTTCGGGCAGGGAGCCTTTGAAAAGGGCAATATCAAGAATACTTATGGTACTGGTGCTTTTATTGTTATGAACACCGGAACTCAGCCGATCTTGTCAAAAAATGGCCTTCTGACAACGATCGCATACGGCCTTGATGGCAAGATCAATTACGCACTGGAAGGCAGCATTTTTGTTGCGGGCTCAGCTATTCAATGGCTGCGCGATGGCTTAAAGTTCTTCAAGCATGCCAGTGAGTCAGAAGAAATGGCAGTACAAGCCCAATCGACTGGTGGGGTTTACGTCGTTCCTTCTTTTACGGGCCTAGGTGCACCGTACTGGGATCAGGATGTTCGGGGAGCCATTTTCGGGTTGACCCGTGGCTCTGATAAAAAGGCCATCACCCGGGCCACTCTGGAGTCAATTGCTTACCAAACTAAGGATGTCATTGACACGATGCGTAAAGATACTGGTCTCGAATTGTCAAAATTGACCGTCAATGGTGGAGCGTCCCGCAATGACTTTTTGATGCAATTCCAGGCTGATATTCTGCAAACGCGGATCGAACGGGCCAAAATGGAAGAAACGACTGCCCTGGGTGCTGCCTTTTTGGCTGGTCTGGCGGTTGATTTTTGGGACAAGCAAGCTGATCTGAAGAACTGCAGCCCGATCGGTTCTGAATTTCGGCCACAGATGGCGGCCGCGGATGCTAAGCGTTACTATCAAGGCTGGCAGAAGGCAATTGAAGCTACTCGTTTTTTTAGCCAGCATTAATGAGTTGGAACACGTCGTCTTTTGGCAAATCAATGTTTGTATGATACAATATTCGAGATTACAAGCAATTTGTCGAACAGAACAGGCTTTTTACTAACTTTGCGTGAAAGGAGGAAATGATTACCATGCTTAATCGCACTAAGAAATTTATGCGTGATAACGACCTGACATACCAAAAAGACTATATTCGGCCAATGATGACGCCACAGCATATCTATGTTTTTCGCTTTGGCAAACACGAATTAAAGAACCGGGTAATCATTCGTTACTCCCATACCTGGACGGGGCGTCTGCGGATCAATGAAATTGACGTTAGACTGCACCACCAAAAGCATCCCCGTATTTTTAAAACGGAAACAGAGTTAATTGACTACCTTCGTCACCACTTAGAAAAGAAATGGGCAAAGGAAGGCAAAATTGTAAAAGACAAAGAGCACGACAACGCAAATTAAAGCGAAAGATTTTGGAGGCCGGGGAAAAACTGCGTTTTTTCTCCGGCCTCCGCTTGTTTAGGAGTGATTTTCATGGAATGGACGGCAGTGACGGTAATTACCAGTAATGAAGCGGTTGAAGCGGTCTCTTACATTCTGACCGATGAGGGAGCGAGTGGGGTTCAAATCGATAATGCCGCGGACTACGCTCACTTGCAAGCGGGTCATTATGGCAAATATGGTGAAATTGTGGACCCGCAAACCCTGCCCCACCGTCAACATGGCGCAGCAGTGACCGGTTATTTTCCGCCTAAGACCTTTTTACCAGAATTAATTAGGACGATTGAAAGCCGGGTTAAACAGTTAGCTTCCTTTGGCCTTAATTGCGGTCCTGGGACTGTTGAAAGCAGTGCCATTAAAGACGAGCAGTGGGCAACTGTTTGGCAGAAGTATTACCACTCGGTGCGGGTCACTAACCAACTGACTATCGTACCTAAATGGGAAGATTACCACCGTCAGCAAGCCGGCGAAAAGTTGCTGATTTTGGATCCGGGGATGGCTTTTGGGACTGGGACGCACCCGACAACCAAGCTGATGCTGCAAGCACTGGAAACCGTCATTAAGGGTGGCGAATCGATGATTGACGTCGGAACAGGATCAGGGGTGCTGAGCATTGCCGCCAAACAACTGGGTGCCGGGCATGTTATCGCTTATGACATCGATGAAACGGCGGTGGCATCAGCCCGCGAGAATCTCAATTTAAATCCGGTAGCAAGCGACGTTGAATTGGGGGTCAATAGTCTGTTGGATGGCATTCACCAGCAGGTTGACCTGGTGGTGGCCAATATCCTGGCTGAAATTATCGTTCCGCTGATCCCCCAGGCGTGGGATAACCTGAAGCAGGGCGGGCAGCTGCTTCTGTCGGGAATCATCAAGGATAAGTTGAGCCTGGTCACTGAAACGTTGAGTAAACAGGGGTTCTTGGTTGACGAAACTTTACGCATGAAGGATTGGTACGGCATCATTGCCCACAGACCAACTGAGCAGGAGTAGGGGGGAGTCAAATGCAACACTATTTTTTACTTGAGCAATCACCACAAGAAAAGAAATTCCAACTCCCAGCAGACATTCGTCACCATTTTTTGACGGTCTTACGGGCTGTAGCCGGGGATGAGTGTGAATTAGTATTAAAAGATCACCAGACTTACCTGGTGCGTTTAATCGACGACCAGGGCTGTGTTCAGGTGGTCAAGAACTTGCCGCATCAGTCTGAGTTGCCGGTTGAAACCATTCTCGCTTGCGGGATTCCGAAGACCAAAGAAAAACCCGCGTGGATCGTTCAAAAGAGCACGGAACTGGGAGTACGTGAGATAGTTTTCTTCAACGCGCAGCGCTCTGTTTCGCTGTGGAAAGCCAACAAACGAGCAAAGAAGCTGCAGCGGTTGCAAAAAATCGCCCAGGGTGCAGCAGAACAATCACACCGTAACTACATTCCCAAGATTTCATATGCCGACAATTGGCAGCAGGCGCTGCAAATAACTCGACCCAATGTCAGCCTGGTGGCATGGGAAGAATCGGCCAAACGCGGCGAACGTGCCCAGCTGGCACAGCAGTTGCAAAAACTACAAAAAAACCAGCGTCTCCTGGCGCTTTTCGGACCTGAAGGGGGGCTGACTTCTGAGGAAGTTAGTGCAATGAAAGACGCGGGAATGATTGCTGTCGGGTTAGGTCCGCGGATTTTGCGGACTGAGACTGCGCCTCTGTATTTGATGGCAGCGGTTTCCTATCAGCTAGAGCTGTTGAACTGTTAAAGTCGCTGCGTTCTGTGGTAGAATATTTCCATTAGCTAATGCGAAGGAGCTGGTGTTATGAAGGCAAAGTGGCAAACAATTAGTCAACATCTCGATCTGGTCTGGTGGATTGTGGTGATCATCTGCGGTTTAATTATCCCCATGTTAAAGAAGCAACCGCTAATTCACTTCGGTCACTTGAAAAAGGCCATTTTTGTTGGCTGGTTCTTGTTTACCATTAATGGCCTGGCAAGTGTTTGGCTGGGTTACCGTTTGGTACAGCGGGCTGGCCAGTGGTGGCAGCTTTTTGTTTTACCGGTTTTGTTCTTCATTACTGCCTACCAGTTCGCACCCAAGTATACCTGGTACTTTGCCTTATTCTATCTAGGGGTCAGCTACTTAACGTGGTCGATTAAGCGTTCATCACTGGGCACAAAGTAAAGGAGGTCGTCAATCATGTCAGAAGAATTAAAAGAGCTGACGGCAGATGACGTTCACAATCTTTGCAAGAAGTATATGAATGAGGAGCACGTCAAAAAGGTTGACCGGGCTTATCATTTTGCTTTTGTGGCCCATCACGATCAACGACGCAAATCGGGGGAACCTTACATTATTCACCCGATTCAAGTGGCCGGGATTTTAGCCAATTTGCGGATGGATCCCGATACCGTTTGTGCTGGCTACCTTCACGACATTGTCGAAGATACGGGCGCCAACCTGGATGACATCAAGACTTTGTTTGGGCCGACCGTGGCCCTGATCGTCGACGGTGACACCAAGCTGAGCAAAATTCACTACAAGTCGAATAAAGAACAAATGGCGGCGACTCACCGGAAACTCTTGCTTGCGATGAGTAAGGATATCCGGGTGATGATCGTCAAGCTTGCTGACCGTTTGCATAATATGCGGACATTGCAGCATCTGCGGCCGGATAAGCAACGGCGCATCGCTAACGAAACGTTAGAGATCTATGCCCCAATTGCTGATCGCTTGGGGATCAGCACAATTAAGTGGGAGCTTGAAGACCTCTCTTTGCGCTACCTCAATCCGCAACAGTATTACCGGATTGTTCATCTGATGAATTCCCGGCGGGATCAGCGGGTCGATTATATCAAGCGGGCAATCGAACAGATCAAAAAGGCGATTAGCGGTTTGAATTTGGGCCCTAATACCGAAATTTACGGGCGCCCGAAGCACATTTACTCGATTTACCATAAGATGGTGACGAAGCACAAGCAATTTAGCCAGATTTACGACCTCTTGGCTGTTCGGGTGGTCGTCGATTCTATTCGGGATTGTTACGCCGTCCTCGGCGCAATTCATACAACCTGGAAACCGATGCCGGGTCGCTTTAAGGATTACATTGCGATGCCTAAGGCTAATGGCTATCAGTCCCTGCACACAACAGTGATCGGCCCCCAGGGGACGCCGCTGGAAATTCAAATTCGGACACACCACATGCACCAAGTGGCTGAATACGGGGTTGCGGCTCACTGGGCATACAAGGAAGGTAATTTTAAGGGTGTCAAAGCTAGTCAGGACTCCCAGAAGCTTAACGTCGTCAAGGAAATTCTAGAAATGCGGAGCGAGTCACAGGGGACTGATGACTTTCTCAAGGGGATTCAAAGCGACGTCTTTGCAGACAAGGTCTACGCCTTTACCCCGAAAGGGGACGTCATCGAAATGCCAAAAGGTTCAGGCCCTTTGGATATGGCTTATCAGATTCACACTGAGGTCGGTAACCATACGACTGGAGCGAAGGTGAATGGTCGCATTGTTCCACTCAATTACGAAATCAAAAACGGCGATATAGTTGATATGTTGACTTCGCAGTCGTCGGCCGGGCCAAGTCGTGACTGGCTTGATCTGGTTTCAACGCGGCGCGCGCGCAACAAGATTCGGCAATTTTTCCGGGTCCATAACCGTACGGCAAACATTCAGCGAGGGCGTCAGTTGGTAGAAAGTGAGCTGCACGAGAGTGGCTATGAACCAGCCACTTTAATGGTGCCAGACAAAGAACAAGAAATTGTTGCCAAGATGCATTTTAAGACCGCTGATGACATGTACGCGTCGATCGGTTTTGGAGATACGACCCCAAAGGGGGCTGCCAATCACTTTACGGCTGATATTCGACAGCAACGCCGTGATGATCGTGAACGGGCCGAGCAAAAAGCAGTTCTTGAGAACCATCAAACCGTCGACAAGTCGAGCCACAACCAGGCTAAGCATATGTCTAAAGGGGGTGGCGGCGTCGTGGTCGAAGGGGTCGACAACCTGTTGACCCGGTTATCACACTGCTGTAATCCAGTTCCTGGCGATCCAATTGTCGGCTACATTACAAAGGGGCGGGGCATTTCAGTGCACCGTGCCGACTGTCCGAACATCAAACAAGCCGAGCTCAATGGACAACGCATTGTCAATGTCTATTGGGATAGTCCGGAAGGTGATAAGACCAACTACAACGCTGATATCGAAGTGCAGGGTTATAACCGCAGTGGGCTGCTGAACGATGTCTTGCGTTCAATCAATAACAATACGCGTTATTTGACATCGGTTAACGGTAAAGTAGACCATAATAAGATGGCAACGATCAACGCGTCGGTTGGCGTTCGCAATTTGAAGCACCTGCAATTGATTATCGATGCTTTAAAGAATATCCCAGATGTTTACGTTGTGAAACGGGTAATCTCTTAAGGAGGCAGATTATGCGAGTGGTGTTGCAAAAGGTCAATCACGCTAGCGTTACGATTAAGGGTTGCGTTGTTGGTCAAATCCAGCAGGGTTACATGTTACTGGTTGGCTTTGCCCCGACCGACACAGATGAGCAGCTTGACTACCTGGTCCATAAGATCGTGAATTTGCGCGTCTTTGAAGACAAGGATGGGAAAATGAATTACTCCATAAAAGATGTCGGGGGTGCCATCCTGTCGATTTCACAATTTACCCTCTACGCGGACACCAAGCACGGCAACCGTCCTGGTTTCTCCAAGGCAGCCCGTCCCGACATTGCTGAACCGTTATATGAGCGTTTCAACAAGAAGCTCGCGGCGGCCGGGATTCATGTGGAGACCGGCCATTTTGGCGCTGATATGCAAGTGGCTTTAGAAAATGATGGGCCGACGACAATTATCTACGAAAAATAAAAGAACAAGATGCATAGATGACAAAGAAGACCTCATGACTCCTGTAAAAGAAAGCCATGAGGTCTTTATAATTTAGCTTTTAATCAACTAAAAACCACCTAGGATTGCGTCCACTGAACCGCCGTAAGTTTCGCCGAAGAGAATCAGATGCAAGCAGAGGTAGAAGAAACGATACCACTGCAAACGGTCACGAAAGCCATCATCAAAGGGGAAAGTTTGCTGGTAGGCTTGATAAAATTCGCTGTCAAAACCGCCAAAGATGGTTGTCATGGCAAGATCATATTCCCGGTCGGCATAAACTGCGTCAGGGTCGATGAGAAGCGGGTGACCATCTTGGTCGAACATGTAGTTGCCGGACCAAAGATCGCCGTGGCAAAGGCTCGGGACAACAGAATGCTCTTGATAGTAATTTTGAAAGGCACTGATCATATGATCCATGTGCTGCTGGCGCCACTTGTTCCACCGGCCCAGCTTTTCGCAAGCATCGATTTCTGGTTCCAAGCGCTGCTCAACGTAAAAGCGACTCCAGTTATCGTCCCAGTTGTTGGTCTTATTGAGGGCGCCAGTTTCGTGGTTGTCGACAAAACCAAAACGGTCATTAGTCTGGGAATGCAGTTTAGCAACAAGCTGCCCCAGTTCAGCTTGGCTGCCCTGGAAGCCGGTATTCACCCAGTTTAAAACGAGGTAGGCGTCCCCATTAATTTGCCCGTTGTATAAAGGTTTGGGGCAGCGAATCGCCTTGCTCATAGCTTTGAGACCGTTAATTTCATGTCCAAAATACTTTGCCGTTTTGTGAGGTTGAACCTTCATGAAGTATTGGTGGCTATCAGTGGTGATTTGATAGGCTTCATTGATGTCGCCACCACTAACTGGCTTGAGCTTCTTGATGTTTTTGATCGGTAATTGACTAATCCATTGATGGTTTAATCGACTCATTCCTGCATCTCCTTAGATTTTTACTGTTTAAAAAATTGGTTGAGACCTTTTACAACATCATTGGCAACCTTAACTTGATAGGAAAAACTTTTGATGTGGTGGAAGTCCTTACGGCTATTAATATAGCCCATTTCGCACAAAATTGCTGGCCGTGTATTGTCCCTGATTACCAGGAAGTTTCCAAAATCAGTCCCCTTATTGGTCAACGGAAGGTTGTCAAACTGTGCTGACAAGCTTTCGGCTAGCTGCTTGGAAGTTCCGCGGTGGTAATAATAAGTCGTGATCCCAGTTCCTTCGTTACGTTGGGGTGAAGAATCATAGTGGAAACTGATAAAGGCATCGGCGTGGGCACTCTCGGCGAGTTGTGGCCGGGGCTTTAAGGCAACATAACGGTCGTTATCCCGCGTCATGATCACGTGACAACCCCGTAAGCGAAGGGCGGCGGCCACCTTTTTTGCCAACTGGAGTGTATAAGTTTTTTCCATGTAGCGAGAATTTTTGGAATCTTTATATTCTGCCCCTGAATCGGACCCGCCGTGGCCGGCATCGATGACCACCGTCGCTTCAGAAAGACGGGACACATGCCCCAGTGGCTTCTTGCGGTCAACAAGCCAACTGGCGACCCAGCCGTATTTGTGGTCTGTAATGCGGATCTTATACCAATCGTTGCGTTTGCTAATGACATGGTAGCGTTGTCGCTGGGTATGGTCAATGGTCGGATAATCGATTCCAGGCCCACGATGGATGTTTAGGTTGGCAGTTTTGATGTCGACTGTTTTTTGCCGGCTTAATCCCCAGACCAACACCAGCGCTAACAAGATTAGCAAGACACTGATGATGATCGAATTTGGCAGTTTTTTCTTCACGACGTCACCCCCGGCCAGAAGTTTCTGCTTTTGATTTTAAAACACCTGTGGGCTTTTGCAAGCGTCTTCTTCCAATTGGGAGTGATTGTGACTTGACTTGACGCAGGGCAACTGGTAACTTAAATAGCGTACAAGATATTAATGACCAGTGAAGAAGAATGTGCGGCAAGCCTCAAACTAGCGAGTAGGGTCTGGTGAAAGCCTACTGGAAGGTTATCCGCTTGACACTTTGGAGGTCGGGACTGTTAATCCCCGTCGTTACGACGTTATCCAAGAGTGATACCAAGGTGGTACCGTGCATCAATGCACCCTTGCAGTTGCGAGGGTGTTTTTCTTTTTGGCAGAATTTTAAGGAGGAATAACATGCGTTACCAACGTCCACGCGGGACGGCAGATATTTTGCCGGGGGCTTCCGCTAACTGGGAGCGGGTCGAAAATGCGGCTCGTCAAATTTTTCAGCGTTATGGTTACCAAAACATTCGGACCCCGATGTTTGAAAATTATGAGGTCTTCTCCCGTTCATCGGGTGATACATCTGACATTGTTACCAAGGAAATGTATGATTTTGACGACAAGGGCGGTCGGCACATTGCTTTGCGGCCCGAAGGAACTGCAGGGGTAGTGCGGGCCTTTGTTGAAAATAAACTGTACGGACCGGAATATCAGAAACCTTACAAGGTTTACTACATGGGTCCAATGTTTCGTTATGAGCGTCCCCAATCTGGACGGCAACGTGAATTCCATCAGATCGGGGTGGAAGCTTTCGGCAGCGAAAATCCAGCAATGGATGTTGAAGTCATCACGATGGCAATGCGTCTTTTCAAGCAGATTGGCTTGCACGATCTGCGGGTAGCAATCAACACTCTCGGTGATAAAAAGTCACGGGATGATTACCACAAAGCCCTCGTTGACTATCTGAAACCGCACTTTGACGAACTGAGTCCAGATTCACAAGAGCGAATGGAAAAGAATCCTTTGCGGGTCCTCGACAGTAAGGATAAGCGGGATAAGCAGTTTGTCGCTGATGCCCCGTCGATTTTGGATTACCTGACCCCGGAAGCAAGCCAGCGCTTTGAAACGGTGAAAACGATGCTGGACAAATTGGGGATTTCCTACGTTGTTGATCCGACCATGGTGCGGGGACTCGATTACTACAACCACACGATTTTTGAAATCATGGTTAAAGCGAAGTCCTTAGGTAGTGGCTACACAACTATCTGCGGTGGGGGTCGTTACAACGGTTTGGTTGAACAATTAGGCGGCCCGGAGACGCCCGGAATCGGCTTTGGGATCGGTTTGGAACGCTTGCTTTTACTGTTAGAAGATGAAGGAATCAGTCTTGGCCAGCAGTCTGGCTTAGATGTTTACGTGATCAACGATGGTGAGGGCACCAATCTACCAGCCCTGCAGCTGGTTGAAGCCGCACGTGACGCCGGTTTGCGAGCCGAACGAGACTACGAAGGGCGCAAATTCAAGACCCAGATGAAGAACGCCTTCCGGGAAAAAGCCAAGTTGATTGTGATCCTTGGCCAAAAAGACTTGGCAGACCAGACGGTTCGTCTGCGGGTCGGTCACCAGGAAGACAAGCGGGTCGCTATCAGTGATCTGCTGGCTGATTTTGCAAAGTATTTTCAGGAATGTGAAAGGGGATAATCATCGTGAAGCGGACCAATTATGCCGGTCTAACTTCTGAAAACCAAGTAGGTCAAACGGTAGTCCTGAAGGGCTGGGTTGCTAAGCAACGCAACCTGGGTGGTCTGGTATTCATTGACTTGCGGGATCGGGAAGGAATCGTTCAACTGGTCTTTAACGAGCAGGAAAATGAAGAAGCCTTCAAGGTTGCTGATTCTTGCCGGAGTGAATACGTTATCGAAGTATCAGGCAAGGTGCGGATGCGTAAGGACCCGAATCCAGATATCCCAACAGGCAAGATCGAAGTCGTGGTGGACACGATTAATATCCTGGCCAAGTCACAGACGCCACCGTTTGCCATCGAAGATAAGGTGGACGCCAGTGAAGACCTGCGTCTGAAGTATCGTTACCTTGACCTGCGGCGGCCTGAAATGATGCGCTACTTAAAGATCCGGAGCAAAGTGACGAGCGTAGTTCATCACTATTACGACTCAGAAGGCTTTATGGATATCGAAACGCCTGATTTGACCCGTTCGACGCCGGAAGGGGCCCGGGACTATGTCGTACCTTCACGGGTTTATCCGGGACACTTCTACGCTTTGCCGCAGTCTCCACAGTTGTTCAAGCAGCTTCTGATGGCGGCAGGGGTTGACAAATATTACCAGCTGGCACGTTGCTTCCGTGACGAAGACTTGCGGGGCGATCGCCAGCCGGAATTTACGCAAATTGATACCGAGATGAGTTTTGCAACAGCGGAAGACATCCAAACTGAAACGGAAGGCTTGATCAAGAAGATCATGAAGGATGTGTTAGATGTTGACGTCAAGACACCATTCCCGCGGATGGAGTGGCAGGAATCGATGGACCGTTACGGAACTGACAAACCAGACACTCGTTTTGACATGCTGATCACCGACGTTTCTGACCTGGTCAAAGACAGTAGTTTCAAGGTCTTTGCCAAGACAGTGGCCGACGGCAACTACGTCCGCGCTATCTGTGTTCCGGGTGGGGCGGATAAATACTCACGCAAAAAGATCAGTGAAAAAGAAGATTACATCAAACGTTTCCATGCCAAGGGACTGGCCTGGGTTAAGGTAACTGCCGATGGTTATTCCGGACCGGTTGCTAAATTCTTAAAAGATTCTAGTGACCAGCTGAATGCGCGTTTGAATGCTAATGAAGGCGATCTCCTGCTCTTCGTTGCCGGCAGTTTCCAGGTTGTTTGTGGCGCGCTGGGCTACCTGCGGGAAAACTTTGCCCATGAGCTGGGAATGATCGACTACAACAAGTGGAATTACTTGTGGGTTGTTAACTGGCCGATGTTTGAATATGACGAAGGTCGGGGTCGCTGGATTGCTGCCCACCACCCATTCACAATGCTGAATGAAGAAGATTTGCACTACCTTGAACCGGGTGAAGACCCGCACAAAGCGCACGCGCAAAGTTATGATATTATCTTAAACGGCCACGAAATTGGCGGTGGTTCAATCCGGATTCATCAGCCTGAAGTCCAAGAAAAGGTTTTGAAGGCGTTAGGCTTTACTAAGGAACGAGCCGAACGAAACTTTGGCTTTCTGATTCATGCTTTGCAGATGGGGATGCCGCCAGAAGGTGGTTTAGCGTTTGGCCTGGACCGTTATGTGATGTTACTGGCCAAGGCTGAAAATATCCGGGACGTTATTCCGTTCCCAAAGAACTCCAAGGCTGTTGAACCGATGACCGAGGCCCCAGGTGAGATCACCCAGGAACAACTGGATGAATCCCACTTGATCATTAAGGACCAAAAGGATAAGAACCCTAAAGATTAACCACTTTTTTTGAAGTTTCGCCAATCGATTGTAAAAAAATAAAATCAGCTGTTGACGGTGGAAATGCCAGTGGGTATACTGGTACCTGTAGTGGTAAGGCCAGATTGTCGATCTGGCCGCGGCAATTACGCATTTTTAGCTCGGAGGGAGGGATATCTGATGTCAAAAACAGTCGTTCGCAAGAATGAATCGTTAGACGACGCTCTTCGACGCTTTAAACGCTCAGTTTCACGCAATGGCACTCTTCGCGAATATCGCAAACGTGAATTCTACGAAAAGCCAAGCGTAAAACGTAAGTTGAAATCAGAGGCGGCTCGGAAGCGGAAGAACAAGCGGCGTCGCCGTTACTAAGCTTGCAAGCTGGAAAGCTCCTGAACGAATGTTTCATTCGGCAGGGGCTTTTATTTTTGGGAGGCAATCAAATGAGTTTATTAGCTACTTTACAAAAAGATATGATCAAGGCGATGAAGGATCACGATAAGGACACTCTGGAAGTTGTTCGGATGCTGAAGGCCGCAGTCAAAAACGAACAGATTGAAAAGGGCCATGACTTGTCAGCTGATGAAGAATTAGCCGTTCTCAAGCGGGAAGACAAGCAACGCAAGGACTCCCTGGCTGACTTTAAAAAGGCTGGTCGTGACGACCTGATTGAAAAGACCGAAAAAGAGCTCAAGGTCGTTGAAAAATATATGCCAGCGCAGATGTCGGCAGATGAAGTCAAGGCTGTGATCGCGCAAACGATTAAGGACGTTGATGCTCAAAGCATGAAGGATTTCGGTAAGGTCATGGGAGCTGCGATGAAGAAGCTCAACGGTCGTGCTGATGGAAAAATTGTCAACCAAACTGTCAAGGCAATGTTGCAATAGAGCGCGTTTAATTGAATTAGGGCCCCGTTTTGGCGACGGGGCCCTTTTTGAGCGCATTTTCTGCAGGAAACAGGACGCCTTATGCTATAATAAATAAAGATTTTTGCGGTTATCTAACCGACAGAAAAGGGGACCACAATCTTTGAGCGAAGAACAATCAGGATCATATGAACAAAGTTATCGGCTCGATAGTCCACAGGTCGAAATCGGCTTGTTGGGTGCCCAGGACAAGTATGTTGCTCTCCTGGAGAGTGGGATGCGGGTGACGGTTAACCCCTTTGGGGATCATTTGACCATCATCGGCGACCAAGTTGATGTGAAGTTAACCGTCGATGTCCTGGACCAATTAGTTAAGCTACTGGAACAGGGAATCATGATTAGCAGCACCGACATCGTCAGTGCCATGAAGATGGCTCACCGGGGAACGCTCGAATATTTTACTGAATTGTACAATGAATTAATCATTAAGGACCGCCGGGGGCGAGCAATTCGCGTTAAAAATTTTGGCCAGCGGCAGTACGTTCATGCGATGAAGGAGAATGACATCACTTTTGGGATTGGCCCGGCCGGAACGGGGAAGACTTATTTAGCCGTTGCAATGGCTGTTGCCGCTCTCAAGCGTGGTGAAGTCGAACGGATTATCTTGACCCGGCCAGCCGTTGAAGCTGGCGAATCACTAGGCTTTTTGCCGGGGGATCTCAAGGAAAAAGTTGACCCTTACTTGCGGCCGATCTACGATGCGTTAAACGAAATTTTGGGAGCAGATCATGTCGAACGGTTGATGGAGCGTGATACGATCGAAATTGCTCCGCTGGCTTATATGCGTGGTCGGACATTGGATAACGCCTTTGTGATTTTGGATGAGGCCCAAAACACGACCAATGCCCAGATGAAGATGTTTTTGACCCGGCTGGGCTTTGGCTCCAAAATGGTGGTCAACGGTGACGTTTCGCAAATCGATTTGCCCCATGGGACGCGAAGTGGCTTGATTAGTGCTCAGCACATTTTGGCCAATATCAAGTCGATTGACTTTGTCCACTTCACGGCTGATGATGTTGTCCGGCACCCAGTTGTTGCGCGGATCATTACCGCTTATGAAGAAGCGGGAAGCAAACAGGAGCATTAACATGGATCTAACAATCTTTGATCACACAGATGGTCTTTTAACTACGGAGCAGAGTACACTAGCCAAAAAATTACTGAATTACGCGGCTGACTATCTCCATTTAGCACCCGACGTTCAGATGTCATTAACCTTTGTTCGTAATCCGGAAATCAAGGAACTGAACAAGCGTTACCGAGGTGTTGATCGAGCCACGGACGTAATTAGCTTTGCAGCCGAGGACGATAGCGACGAGAGCCAAATTATCATGCCGGCCGAATTGAAAGCTGAGTTGCCGGAAAACCTCGGGGACCTCTTTATTTGTATTGATAAAGTGCCCGAACAGGCCAAATTTTTGGGCCATTCACCGGAACGTGAGCTAGGCTTTTTGTGCGTCCACGGCTTTCTTCACCTCAACGGCTATGACCACGAACAAGCTGCTGACGAAAAGAAGATGTTTACCTTGCAACGGGAAATTTTGGACTCTTATGGCCTTGAAAGATAAAAGACAGACTGCTAAAAACCGTCATTTGGGGCAGGCGGTAGGACATGCACTTCAAGGTATTGAGGATGTGATCACCAGTGAGCGCAATATGCGCTTTCATTTAACAAGTGCTGTGCTGGTGGTACTTGCCGGTGGACTGCTGAAGGTATCCTGTCTAGATTGGCTGTGGTTAGTGACAGCCATCGTTGCCGTTTTGGCTGCTGAGATGCTCAACACCATTACTGAGTGGTTGTGTGACTTAGTGGTGGGATCACGCTTTGATCCCCTGGTCAAAAAAATTAAGGATGCAGCGGCCGGAATGGTTATCCTGGTCGCTTTTTTGGCGTTAATCATCGGTTTAATTATTTTCGTGCCTGCCCTGCTAAAATTTTTAAAGGAGTTTTAGAAAATGAGAGAAGAACATGGTTTTCGTTCGGGGTTTGTTGCCTTGATTGGCCGGCCCAATGTCGGTAAGTCAACCCTTTTGAACCAGGTTATCGGACAAAAAGTGGCAATTATGAGCGACGTCGCTCAGACGACTCGGAATAAGATTCAAGGCGTGTATACGACGAAGGACGCTCAGCTTGTCTTTATCGATACCCCTGGAGTTCACAAACCACAGACCAAACTTGGCGACTTTATGGAACGGTCGACCTATTCAGCCTTAGATGAAGTGGATGCAGTCTTGTATATCGTCAGTGCTGCCGACAAGCGGGGGATGGGCGACCAGTTTATCGTCGACCACGTTCTCGATAAGGTCAAAAAGCCGATTTACTTAGTGGTTAACAAGATTGATGCGGTTCACCCAAACGATTTGCCGAAGATTGTCGCTGACTACCAGCAAGGGATGGACTTTGCGGGGGTAATCCCGATTTCGGCTTTGAACGGCAATAATGTCGATCAACTCTTGGCAACGCTAGTTAAGACCATGCCAGAGGGCCCGCAGTACTATCCGGCTGATCAGGTCAGTGACCACCCAGAGCGTTTCGTGATTGCGGAAATTATTCGGGAAAAGGTCTTCAAGCTGACCCGGCAGGAAGTCCCCCACTCGGTGGCTGTCGACGTAACCAGCGTCAAGAGTTCTGAGACGGATCAGGTCCACATTAGCGCGAACATCGTTGTCGAACGGCCAGGGCAAAAGGGCATAATCATTGGCAAGGGTGGTCAAAAGCTGAAGAAGATTGGGTTTTTGGCACGACAGGATATTGAAGCTTTGCTGGGCAGCCATGTCTTTTTGCAGCTGTGGGTCAAAGTCGTTCCCAAATGGCGGGATAAATCATCGTTACTGAAGGAATATGGTTATCGCAACCAGGATTATTAGATTTTGCTTGCTGGGAGATGATTAAATGCCGATCCAACGGCTGTCTGGCATCATCATGTCGCAACGTGCTTATCGCGAGCATGACCTCCTCGTAAAGATATTAACCAAACAGGCCGGACCAGTGATGTTTCTAGCGCGGGGTGCCAAACGGCCGCGGGCAAAGCTAGCCGGAGCGGTCCAGCCCCTCTGCCATGGTCAATACTTAGGATCGATCCACAGTCACGGCCTAAGTTACCTTACGGCGGTGGACCATTATCAAATGTATCGTCACATTGCCGATGATCTTCTCGCCAATGCTTATGCGACCTATTTGCTTGCTTTGGTCGATGTCGCCTTTGATGATCGGCAGGTTCTCGGTGGCTGGTACGATCAGGTCAAAGCGGCACTTGAGTTAATGGAGAAAGGCCGGGATCCGCAGATTATCGTCAATGTGATGGAAATTCGATTGCTCGGGCGTTTCGGGTTGGCGCCGGTTTGGGACCGTTGTGTGATTTGCGGCCGTTCTGACTTAGCAATGGCATTTTCGGAAGAATTTGGGGGGATGTTATGTGCTAACCACTGGAGTCAAGACCCCCGCTGCTTGCATCTCCGCCAAAAGACCGCCGCTTATCTAGCCCTCTTGGCGCGGATTGACTTGCGACGAGTAGATGCTATTGACGTTGATTCATGGACGAAGGCAGATTTGCGTCAGTTGATCGATACCATTTATGACGACGAAGCCGGCCTGCATCTCAAGAGCAAACGGTATATTCAGCAGATGCACGAGTGGGACCGTCGGCTGAAATTAAATCCGCGCAAGAATTGACAAGGGCTCGATTTTTTTCTATGATGATGACGTTCACATTTAAATCAAGAAAATAGCATTGATGGAGATTAGATTGGATGCAGACCTCAGCGAGTGCGGGTTAGTGGGAGCCGCGTGGTTCTGTTTCAGTGTGGCACTTCGGAGTTATTGAATGAAGCTGTTTCGCGTCGAGCGGAAAAGCAGGGTGGAACCGCGAATTTGAATTCGTCCCTGCAACAACCAGGTTAGTGTAACTTGGCTGTTGCAGGGCTTTTTTTGAAAGGAAGGATCTTGATGGCAAAGACACTGAGTGTGCAAGACATTATTTTCACACTAGAACAATATTGGGCCAAGCAGGGCTGCATGTTGATGCAGGCCTATGATACTGAGAAGGGTGCCGGGACGATGAGTCCGTATACTTTCTTACGGGCAATTGGGCCGGAACCCTGGAATGCGGCTTACGTGGAACCTTCACGGCGGCCAGCAGATGGTCGTTATGGGGAAAATCCGAACCGGCTCTACCAACACCACCAATTCCAGGTGATCATGAAGCCATCGCCGGAAAACATCCAAGACCTTTATCTGGGAAGCCTGGAAGAATTGGGAATCAAGCCACAAGAACACGACATCCGTTTTGTTGAAGACAACTGGGAAAATCCGTCGATGGGTTGTGCCGGTGTCGGTTGGGAAATCTGGCTAGACGGGATGGAAGTTACCCAGTTCACCTACTTCCAAGTAGTGGGGGAGTTGCCGATGAACCCCGTTGCTTCTGAAGTTACTTATGGTTTGGAACGGCTAGCAGAGTATATTCAAAATGTTGATTCCGTCTTCGATCTAGAATGGGCGGATGGCGTCAAATACGGCGATATTTTCAAAGAGCCGGAATATGAGCATTCAAAGTATGCCTTTGAAGAAAGTAACCAGGAAATGCTTCTGCAAGCCTTTCATGATTATGAGGCAGAAGCCAAGCGGCTGATTAAGCTTGGCTTGGTTCACCCCGCCTATGATTACGTTTTGAAATGCAGTCATACCTTTAACCTCCTGGATGCGCGGGGCGCGGTTTCCGTTACTGAACGGGCTGGTTATTTGCACCGTATCCGGATCATGGCAAAGTCGATTGCCAAAGCCTTCGTTGAGGAACGGCGCAAGCGTGGCTTCCCGCTGATTCACGATGATCAGCTCCGGCAAAAGACGCTGGCCGAATACACCAAGAAGGCGGAAAAAGCCAAGCAACGGGCCAAGAAACAGCACAAGGGGGATAAGTAATCATGGCTAATACGTATTTACTAGAAGTCGGCGTAGAAGAGATGCCTGCCCATGTGGTCACACCAAGTATCAAGCAGCTGCACCAGCGAGTTGCTAACTACCTCAAAGAAGAACGCATTTCTTTTGATCAGATCAAAGAATTTGCTACTCCGCGGCGGCTGGCTCTGCTCATCTCAGGTCTGAGTGATGAACAGCCTGACATTGACGAGTCAGTTAAAGGCCCAGCCAAAAAGATTGCCCAGGATGCTGATGGCAATTGGACCAAAGCGGCAATCGGTTTTACCCGTGGTCAGGGCGCAACGGTTGATGATATTGAATTCAAGGAAGTTAAGGGTGTTGAATACGTCTTTGTTGAAAAGCATATTGCGGGCAAGCCGGTGGCAAAAGTCCTGCAGGGACTGCCAAGTGTCATCACCGCGATGACTTTTCCGACTTTGATGAAGTGGGGCTACAATAACCTCCAATTTATCCGGCCAATTCGTTGGCTCGTTTCACTTTTGAATGACCAAGTCGTTCCGTTTAAGATCTTGGATGTTACTGCTGGTCGGACGACCCGCGGTCACCGGTTCCTTGGTCATAATCTTGATTTGAAGCAGGCTAGTGATTACGAAGCAGCACTGAAGGATGACTTTGTGATCGCCGACCAAGCCCAGCGAAAGCAATTGATTGTTGATCAGATTCACCAAATTGCTGCCGCCCACAAGTGGGATGTTGATCGTGACGATAATCTGTTAGAAGAAGTTAACAACTTGGTTGAATGGCCGACCGCTTTTGCGGGTGACTTTGATCCCAAGTACCTGGAATTGCCTGAAGTGGTTTTGATCACTTCGATGCGGGATAATCAGCGTTTCTTCTGTGTTCGTGGCGATGATGGCAAGCTCTTGCCACACTTCATCTCTGTTCGCAATGGTAATGAAAAGCACCTCGCTAACGTCATCAAGGGTAATGAACGGGTCTTGGTTCCCCGCTTGGAAGATGCCAAGTTTTTCTACCAGGAAGATCAAAAAATCACCATCAGCCAGTATGTTGAACGCTTAAAGCGGGTCAGCTTCCACGACAAAATCGGTTCGATGGCCGAAAAATTAGCCCGGGTGACTGTCTTGGCTCAGTTAATCGGCAAGCAGGTTGGCTTATCTGACCAGGAATTGACGGACCTCAAGCGGGCTAGCCAAATCTACAAGTTTGACTTAACTACCCAAATGGTCGGTGAATTTGCCGAATTGCAGGGCTACATGGGTGATATTTACGCCCGCCTGCAGGGTGAAGATGACGCGGTTGCCACGGCCATTCAGGAACAGTACATGCCGGTATCAGCGGAGGGAGCGCTGCCGCATACGACTGTCGGGACTGTCCTTTCAATTGCGGATAAGCTTGATAGCATCATGAGCTTTTTTGCGGTCAACATGATTCCGAGTGGTTCCAATGACCCTTATGCTTTGCGCAGGCAAGCTTACGGAATCGTTCGTATTATCGCTTCGCGGGGCTGGCAAGTGCCATTGATGGATATGAGCCAGCAGTACAGTGACGCTTTGAAGCAAGCAGGAGTTGCCAACCAGCTGGACTTTGCCAAACACGCTCGTGATGTGCGCGAGTTCTTCCTGGACCGCTTACGCCAGCTCTTCCACGGCGAAAAGTTGCGGCATGACATCGTTGACGCTGTGACTGCTACCCGGCAAAATGACATCGATGCTGTGATTGAAGCTGCTAAGGCCTTGGATGAACGGAAAGATAAGCCGGACTTTAAGGGAGCAATTGAGGCACTAACTCGGGTTTGCCGGCTGGCAAAGAAGGGCAAACTGGCTCCAGATGACTGGCACATTGACCCGCAGCACTTTGAAGCCGATTCAGAACAGCAGTTGCTGACTGCAACTAAAGAGCTGCAAGCAAAATTTGCTCAGCAGAGTCTGGCTCAACACCTTGATGGCCTTTTGGCTTTGGAGCCAGTTATCACAAAATACTTTGATGACAATATGATCATGGCTAAGGATGAAGCTGTTCGGCACAACCGGCTGGCCCAACTCAGTATCATTGCTCATATGACGGAGGAATTCGGTAACCTTGACAAATTGATTGTCAAGTAGTAAATTAAAATAGCATTGGCAAATTAGTATGCCCTTAGTGGCGCTTTTTTGCCTTTCGTGGTAAATAAGGGGAAGGTCGCGTTCGTATTAGAAGGCGACCTTTCTGTGCTAATAATCAAGTTAAGAGGGGTGAGTGCGTGGCTCGTGTTTCAAAAGATTTTGTGGACACCGTTCGTAACACCGTTGACATTGCTGATGTTATTGGCCAGTATGTCCAGCTTCGGCCAGCTGGTAAATCCTTAATGGCGCTTTGCCCTTTCCATGATGAGCGAACCCCTTCCTTTTCGGTCGACGAAAAAAAGCAATTTTTCTATTGTTTCAGTTGTCACCGTGGTGGGGATGTTTTCACCTTTTTGGAGGATCTCAAAAACGAATCCTTTGCCGAAGCCCTCGCCGAAGTGGCAAACTTTGCTCATCTTTCGATGCCAGCGGACTGGCAAGCCCAGACTGAGAAGAAAACAAATTCTGGAGCCTCTTCTCGTTATCACCAGCTTGTAAGTCTTCAACAGCAGGCAATGGAGCTTTACCATCATGTCTTGATGCATACCGCTGCGGGTGAGCCTGGCCGTCGCTATTTAAAGCGGCGCGGAATGACGCGTGAGATGATCGACCAGTTTCACATTGGTTTTGCTCCTGAACAGCGGATTTTAAAGCAGTATTTTACCGAGAAGAAGGTTGATTACCAGTTGCTTCGCCAATCAGGCCTGTTTACGACTGGACGGGGTGATGCAGAGGAACTGACTGATCGTTTTATCAATCGGCTGATGTTCCCAATCCTAAATGGTAACGGCCAAGTGATCGCCTTCTCTGGGCGATTGCTAACGACGCGGGGCACGGATCTGCCGAAGTACTTAAACAGTCCGGATACGCCAATTTTCGACAAAAGTCAGCTATTGTTTAATTACGATCAGGCAAAAACGGCTGCGCGCAAGGCAGGCAAACTAATCCTATTTGAAGGATTCATGGATGTTATTTCGGCTTTTAGCGCTGGTGTCAAGAATGGGGTTGCCTCGATGGGAACGAGTTTTACTGGAGAGCAGGTCCAATTGATTGTGTCGACAACGGCCCAGCTTGATATTTGCTATGATGGCGACGATCCTGGGCAAAATGCCATCAACCGGGCACTGAAGCTGATTAACCAAGAAGCCCGACGTCCTTTGACTCTGCGGGTAGTTCAGTTGCCGGCAGGGATTGATCCTGATGAGTATATCCAGAAATATGGGGGAGCCCAATTTCGCCAGTTTTTGAACCACCATGAGGAATCGCCGGTGAGTTTTCAGCTTCGCTATCTACGGCGAGGTTTAGACCTGACCAACCAAGCGGAACGGCTAAGCTACCTCAATGCCGCTTTAGCGGTGGTAGCAACGGAGAAAGATCCCCTTGGTCGTGACATGTATGTTCAGCAGTTAGCTCAGGAATTCAAATTAGATTCTCAAGCCTTGGCGGCCCAGTTACAGACTATTTTGCACCGGCGGGGTGGGAGTGAACACCAGACAGTGCATCGTCATTTTGCTAGGCAAAACGGGCGAGCCACACCCCAGATTGATACCGCAGTGGCAGATCAGCCTAGCCAGACGGAGCAGGCGGAGCAGATGCTGTTTTATTCCTTGCTGGCTGATGATGGTAGCTATGAACGTTTACGAGCGAATGCCGCACAATTTAGTTTTCCGGATCGATCATATGATCAGCTATACCACATTTTTCAGCAGGTCCAGGCAACAGCTCCGGATCGTTTGGTTCGGCCTGATGACTTAATGGCAAAGCTGCCGGATGCTAATTTAAAGGCGTTATTGGCTTCTATTCAAGCCCGGTCAAATAAACAAGTCCTTAGTGAGCGGGCTTTTGATGATCTGGTTCGCTTCTTGACACAAAAGGTTCCTTTGGACGCTCAAATTGAAAAGACCAAGGCAGCCTTACAAGAAGCCAGTGCGGTTCACAATGACGATCTTGAAACAACATTAACTGCGAAACTCGTGCAGTTGTATGCTCAGCAACAACAACTCAAAACGGAGGAAAGTTAATATGGCAAAGAGTAAGAAAAAGAATGTTATGATTTCCAACTTAGATCACTTTGACCAAAAAGATTATGACGCCGCAGTTGGTAAATTAATCCGCAAGTATAAGAAAGCTAAGCAGATCAAGTACAGTGATCTGACCAAAGAATTGGCACAACCGTTTGAGTTAAACGCTGATGGAATGGACAACTTGATTCAAAATGTTGAAGATGCCGGTATTAGTGTTGTTGACGAAAACGGTGAGCCGGACCCGCGCGCACTGAAGGCCACGGAAAAGCTAACCAAGAAGGCGATGAAGGATACGAGTGCGCCTTCCAGTGTCAAGATTAACGACCCTGTGCGGATGTACTTGAAGGAAATTGGGCGGGTACCATTGCTGACAGCCGACCAGGAAGTCGAATTGGCGCTGCGAATTGAAAAAGGCGACGAGGAAGCCAAGCAGGAGTTGGCCGAAGCTAATCTTCGGTTGGTGGTTTCGATTGCTAAGCGTTATGTCGGTCGGGGGATGCAGTTCCTTGACTTGATTCAGGAAGGGAACATGGGGCTGATGAAGGCTGTCGAAAAGTTCGACTACCGGAAGGGCTTCAAATTTTCCACTTACGCGACATGGTGGATTCGGCAAGCAATTACGCGGGCAATTGCCGATCAGGCGCGGACGATTCGGATTCCGGTTCATATGGTTGAAACGATCAATAAATTGATTCGGATTCAGCGACAACTGCTTCAGGACCTCGGACGGGAACCACTGCCCGAAGAAATTGGGGCGGAAATGGACATGCCGACCTCCAAGGTGCGTGATATCTTGAAGATCGCTCAGGAACCGGTTTCTCTGGAAACGCCAATTGGTGAAGAAGACGATTCCCACCTTGGGGACTTCATTGAAGACCAGGATGCAACGAGTCCGGCCGACCACGCCGCCAACGAGATGATGAAAAAGCAGCTGGAAAACGTTCTGGACACGTTGACGGACCGGGAAGAAAACGTCTTGCGGCTTCGTTTCGGCCTCGATGACGGACGGACGCGGACCTTGGAAGAAGTCGGAAAGGTCTTTGGTGTTACGCGTGAACGGATTCGGCAAATCGAAGCCAAGGCGCTCCGCAAGCTCCGTCATCCGTCACGGTCCAAGCAACTGAAGGATTTTCTGGAATAAGATGGTTTGAACCACAAAAAAGGGCTTGATATCACGGATTGTAAATCCCCAATATCAAGCCTTTTTGCATTTAGAAGTTCTATTTACTTTGTCCCCATTAATTTATAGTATAGTCTGATCATCATTCCGGTATTCAGGAGTGAGAGGATAGTGGTCGTCAGGGTAATCACCAGTATCGATGAAGATTGAATACAGATGAAGTAAGCAATAACAATTGAAATTGCTAAAACAAGAAGATTCAGTTGTTTAGATAATTGAACTCGTTGCTTATTGTAATGGCTGGCTAAGATTATCCCAAGGTAGAATAATAGAATGCCTAAGTATAAGCACGATACGGCAAAGTTGTGGTTGGCATGTTCTTCAGCGATAAACTTTAAGGACACGGTAATCAAACTCAGCCCGAATAAGTTGAAGTAGTGCAGGTAAATCAAAAGGTTACCGGTTTCGTGTCTTTGCTTTTCGTTAATTAAGTGATCAAATTCAACAATGTAGCTGAAGTACAGGGTGACCACGATTAGGAAGACGAAGACGGATACGAGATTGAAAGTTTGGGGCCGAAAATAATCAGCAATTCCGATGATCGTTTCACCAAAGGTTATGATAATCAAGAGGGTGAGCCGCTCAAGTAAGTGGGAAAAGATGATCGGATGCTGACGGGTATATTTGCCGGTCGTTGCTGGCAAGAGCCAACTGATGATAATGCCCAGAAAGGCAATCCAGCGGCCAGCATGATTATCAAAAAGACCACCGATGAAAAGAGTTACCGTTCGCAGGAGCAGAATTAATGAAAAAACCTTGGCAATAGCCTGGTCATGATGGTTATTGCTCCTGAGATAGACGATTAAGTATTCGATCATTAGGGTTAATGATAAAAGGCCAGCTGCAAAAAAGAAACTTTGCAAGTGTTGGACGCTCGTCTCCGTAAAGGCATTGGCCATATACAGGAGAATTCCCATATCAATGAAGTAGAAAATAATATCTTTCCATGACGATTTTCCGTAACGGTTAGTGAAGACCGATTGAAACATCCATGAATTGATAAAGACGATTACAATGACAGCAAAGACAAGAAAAGAAGTTGGGTTAACGATCCCGTGCTCGAGGTGGTGAATTAGCGCGGTCGCTTGCGATAACGTGTAGGCAAAGACCAAGTCGTAAAACAGTTCAATCATCGAAACACGTTTGGTGAGGATCTGATCCATTCCTTCACCTCCTTAGTTTTATTCAGATTTACTTTCGTAGGAATTTATTGTCTTGGTTTGGTAATTTTTCGGGGACAAAACGTTCTGCCCGCATATGCAGATCATATTTCTCCCGCAATTTCGCAAGTTCAGTCATCATAGGCGAGTCGTGATCGGCATCAAGCGCTTCCTGACTTTCCCAGGAATCGATGAGCAACACCGTATGCGGGTCATTTAGTGGCTGGAAGTATTCATAACGCAAATTGCCTGGCTGCTGACGAATTTGATCAGCAATCCCACGACTTTCCATTTCTTGGACGAATTTTTGGGCGTTGTCATTTTCACCAGTGTAATAAAGATTCATCGTAAAACTCATTATTGTTCCTCCTTTTCCCCATATTTTAAATTATTGAATTGAAAGATGCTACTATAATTGAATTGTGGCTAAAAGAATAATTGAGGTGATTAGGATGAAAATTGATGCCTTTGCCCATATTCTGCCAGCAAAATTCTACCAACAGATGCTGGCAATTGACCCACAGATTCCCACAAAATATCCATTCATTAAGATTAAAACGCTTATTGATATGGACACGCGGCTAAGTAAGTGGCCAGATAAGTCGATCAAACAAGTAATTTCACTGGTGAATATCAATCCCGAAGATTATGTCAGCTCTGATAAATCTGCCAAACTATGTCACGCCGCAAATCAAGAACTGAGTACGATCGTCAGTGCTCATCCAGACTCTTTTGCTGCTGGTATTGCTATCTTACCAATGAATAATATTAAAGAGGCGGTAAAGGTTATTAACGAGGTCGCTAAAAGTCCTGTTTTGGTTGGTGCCCAGATCTATACTCGTCATCTTGGTAAAAGCATTGCTGACCCAGAATTTAGGCCTGTTTTATCCCGGGCAGCTGAGCTTGGTATTCCATTATGGTTACACCCAGTTTTCGATCAACGGAAACCAGATAATGAATTAGTATTCTCCTGGGAATATGAATTATCACAAGCGATGTTAGACTTGGTGCAAAGCGATCTCTTTGAAAAATATCCGGCAATCAAGATAATTGTTCATCATGCTGGAGCGATGGTGCTGTTTTTTGCTGGCCGAATTGAACATATCTTGGACCAGGTCCACGCAGCTGATTTTAGGAAGTTTTACGTTGACATGGCGATCCTCGGTAATCCGGCGGCTCTGCAATTGACAATTGACTATTACGGGATTGACCACGTTCTCTTTGGCACTGATGCGCCCTTTGCGGTTCAACCGAGCGGAGCCAGTGGGATTATTATTGACGCTATTAATAGTCTCGACCTATCAAAGGACGATTTAGCGAAACTTTACCATGGTAATTACGCGCGATTAGTTGCAGAGAAATCATTTTAAAATTAGCTCACAAAAAGTGCCTCATAATCGTTAGACCTTTGTCTGACAATTATGAGGCATTTTTATTAATTAAAGGATGGATTAACGAACTTGGAGACTGTTGATTTTCGGCATTGACTGGACAAATTGCTGGTAAGCGGCTTGTTCGTCCGTTACCTGAATTTTAACGCGATCCGGCTCGACATTGGCTTGATGCAGGTCGCCTTCATTTACAGTAATGTGGTGGGTAAAGGTGGCGTTGCCGATCAATTCGATCCAGTAGCGATCAAGGTCGCGGTGCACAATCGTCTTCACCATCCCGCCTGGATTGTAGACGGTAATGGTTTGGTCCATTTGAGCGTGTTCCGGATGGGTCAGTACAAAGGCCAGGCTGGTGGCAGACATGCCCGTTCCACAAGCGTTGGTGAAGCCGACCCCGCGCTCGTAGGTGCGGACGAATAGCTGATTGTCGCCGAGAATCTGGGCAAAGTTGACGTTGACCCCGTCGCTAAAGTAAGGATTATTGCCGTTGAGCCACTTTCCTAACTGGCCGAGCAGAGGTCCAGTTAAGGTTGCTTCGTCCATGAAACTGATCAAGTGGGGATTTGGCACGGCAATGGCAGAAAACTTCATCGCCGGGGCAAATTCTGGCACGTAATCATCCAGCAGGCGTTCATGACCGACATTGTCAAGCGGCATTGCCTCGCGGTTAAAACGGACCGGAGAAATTTCTACCGCGTAGGCGGGAACCCCAGCGGCAAAATCGGCATGCTTGCGGACGTGCAGGTCGGCATCCTGGGTCTGGACGACGAAATGATCGCGCCCCAGTTTTTCTGCCAGGTAGCGACTAACGGTCCGCAAACCGTTACCGCACATTGAAGCAAACGATCCGTCAGCATTGACAACTTGCATCCGGCCGGCAACTTGTTCATGGGTTCCTTTGTCAACCACTAAGAGCCCGTCAGCCCCGCCGAGGATTCCGCTTTGCGGATCGCACAGCTGAACCCCAAGGGCACTGAGTTCTTTTTTTGACAGCGGCGTGGTGAGTTCGGTTTGGTCAAGGATGAAGAAGCAGTTTTGTGATCCGTGGACCTTTATTAATTCAGTCATTATTAACTAATCCTCCTTTGGGTTTGAATGAAAAAATTCGTCGTAAATCGCCCGGACGGCGTCATCGGCGTCCTCAGTCTTCGTCCCGATCATAATCGAAATTTGCGAAGCGCCTTGGTTGACCATCGTCATTGACATATGTTGTTTAGCAACCGCGTTAGCAATCCGTGACATCGCGCCCACGGTGTGGTTCATTCCTTCACCAACGACCATCGTGATGGCATAGTCGTCGATCCAGCGCAGGGTGTCGGGGTTGAATTTTTCTTGAATTTCGTTACAGATACGGTCGACGATTACGTCGGTCAGCTGGTTGCGGTCGAGGATGATCGTGATGTCATCGATCCCAGACGGCATATGTTCATAGGTTAAATGATATTTTCGCAGAATTTCCAGGATTTGCAAGCTAAAACCAACTTCCTTGTTCATCAGGTATTTGTGAAGGTAGAGGCCAGCAAAGTGTTTAGCGCAGGCTACGCCAGTGACCGTTGAGGCCACCTGAAAGCCATTTTCGGGAACAATCATGGTTCCGGGAGCACTAGGATTCTTGGTGTTGCGGACGTTTACCGGAATTTGTCCCTGAATGGCAGGAATTAAAGCTTCATCGTGAAAAACGGAAAAGCCAGCATAAGATAATTCCCGCATTTCCCGGTAGGTCATTCGCTTGATCGGTGCGGGGTGATCAACGACTTTTGGATTGGCCGAAAAGATCGCGTCAACGTCGGTAAAGTTTTCGTAGACGCGTGCCCGAAGCCCTCTTGCCAGGATAGCTCCGGTGATATCAGAACCGCCACGGGAGAAAGTGGCAATGTGGTTGGTTGGCGTGAAGCCGAAGAAGCCAGGGAAGACGAGGCGTTCGTCGTCACTGACTTTCAGTTTTGCTAAGTTTTGATAAGTGATCGGCAGGACTGAAGCGTTATTGGGGGTGCCACTGACGATGATCCCGGCCTCGGAAGGGTCCACGAAGCGGCTCTTGTAGCCGAGATGGTTCAGGACCATCGCCATTAAACGGGCATTAAGCCGTTCGCCGTGGGCCTTAAAAGCAGCCATCAAGTAATCTTTGTCTGGATAATCACCGGCAGGTAGTTGCTCCAGGGCTTCTTTAATTGGGGCTAAAGCGTTATCGTCAAGACCGAAGAAGTTGCCAATCTGCTGGTAGCGCTGAAAAATGGCCTTGGCAATCGCGGTCGTCTCCTGGCCTTTCTTAGTTAATTGGGCGTATTTGATTAGGAGATCAGTTACTTTGGTGTCACCGCTTTGTCGTTTGCCCGGAGCGGAGGTGACGATTACCCAGCGCTCGGGGTCTCCCGTAATAATTTTAATTGCCTGTTGAAAGGCTTGTCCGTCGGCTAATGAGCTGCCACCAAACTTAACAACCTTCATAAACATGCTCCTCCTTGTGTGAGATCTTATTAATGAAATTCTAACAGTTTCCTCCTTGGTTGCAAGCATCGACTTCGATAAAATTGTCTGCCCGTGTTGGAACGACGGTCAATGAGAAAAACATTAAAAAGCACTTGACGCTATTTCATTCAACTTTTATACTATTGGCATAGAGAAATAGAGGCGCAGCCAACATCAGTATCTGCGTGGCGATTTGTCAATCAATGCCAAGTAGAGAAAGGGGCGGTTGCCGAAGTGCTGTTCTTTGACAGGGAGCAGTTGCTGGGGCGTGGTTTAACAAATCACGGACTGTCGCGGCAAAGAATGCTGCGGGGCGCTATTTTGTTATCGTGGATAAATTGACGATCTTGTCGCCAAAAAATCCCGTGAGCATAGTGCCCACGGGATTTTTTTTGCTACTGATTTACTTGGAGGGTGAAAGATGAACGAACAAGTTCAACCATCAGAAATTAACGCTGCCGGTCATTTAACGATTGGCGGAGTTGATACGTTAGAGTTAGCCGAACAGTTTGGGACGCCGCTGGTAGTCTATGACGTTGCAGCGATTCGCGATCAGATCCGCCGCTTCAAAAAAGTATTTGAAGATAACGATGTTGACTACGAAGTAAGTTATGCCAGTAAAGCTTTCTCTTCCGTGGCGATCTACCAGGTAATGAAAGAGGAAGGAGCACATACGGACGTTGTGAGCGGCGGTGAGCTGACGACGGCGATCAAGGCCGGTTTTCCGATGGACAAGGTGAGTTTCCACGGCAACAACAAGTCACTTGCGGAATTGAAACTGGCCGTCGACCATCATGTAGGGATGATCATGCTGGACAACTTCCACGAAATTGACCTACTGAACCAGGTCTTAGAAGAAGCAGACACCAGTGCAGACGTCATGCTGCGGATTACTCCCGGCATCAGTGCCCACGCCCACAAATATGACCAAACTGGCCAGGTGGATTCGAAATTCGGCTTCGACGTTGATTCTGGCCAGGCCGATAAAGCCTTGCAAAAAGTTCTGGCTAACCCGCGGTTGCGAATGCATGGTCTGCACGGCCATATTGGTTCTCAGATTTTTGAACTAGAGGGTTTTGAACTGGCAGCCAAGAAATTAATTGATATTGCGGCCCATTGGCAGGAAGCCTTTGGTTACACCGCTGAAATTGTCAATGTCGGCGGCGGATTCGGGATTAAGTACGTAGCTTCCGACAAACCCCTCCGGCCGGAACAATTTGTGGATGCGATCGTCAAGACCATTAAGAAGACAGCCCAGGAAAAGGGCTTGCCGCTACCGGAAATCTGGATTGAACCCGGCCGCTCAATTGTTGGTCCTGCTGGCTATAACCTTTACACTGTTGGTTCGCGCAAGGACGTTCCAGGATTGAAGCCCTACGTTACCATCGATGGGGGGATGGGTGACAACATTCGTCCCGCCTTATATCAAGCCAAGTATGAGACGGTCCTTGCGCGGGATCCACAGGCAAAGCCTGTCGAAACGGTGCGTCTAGCTGGAAAGTATTGCGAATCAGGCGATATTATGGCCGAAGCCCAACCGTTACCGGCAACTAAAGCCGGGGACGTCCTGGTTACCCTGGACACCGGGGCCTATGGTTACGCGATGGCGTCAAATTATAACCGTAATCCCCGGCCAGCCGTAGTTTTCGCCGAGAACGGCAAGGCTTCGCTGGTAATCAAACGAGAAAGCTATGCTGATTTGATTCACTTAGACCTGCCTTATAATGGATAGAATAATCGGCTAATAGTATAGAGAGGAAAGATAAAAATGGCTCAATTAGATGCAAAAAAGATCATTGAATACATCGGCAACGCCCCGAAGAAGACGCCGGTCAAGGTTTACATCAAGGGTACCAATCTAGATGACTTGAATTACCCTGAGGGGGTCAAGGATTTTGTTGAAAAGCACAGTGGGACCCTCTTCGGTGACTGGGAAGTCATCAAACCCTTCCTGAAGCAGGAAGAAGATCATATCCAGGACTACGCCATTGAAAACGACGCCCGCAATTCAGCGGTTCCGTTGCTGGATTTGAAAGGGATCAATGCCCGGATTGAACCAGGAGCTACGATTCGGGACCATGTCTTGATCGGCGATAACGCAGTGGTCATGATGGGAGCAACCATCAACATCGGTGCCGAAATTGGTGAAGGTTCCATGATTGACATGGGTGCGATCCTTGGAGGCCGGGCGATCGTTGGCAAGCATTGCCATATCGGTGCCGGCACCGTCTTAGCTGGCGTGATTGAACCCGCCAGCGCGGAACCAGTGCGAATTGATGATAATGTTTTGATTGGAGCTAATGCAGTGGTAATCGAAGGGGTTCACGTTGGTGAAGGTGCTGTTGTTGGGGCCGGAGCCGTCGTGACGAAGGATGTTGCCCCGCATACCGTTGTCGGTGGGGTACCAGCCCGGGTTTTGAAGAAGGTTGACACCAAAACTGAATCCAAGACCGGCCTGCAGGATGATCTGAGAAAGTTGTGATCAAATGGCATATACACAGGATCAATTAGTCAAAATTCGCCGTCACCTTCATCAAATTCCAGAACTGGCCTTGCACGAGAAACAAACGCACGCTTACCTGCTCAAATGCGTGCAGGAAATGTCACAGACCTACCTAACCATCCGGGAACCGGCAGAGTTGCCGACCGCTTTAATGGTGCTGGTCAAGGGCAGCGCCCCGCAGCGGACAATTGGTTACCGGACTGACATTGATGCATTGCCGGTGACAGAACAAACGGGCTTGCCATACAAGTCCAAGCATCCTGGAGTGATGCATGCCTGTGGTCATGATATTCACATGACAGTGGCCCTCGGAGTTTTGAAATACTTTAGCGAGCATCAGCCAAAGGACAATTTGCTCTTCTTCTTCCAGCCAGCCGAGGAATCGGAAAACGGTGGGAAACGAGCTTATGAACTAGGCCTCTTCAAGGGGGCATGGTGCCCGGATGAATTTTACGGTCTCCACGATAATCCTGAATTACCGGCGGGAGCGATTGGTTGCCGCATGGGAACACTGTTTGCTGGCACGACGGAAGTCAACATCGATCTGCATGGCAAGGGCGGTCACGCCGCTTACCCCCAAGATGCTAACGACATGGTTGTGGCTGCTGCTGCTCTCATCATGCAGGTGCAGACGATTATTTCCCGTTCAATTGACCCAATCCAGAGTGGGGTTATCACCCTGGGAAAGTTTCAGGCGGGAACAATTCGCAATGTGATTGCGGGGGATGCCCGGGTTGAAGGGACCATCCGTGGTTTGACCCAGAAAATGATCAAGCAAATTGATGCCCGTCTGCAGGATGTTTGCGATGGGATTGCGCGCTCCTACAATTGTGATGTAAAGCTGGGATTGAATCAGGGAGGCTACTGGCCGGTAGAAAACAATCCGGCCTTGACCAAACGTTTCATTAACTTCATGGCTAATAACAAGGACGTGAACTTTATTGAAACGGCACCGGCGATGACCGGTGAGGATTTCGGCTTCTTGTTAGCAAAATTCCCCGGCACGATGTTCTGGCTGGGAGTCGAAGATGATTCGCAGCTTCACTCCGCCACATTAACTCCTGACGAACGGGCACTATCGCGGGGTGTTGATGCAATTAGCTCATTTTTAGAGTACCGAATGAATGACCAAGATTAAGGAGATCTTAGAATGACTGCTTTGAAGGATGCCGATCTGTTGACGGCGCTGGCCACTCCTTTTGACGAAGATGGCTCTATTAATTATGATATTTTAGAAAAATTAACGACTTACTTGATTGATCAGGGTTGTAACGGTTTTGTGATCGGCGGAACGACTGGAGAGACCCCGACTCTGAGCCACGACGAAAAAATCGCTCTCTATCGACACTTTGGTCAAATCGTGAACGGGCGGGTGCCAGTTATCGCCGGAACGGGCAGCAATAACACCCAGGAGACGATCGCCTTTACTAACGAAGTTGCTGAAATTGCGGGCATTGATGCGGCCCTGGTGGTTGTGCCGCCTTATAACAAGCCTAACCAGCGTGGAATGGTTGCTCACTTTACAACGGTAGCCGATGCGGTGAAGTTGCCGGTGGTGATGTATAATATTCCTGGGCGGACCGGCGTTAAGATGGAAGCGCAGACCATTGTTGAATTGTCACACCATGAGAATATCGTTGCTGTCAAGCAGTGTGGACCGTTAGAAGACATGGAATACATTGTGGACCACAAGGATCCCGACTTTCTCGTCTTTAGCGGTGAAGATGCCCAGGCACTGCCATTCCGCTTGCTCGGTGGTAACGGGGTGATTTCGGTGGCAAGCCACGTCTACTGCAAGCAGATGCGGCAGATGTATGATGATCTGTATGCGGGCAAGTACCAGGAAGCAGGTAAATTACAACGCTGGTTAACGCCACGGATGGCGGCGCTGTTCATGTTCCCGTCGCCATCACCGGTGAAGGCTGTGCTCAACGCTCAAGGCTTTGCGATGGGTGGCTGTCGCTTGCCGATTGTTCCTTTAAATGCCGAAGAGAAAGCACGGTTAGCGACGGCTTTGTCATTGCCGAGTGATGCATTGCAGGGGAAGTTACCGCTGGATTTAGGGGAGTAGGTATTAAATGAAAAAAGTATTAATTGCTGGTTACAATGGTTCAATGGGTCAGAAGGTTGTCAAACTGGTACAAAGTCTTGACGATTTTGTAATTAGTGCGGTGGTTTCACCCACGACAACGGCCCAGGATGTGAAGGATTTGGCATTAGGAGATGATGTCAAGGTTTATCACGATGCATCTGAAGTGGCCGATGGCGATGCCGATATCTGGGTAGACTTTACAGCTCCAGCGGCTGTCTTTGACAACGCGACGGCGGCGATTCAACATGGGATTCAGCCAATCATCGGGACGACCGGTTTGAGTGATGAACAGGTAAAGAAATTACAATCTTTAGCCAAGGAAAAGGGGATCGGCGGCTTGATCGCCCCGAACTTTGGAATGTCAGCCGTCCTGCTGATGAAGTTTGCTCGTGATGCCGCTAAATATTTCCCTGACGTTGAAATTATCGAAATGCACCATGCTGATAAAGCTGATGCTCCATCTGGTACCGCTCTGGCAACCGCTAAAATGATTGACCAGAACCGTCCGGAACACGAGTCCAGTCCCGACAAGGTCACGACGCTCGATCATGTGCGTGGTGGCGATTACCACGGCATTCATATTCATTCGGTTCGTTTGCCGGGTTATGTGGCCCATGAGCAAGTGCTTTTTGGCGGCCCGGGCGAAGCGTTGACCATCCGGCAAGATTCCTTTGACCGCGGCAGTTTCATGAGCGGTGTCAAGGTGGCCCTTGAACACGCTGACGATTTGAAGACCCTTGTTGTTGGCCTAGAAAATATTCTTTAGTTCACTGACAGATTTTATTGGAGGTAAAAAAGATGCCACAATTAGCAGAAGATTTAAACAAGACGGTCAATGACCGAATTACGAAGATGCAAATCAGTGGGATTCGGGCCTTTGATGGCATGTGCAGCAAGATTCCCGGAATTCTTAAGCTGACTTTGGGTGAACCCGACTTCAATACGCCGGAACACGTGAAGCAAGCAGCTATCGATGGAATCAAAAACAATGATTCCCATTACTCGGTCAACCGGGGCAAGATTGAACTGCGGCAGGCTATTGCAAGCTACATCAAGCGCAGCCGGGGGATCGACTATGATCCTGAAACGGAAATTATTGTTACGATTGGGGGGACCGAAGCCTTAACCTCCACGATGATGGCGATGTTAAACCCTGGCGACAAGGTAATTATCCCGACACCGGTTTTCTCCCTTTACTTCCCAATCGTTGAAATTACAGGGGCTAAGCCGATCCTCGTCAACACAGCAAGTGATGACTTTAACCTCACCCCAGAACGTTTGGAAGACGAAATTGCTAAGGCCGGCGATGGAGTGAAGGCCGTAATGCTTAACTATCCAACCAACCCGACTGGCCGGACTTACACGAAAGAGCAAATCCAGGCTTTGGCAGCGGTTATCAAGAAGCACCATCTCTTTGCTGTCGTCGACGAAATTTACAGTTCATTGATCTACGGTGGCCGTAAGCACTACTCAATGGCTACCGAGATGCCCGAACGGACGATTCTCGTTTCTGGTTTGTCTAAGTCCCACGCGATGACTGGTTACCGGCTCGGCTATATCTGCGGGCCAGCCAAGTTCGTTAACGAAGCTGGTAAGATTCACAGTTACCTAGTCACGACTGCAACTGACGCTTCCCAAGACGCGGCTATTGAAGCTTTAAATAACGGTGACGAGGACCCAATCAAGATGCGGGCTGAATACGAAAAGCGCCGTGACTACTTGGAAGCAGCATTGCGCAAGCTGGGCTTTGAGATGGCCACGCCAGAAGGTGCCTTCTACATGTTCGCTAAGATTCCGGCCCAGTACGGTACGGATGACCTCAAGTTTGCGACCGATTTGGCTAAGCAGGCTAAGGTCGGTTTGATTCCAGGCAACGTCTTCGGCCCCGGTGGTGAAGGTTACGTACGGCTGTCGTACGCTGCTTCTGACGCTGATTTGCACGAAGCTGTCAAGCGAATCAGTGCCTTCATGGAACATTTGAACTAAGACGGGGTGAGGTCATGAGTAAGCAGTATAACGTTGCAATTTTAGGGGCCACTGGTGCTGTTGGTCGCCGGATGATCGAACAGCTGGCGATGGAATGCGATAAGATTCCGGTTAAAGGGATCAAATTGCTGGCTTCTAAGCGTTCCGTGGGCAAGGTATTGGAGTTTAACGGTCAGCCAGTAACGGTTGAAGAAGCTAAACCAGAATCCTTCGATGGTGTTGACATTGTCCTGTCATCGGCTGGTGGCTCGGTTTCGGCTAAGTTGTTGCCGGAAGCTGTCAAGCGGGGTGCGGTTTGCATTGATAATACCAGTCATTTCCGGATGGAACCGGATGTTCCCCTGGTGGTTCCCGAAGTTAACCCCGAAGCGTTAAAGAACCACCACGGTATCATTGCCAACCCGAACTGTTCGACCATTCAGATGGTGATGGCTCTTGAACCAATTCGCCGCAAGTTTGGCCTCAAGCAAATTATTGTTTCCACCTACCAAGCCGCTGGTGGTGCGGGACAAAGTGCAATTAACGAACTATTGAAGGAATCCCAAGATTACATCGACGGTAAGCCGATGGAGCCTGATGCCAAGATTCTGCCAACAAAGGGGGACCGGCGTCACTACCCATTAGCTTTCAACCTCTTGCCGCAAATTGACGTGCTGGAAGATTCGGGCTACTCCCATGAAGAGTGGAAGATGATCCACGAGACAAAGAAGATCATGCTCGGCGACATGAATGCTCAGGACATCAAAGTTACCGCTACTTGTGTCCGGGTGCCAATTCCGATTTCACACGGGGAGAGTGTCTACTTTACGGTTGAGGACTCGACTGCCACGAACGAACAAATTCAGCAGGCGGTAGCTGACTTTCCTGGCAACGTCTTGCAAGACGACATCAAGCACCAAGTCTATCCGCAACCACTATACGCAACTGGTCACCGGTCCACCTTTGTTGGACGGATTCGGCCTGATTACGAAAACAAGGGAGCCTTCAATATGTGGGTCGTTGCTGACGACCTACTCAAGGGAGCCGCTTGGAACACGGTTGAAAATGCCGAAAAGATGGTTGAAATGGACTTGCTTTAAGTTCATCAATTGAGATCAACGGGAGCGTGAGAGACTTTTCTCATGGTCCTGTTTCTTTTTGGTTGCGGCTTTGTGTATAATGACAATGCAAAGGGAGGTTTTTTTGTGGACGAACATCATCTTTCCCAGCGGTTGCAACTTGTTGCTTCATTTGTCAACGCTGGGTCGCGAATTGCGGATATTGGGGCGGATCACGCCTACTTGGCAGCTTCATTGATCGTCAACAACGTTGCGGAGTACGCGGTTGCGGGCGAAGTGGCGCGCGGACCGTTTGAAAACGCTGTGGCCGAAGTGAAACGGCAAGGTTTGACTGGTCGAGTAATTCCCCGATTGGCGGATGGTCTGGCTGCCATCAACGATTCTGACCGGGTCGATACAGTGATTATTGCCGGAATGGGTGGGAGCCTTATTCGCAAGATTTTAGATCAAGGTCAGGCACGCTTAGCGACGATTCAGCGGCTGATTTTACAACCTAATATTGGCGCAGCAAACCTCCGTCGCTGGCTCGCTGACCATCGTTTTCAAATCAATCACGAGCAACTGGTTGAAGAGGATGGTCACATTTATGAAGTCATCGTTGCGGACCCGGTTGCCATGCCGGTTGTCTATAATGAGCGGGAACTCATCTTTGGCCCCCTTCTATTAGAACAAGCGGGCCCAGTTTTCCGTGACAAGTGGCTCGGAGAATTGCAGCGCGACGAACGGACCATCCAGCAGCTTCAGAAGGCCAAGCAAAGTCCCGTGGAAAGAGAAGCAAAGTTTAAGCACCGGATCGATTTAATTAAGGGGGTTTTAGGATGATCACAGTAGGAACGTTAACGCATCGTTTTGAACGTTTTGCTTCGCCGCAACTCGCTGAGTCTTGGGATCACGTTGGTTTACAGTTGGGTTCTTTAAGTCAGCCGGTCAGGCGGGTCCTCGTGACCCTCGATGTCCGGCCCCAGGTGATCGCTGAGGCCAAGCGTCGCGGGGTTCAATTGATCTTTTCCCATCATCCCCTGATGTTTCATCCGGCCCGCGACCTTGACCTGGCCAATCCGCAGAATCAAATGTACAAAGACTTGATGGCTAATGACATCACAGTCTACTCGGCTCACACCAACTTGGACATGGCTAATGAGGGGATGAACGACTGGCTTGCTGCTGATCTCGGTCTCAAAAACGTTGAGCACCTTGACGACAGCGCTGTCGACCCGAACACCAACTTAGCGGTCAGCCTCGGCCGGGTGGGCGATTTGCCAGAAGCGATGAGTGTTGATAGCTTTAACCAGTATTGTCTGCAGCATTTCGACCTTCAAGGGCTGCGTTATAGTTACAACGAGTCTGATGCGAAAAAGAAGGTCCGTCGGGTTGCTGTTATTGGGGGTTCAGCTGCGAAATACTTCCCACTTGCTTTGGCAAAACACGCTGACGCCTTTGTGACCGGTGACGTTAGCTACCACATTGCCCAGGATATGCAGATTAATCACCTGCTGCTTGTTGATCCTGGTCACCATGTCGAGGTCACAATGGTTGATGGCCTGGCAAAACTCCTGCTAAAATGGAATCAGGAAGAAGAGTGGGGAATTGATGTTGTCAAGTCTGAAGTGAACACGGAGCCTTTTCACTTTTTGACCAAAGTATAAGTCCACGAGGTGAGTAAGATGGCAAAATATGCAGAGTTACTACCACGTTTTCTTAAATACGTGCGGGTCGAGACTCGTTCGGATCCCGAAAGTTCGACGATTCCTTCAACCCCTAAGGAGACTGCTTTTTTACAGCGGTTAGCGACTGAACTCCAGGACATAGGGCTTAGTGACGTACGCATTAACCCCAAGAATTCTTATTTACTAGCAACGATTCCCAGCAATCTGGGTGAATCCAGCAAGATCCCGACCATTGGTTTTTTAGCTCATATTGACACCGCTGATTTTAATGCTCATGGGGTCAATCCGCAGGTAGTCAAAAGCTATGACGGGCATTCGAAGATTCCGTTGGGGAAGAATGGCCAATATCAGCTCGACCCCGCTGAATTTCCGGCTTTAAAAAATTATGCTGGTCAAACCCTTATTACGACCGATGGCACTACTTTATTAGGTGCTGATGATAAAGCTGGAGTCGCTGAAATTGTCACGATGGCGGAGTACCTGATGGCTCATCCAGAAATTAAGCACGGAACTATCCGGATTGGCTTGAGCCCGGACGAAGAGATTGGGACGGGAGCCGATCATTTCGACGTGACAGATTTTAATGCTGATTTTGCCTTCACGGTGGATGCCGGGCCGCTTGGCGAACTGGAATACGAAACCTTCAACGCGGCTGCCGCGACGATTGACATTGCAGGCAAGGATGTGCACACGGCTGTTGCCAAAGGGGCGATGGTCAACGCCATTCAACTGGCGATCGACTTGCATGAATTATTGCCTGAACACGACCGCGCTGAACGGACTGAAGGGCGAGAAGGCTTCTATCATCTTTACCGCCTGGATGGGACGGTTGACCATGCGACGATGAAGTATTTAATTCGTGATCATGATAAAGCCATTTTTGAGGATCGCAAACAGCACTTAAGGGCGGTAGTGGACCGGATTAACCAGCGCTGCGGCGCTGACCGGGTTCATTTGACTCTTCGCGACCAGTATTACAATATGCGGGAGGTCCTCGAAAAGCACATGGATGTGGTGGAGCTGGCCAAGGCCGCGATGGAAGATCTTGGGATTAAACCCGTCATCTACCCGGTGCGGGGTGGTACGGACGGTTCAACGATTAGCTTCATGGGTTTGCCAACGCCAAACCTGTTTGCTGGTGGAGAAAACATGCATTCACGCTACGAGTATGTTTCACTGCAAACGATGGAAGCAGCTCTCGATGTTCTCCTGAAGATCAATGCACTGAACGTCGAAAACCATATTAAATAAAAAAACTGCCGCGTTTGAATCGCGGCAGTTTTAAATTCTAAATCAGATTAATTGTCTTGACGATGTGGGTCGGCGTGACCAGTAATCCAGCTGATGAGGTTAACTGCGATTAAACCGACAATGATTGCGACAATCCCGTCAAACAGGTATTGCGGTTGGACGCCTTCGAGCTGGGCGGTAATGTAAGTCAATACCTCACCAAGCAGGAAAGCCCAAAAGGCAACGATGACGTTTTGAATAAGCCACTTCATGCTCCTCACTCCTCTACTTGTCAAAACTATTGTACCATATTGACAGTGACCATTAAAATTTTTTGTAAAAAGTGGGGGAAAATGACGAAAGGAAGGTTTTGGAATGAATTTCGTGCCATTACAAGTAACAGGTACTTATACGCTGCTGCAAAGCACTATTGCGCCGGCCAAACTAGCCCAAGCTGCCAAAAAACGCGGCTACAGTGCGGTAGCGATGACGGACGTGAACGTGATGTATGGAACCGTGAAATTCTTCCACGCTGCGCAAAGTGTCGGCATCAAACCACTCCTCGGTTTGCAAATAGCGGTTGCTATCAATGATGTCGACGGGCACACCCTTCCGCTGGTTATCCTAGCGCGCGACCAACAAGGCTACCGGAACCTGATGATGCTGTCGAGTCTGCTTCAGACCAAGACAGATAACCAGCCGTTAAATGTTGATCAAATATTGCCCTTTACGAGGGGCCTGTTTGTCATCATTGCTGCCAGTAATAACGTTGGCTTAGCATGTGGGCCGGAAGCCAAAAGTGATTTGCTGGCTCAATTGTCCCAAGGCTTGTCTACTGGTCAGCTCTTACAGGGGATTAATCCTTATTGTTCGCCGATTCTGCAGACGACGCTAAAGGAAATTGCCAAGCGTTATCAATTGCCGCTAGTGGGGATGTCAAATGTCAGTTACCTTAATGCGGAGGATGCTTTTGCAACTAAGGTACTCAAAGCGATTGGTAACGGACAAACGATCGTTGACCCTTTGCATAGCAGCCAGGAGTCCGGTCAGCATTATTTGCGGCCCGTGGCCGAAGAAATTGCCGCCTACCAAAAGGCTGGCCTCGGTGCGGCGGCGGCAAAAACCGCTGAGATTGCGGATGCCTGTCAGGCCACGGTGGAGCTCAAAGCACCCGTTTTGCCTCATTTTCACAATGAAGAAGGATTAAGCTCAGCTCAATACTTGCGGCAGTTGTGCGAAAAGGGGCTCGCGAAGCGGCCGCTCGCGGCCGGGCAAACCCGGGCAGACTACCAAAAACGATTGAATTATGAGTTAAAGATTATTCATCAGTTAGGCTTCGATGACTATTTTCTGATTGAATGGGATGTGATGCGCTTTGCCCACCAGCAGAAGATTACCACGGGACCGGGACGAGGGTCAGCGAGTGGTTCGCTGGTCGCCTATGTTTTGGCAATCACTGAAGTGGACCCCCTCGAATATGACTTGCTCTTCGAGCGGTTTTTAAATCCAGAACGGCAGCAAATGCCGGATATTGACTTGGATTTGCCAGATAACCGTCGCCAGGAAGTTTTGCAGTACCTGCACCAAAAGTATGGTCATAAGCGGATGGCACAGATTATTACTTTCGGCACTGAAAAGACCAAACAGGTAATTCGTGACGTGGCCCGTGCTTTTGGCCTTCCCCAATACAGCCAGGCCGACTGGAGCGCCGCCATCCCACGAGAACACAACATTACTTTGCACCAGGCTTATCAGCAGTCCCAACGTTTTCGTAATTTTGTTGCTGACAGTCCACTTAATCAATTGCTTTACCAGACGGCATTGCGGCTCGAGGGGCTGCCGCGCAACCAGTCGACTCATGCGGCGGGGATTGTCCTGGCAGAGGCGCCGCTGCGTGATACGGTTCCACTAGAAACTGGCAGTGACGGAATGCTGATGACCCAGTATGACAAAAATGCCGTCGAAGAAGTCGGCTTGCTGAAAATGGACTTTTTAGGTTTACGCAATTTAACGATCGTCGATAACACGGTGCGTCAAGTTCGCCGTCAGCAGCCTGATTTTGACCTAAACCAGATTGATCTTAATGATCCTAGTGTTCTCAAAATGTTTCAGCAGGGTGCTACCAGTGGAGTATTTCAGTTTGAATCCCGGGGAATTCGGCAGGTGTTGGTGTCCCTGCATCCTGATTCCTTTAATGATATTGTAGCGGTTATCGCGCTTTACCGGCCGGGACCGATGGAAAACATTGCCCACTACATTGCTCGGAAGAAAGGACAGGAAAAAGTCAGCCTGCCTGATTCTCGTTTGCGGCCAATTTTGGCGCCTACCTATGGTATTTTGGTCTACCAAGAACAGGTCATGCAGGTTGCCAGTGTGATGGCCGGCTTTACAATGGGTGAAGCGGATTTGCTGCGGCGGGCGATGAGCAAGAAAAAACAGGCAACGATGGAGAAAATGCGGAGTCAATTTATCAGAGGGGCCGTTAAGAAGGGAACTGATGAATCGACGGCTAGCCGGGTCTTTGATTACATCGACCAGTTTGCTAACTATGGCTTCAACCATTCCCACGCGGTGGCTTATGCTAAACTAGCTTTTGAAATTGCTTATTTGAAGCTCCACGCCGGTCCGGCTTTCTTCACCGCTTTGATGAGTGATACTAGTGATGTAAAAAAACTTCGTGATTATGTCGAGGCCGCGCGCCGCGTAGGAGTTCATGTCAGTGGGCCGCGAATTAACCAGAGCGAATTGAGTTTTCATCTAATCGACACAACGATTTATTTTGGCCTCGCCAATATCAAAGGGATGCGTCGCGACATGGCACAGGCCCTTATCGAGGAACGGACGGCAAACGGGCCGTACCGAGATTTACCAAACTTTTTGAACCGGATTGCTGCTCAATGGCGGAAGGTTGAACCACTCAAGGCTTTAATTTTAGCCGGTTGTTTTGATGGACTTGGCTATAATCGCAAAGAGATGGTGACAGCCCTGCCTGACTTAATTAGTGGGGCTGAGCTTGGTTTAAACCACCTTGACTTGGGAGATAGTTTGACGACTACGATCAGTTCCTGCCCTGAATTTTCGCTAACGGAACGGCTCAATCAGGAACAAGAAGCACTGGGGGTTTATCTTTCTGGTCACCCCACAGATCAATATCAGCAGCTGGCCGAATATATTGGTGCCATTCCAATTAAGGAACTGGGGGCTACTGGGCGGGCTACAGTGGTCGCGTACGTTATGAAAGTGAAACGAATTACGACTCGTAAAAGGCAGCAACGAATGGCCTTTATTAGTGTCAGCGACGCAACTGGTCAGCTGGACCTCACCCTGTTTCCTAAACAGTACCAACAATTTGAACCGGTATTAGATCAAAATCGGGTGTTGGTAGTGTCGGGGCACCTCGAACAACGAGAACGTGGCTTGCAATTAGTAGTTGAACAGATGCAATCAGCCCGCCTGCTCAAGCAGCAGCTAGTTGACCATGTAGTGGATCGGTGGGCTGTTCAGGTGGTGAACGGTTTGATGACGCCCCAGGTTAATAAAATCTTGGACAGATTGTCCCAGGTCCATCCCGGCCCCGCTAGGGTGGTGGTTTATTATCCAGACTTGCACCAGCAATTTTTACAACCCAAGCAGCAATCCTTAGCGACGGACCAGCGCACCCGTGCCGCATTGAATGATGCCTTTGGCAGTGCCAATGTTTTCTTGCAACGTTTGAAAGCTGGAAGCCGGTAAAGTGCCGGTCTAACGAAAGCGCTTTTATTATCTAAATTGTGATTGCTGGGTGAAAATGGTAGAACAATGTGTTCAAAAAGTGGTATGATTTAGCTGTGTTCGGTGATGAGCAATTACCGATTAACGTATCAACATAAAGGAGAGATGTCACTGATGAAGAAGACAAAGATTGTCAGCACACTGGGTCCTGCCAGCACTGATGTCGACACAATTGTGAAGTTAATTAACGCGGGTGCAAATATTTTCCGGTTTAATTTCTCACACGGTGATCATCCGGAACACTTAGGTCGGATGCAAAATGTTCACAAGGCTGAAAAAATCACCGGTAAGCGTGTCGGAATCATGCTGGATACCAAAGGTGCTGAAATCCGGACTACTGTTCAAAAGGACGGTAAGATTGAATTCCACACTGGCGATAAGTTGCGGATTTCGATGGATGATTCCCTGGAAGGGACCAAGGACAAGATCGCGGTTACCTATCCTGGTCTTTATGATGACACCCACGTCGGCGGTCACGTTCTAGTAGACGATGGTCTGCTTGACTTCAAGATTATCGAAAAAGACGATGCCAACAAAGAACTGGTAACGGTGGCCGAAAACGATGGAGTGATGGGTTCACGTAAGGGTGTCAACGCTCCTGGCGTTTCAATCAACCTGCCTGGGATCACCAAGAAGGACTCAGATGACATTCGCTTCGGTTGTGACAATGGGATCAACTACATTTCCGCTTCCTTTGTTCGGAAGCCGCAGGATGTCCTGGATATTCGGGCACTGCTTAAGGAAAAGAACATGGAAGATGTTCAAATCTTCCCAAAGATTGAATCTCAAGAAGGAATCAACAACTTTGACGAAATCATCAAGGTTTCTGATGGGCTGATGGTTGCGCGTGGTGACATGGGTGTTGAAATTCCAGCTGAAAACGTTCCGCTGGTTCAAAAGACCCTGATTCGCAAGTGCAACTTGTTAGGCAAGCCGGTTATTACGGCTACCCAAATGCTGGATTCGATGCAAGAGAACCCACGGCCAACTCGGGCTGAAGTTTCTGACGTTGCCAACTCGATCTTTGACGGGACTGACGCTACGATGCTGTCTGGTGAAAGTGCCAACGGGGACTACCCAGTTGAATCAGTTGCCACGATGAACCGGATTGACATTAAGGCTGAGGGTCGTCTGAAGGAATTCGGGACCGAAACCTTTGACTTTGACACTTCCAACGTCACCGAATCAATTGGTTCTGCGGTTAAGACTGCTGCTGACGAATTGAACATCCACACGATTGTTGCTGCGACGGCCAGCGGCTACACTGCCCGGATGATTTCTAAGTATCGTCCAGATGCTGATATCGTGGCGATGACCTTTACTGACCGGGTTGCACTTGGTCTGATGGTTAACTGGGGTGTTCAACCGATCGTAGTTGACAAGCCAGCTAACACTGACGAAATGTTTAAGCGGGCTGGTGAAGAAGCTGTTAAGCGCGGCTTTGCCAAAAAGGGTGACCAGATCATCGTCGTTGCCGGGGTTCCAGTTGGCACTCCAGGGACGACTAACACGATGCGGATTCAACGCGTCTAAATTGAATTTCGATCACAAATTTAGAACTGAGACTCGCTCTCAGTTCTTTTTTTATGGGCCAACTTGGTTTTTACTGGCGACGCGTGTAAAATAAAGTGATTGTAAAACAAAAGCGACAACAAGTTTTGCAGGAGGTAGGCAAATGAATCAGTCACTGGGGAAAGTGGTTTCGGCCGTGATGATCGACGAAAACGAACAGGACTATTTTGTTCAACCGGCTCGTAATGGGCAGACTTACCGGCTGCCAAAGGGAGAAAGCCCGCAGGTTTTGCACATTGGGGGTTCTGTCCGGGGCTTTGTTTACGAAAATGAAAAGCATCAACTTCAGATGACCTGCCAGCATATTCCCACGGTGCAAGTGGATCACTATGACTTTGGTCACGTGGTCCGGGTTCGCCGGGATCTGGGGGTCTTCGTCGACATTGGCCTGCCCAATAAGGACATCGTGGTGTCCAAGGATGATCTGCCGGCACAGAAGGAATTGTGGCCCCAAGTAGATGATCGGCTGATGATTGCCCTGAAAGTAGACCGCAAGGATCGGCTATGGGGTCAATTGGCTGACGAAGACCTCTTTATGACGATTGCCAAAAAGCCGGATCGTCATTTGATGAACCACAATGTCAAGGGCACCGTGATTCGGTTGAAGATCACTGGCACCCACATCCTGACTGACGATTATCAGCTGGGTTTCGTCCACCCGAGTGAACGCGACCGTGAACCGCGACTGGGTGAGCACGTTTCTGGGCGAGTAATCGGCCTGTCAGCGCACGGCAGCTTGAACCTGTCCCTGAAGCCACGGGCCTATGAGGCCATCGGTGATGATGCGCAGATGCTGTTGGTGATGCTGCAACATAACGTCAACGCTGAGCTGCCTTTTACCGATAAGAGCGATCCTGCTGCCATCCGGCAGGAGTTTGGCATTAGCAAGGGACAGTTTAAACGGGCGGTCGGTCACCTGATGAAGGCCGGCTTGGTTAAAGAAGAGGACGGCATGCTAAAGCTGCTTCAAGCTGGTGACTAATGGTGAACGGTCATCAAGAGCAAGCATATCAGGAATTAATTCAAGACTTTGTCGACTACCTCCGGGCCGAGCGCGGTCTGGCCGACAACACCCGGCTGGCTTATCAGAGCGATTTGAAGCTAGCAGCCCATTTTTTTGCTCAGCGCGGCCTGCAAAATTGGCAAGCAGTGGATCGTTTTGCGGTTCTATCACTCCTGGCTCATTTGCAAAATCAAGGGCGGGCGCGACACAGTCTGAGCCGGTTAGTGAGTTCTCTACGCCAGTTTTATGCCTACCTTAATCGGCGACATTTGCTTGCGACGGATCCACTGGAATTGGTGACCCTACCGAAGAGCCAGCGCCAATTGCCGGCCGTGTTGACGGAAGCGGAAGTGGGGCAATTGCTGGCGGTGCCGAAGACCGACCAAAAGCTGGGCCTACGCGACCGGGCAATGTGGGAAGTGATGTACGCGACGGGCTTGCGAGTTAGCGAGCTGGTTAATTTAAGCCTTAATGAACTCCATTTGGAAGTCGGCTTGATACAACCCCGCGGCAAGGGTGATCGCGAGCGGATCATTCCGATCGGCCAAGTCGCCATCGATTGGCTGCAACGTTATCTTAAAGAGGTCCGTCCTCAGTTGCTGAAGAAACAACGATCGCCTTATGTCTTTTTAAATGCGCATGGCCGGCAGTTGACCCGGCAAGGTGTTTGGAAAAACCTAAAAGCTGCGGTGCAAGCTGCCGGGATTGATAAGCCGGTGACTCCTCATACTCTGCGCCACAGCTTTGCCACGCACTTATTGGAACATGGTGCCGATCTGCGGGTGGTTCAGGAATTACTCGGTCATGCCGACATTACGACGACGCAAATTTATACCCATGTGTCCCGTCAGCACTTGGCGGCCGTTTATAATCGTTATCATCCGCGGGCCTAGAAAGGTTGATACAATGCTAAAATCATACCGAAAAGACTACCAGAAAATTGTTATGGGAATCCTGTCCTTTGTCCCCCAGTTGCATGATGTGGAACGGGTCCGTGACGAGATAGCATGGTCACTGCAGCAGGGCTACCACATCTACTTATGGCACAACGCTGATGAGGATCACTTTACCGGCGTAGCGATTATCCAGGAAGGCGATAACTACGTCCTGGTGCGCTGGCTTTCCTTTACTCCGAGCGAGCGGAGCGGCCGTAATGTCTACGGAATGCTGACGGCGATTGCCCAGTTGTTTCCCCGCAAGCGGGTCATGGGGACCTTTAATACCCAACCGTTGATTACCAATTGGGAGCGCGAAACTGATGAATGAAGCAGCGATTAACCAGCACCCCTATCAGCCAACTTTGAAACTGGGGGACTTTGAAGGGCCGCTGGACCTTCTCTTGCATTTAATTCGGGAAAACCAGATGCAGATTAGTGACATTCAAATTGAGCCAATTACTTCCCAGTACATGGCCTACTTAAAGAAAATGAAGAAGCACCGTTTGCAGATTGCTGGCGATTATTTTGTGATGGCAGCGACTTTGATGCGGATCAAGAGCGCGATGCTTCTCCCCAAGGCCCCGGTTGAGGTGGCGGATGACCAAGAAGAAGCCGATCCGCGGGCGGCGCTGGTGGAAAGTCTGATGGAATACCAGCGCTATAAAAAAGCGGCGGGCAAGCTCAAGGACAAGGAGCATTTGCGAGCGCGGGAGTACACTCGGGAAGCGATGACGGTGCCGGCGGGAATGGTCAGTGCTCATGTTGCACCGGGAGTGACGGTCGACCAGTTGAAAGCTGCCTTTGCTGACGTCCTCAAACGCCACGTCAGCGAGGAACCGCTACGGGGGACGGTCCAGGCCGAGAAGATCACGGTCGCTGAGCGACTGCTTTTTGTTCGCCAGCGCCTAGCCGACGGCCCCATGCGCTTTATCGATTTGTTCAGCGATCAGGCTTCACGGGAAAACCTGGTGACTACTTTTTTAGCAATTCTCGATTTGGGAAAAGATGGTCAGGTGAAAATCTCGCAAGCCGGTCTTTTTGCGCCGCTGATTGTGGAATTAACGAAGAAGGGAACCCAAAATGACGAATCTAGCGCAAATTGAAGCGTTGCTGTTTATCAGCGGGGATCAGGGAATCAGCCTGGGTGATTTAAGCCGGGTGACGGGCTTTATGAAGCCGGCCGTCCTGGAAATCTTGCAGCAGTTGGCTGACAAGTACGCCCAGGATCCGGATTGCGCCCTGGTTTTGCTGAACGCCGGCCAAACTTACCGGCTGGCGACAAAGCCCGACTTGGCGCCACTCATGAAACACTACTTTGAAGTGCCGTTGACGGTGCCATTGACCAACGCTCTGCTGGAAGTCTTGGCGATTGTCGCTTATAAGCAGCCACTGACCCGCATTGAAATTGACGATATCCGGGGCGTGCAGAGTTCTGGTTCCTTGCAGAAATTGACGGTCCGGGGACTCGTGAAAACGGCTGGTCGGCTGGATGCTCCGGGGCGGCCCTTCCAGTACGTCACGACGGACAAGTTTTTGGACTACTTTGGCCTCCAGTCGCTGGCGGACTTACCGCCGTTGAGCAAGGAAGAACTGCCTGATAACCTGGCCGACTACGATAGTGATATTTTCTTGCAGGCCTTGAAGCGCCGGCAAAAACAACAAAAAGGGGACTGACAAGTTGATGAAAAAGGAACGATTACAAAAGGTGATGGCTGAGGCCGGGATCGCCTCCCGCCGCCAATCCGAAAAGATCATCGCGGCCGGCCGCGTCCAGGTCAACGGTCAGGTGGTGCGCCAGCAAGGCGTCAAGGTTGGCACTAGTGACGAAATCAGGGTTGACGGGGTGCCAATTGAAAAGGAACAGGCCGAGTACTATCTGCTCGACAAGCCACGCGGGGTGATTTCTTCGGCTCACGATGACAAGGGTCGGCGGACGGTCGTAGATATTTTGCAAGAAGCCGGGGTTAGCGCGCGGATCTATCCGATCGGACGCTTGGATTACGACACGACGGGAGCGCTTTTGCTGACGAACGATGGGGCCCTCGCCAATAAGCTGATGCACCCGCGCTTTGAGGTCGATAAGACTTACGTGGCCAAATTGAAGGGCATCATTTCCAACGAGGAAATGAAAACCATTCGTCAGGGAGTGGAAATTGACGGCCACCGGACCCAGGAGACGCACCCGCGCCTTGAAGCAGTCGATCACGATAAGCATACCTGTATCGTGCGGCTGACAATTCACGAAGGCCACTACCACGAAGTGAAGCGCATCTTTGCGGCTGTCGGGCACCCGGTGCTCAAGCTGCATCGGGAGCAATACGCCTTTTTGAATTTGCACGGCCTGACCCCGGGCCAGTTTCGCAAGTTGCGGACGGCAGAAGTAGACGCGCTTCGGCAACTCTAGCTACTATGAGTTGAGTGTGTTATAATAAATTTGTAAATTTAAATTAGGATTATCTTCAAGGCAGGGTGCAATTCCCGACCGGCGGTGATAGCCCGCAACCCGCATTCGCGGTTGATTCGGTGAAATTCCGATGCCGACAGTACAGTCTGGTATGCAGAAGATTTTGTTTTAAACGAAACCCGAAAAGTCGCTGAAGATATTTCCAGCGGCTTTTTTCGTTTGACTTGAAGATAACCTCACTGAGGAGGTTATATGATGGACAGTAAAAATGTTCGGATTAAGCGTTTGGCAATGTTGGCTTGTTTGGGTGCACTCGGATTTATCCTGATGCTCTTCGAGTTTCCGGTGATTCCAATTGCCCCTTATCTCAAGGTTGATTTTTCCGATGTACCGGTTCTACTCGGAACACTGATGTACGGACCCGCGATGGGAATTGGCGTCGCGGCAGTCAAAGCCATTTTGCACGCGGTGATTTACGGGTTATCGCTTGGCACTTTATTAGGGAGTGGCAGTGATTTCCTTGCAGCACTGGCAATGCTGATTCCGTTTGCCCTGGTAATCAAGAGGACTGGGAGTGTTGATGCTAAACAAATGGCTAAAGGGCTGGCGTGGGGAACAATTATGATGACAATTGTGATGGCGTTGCTCAACTTGTTCGTGTTGACGCCACTCTATATGGCAATTTGGTCTTGGAAACCGACACTGCCGATTCCGCAACTAGTTTTGTTTGGGGTTGTTCCCTTCAACTTACTAAAGGGAATCATCGTCGGCACGGTCTTTGTTATCCTGGCGGTTCATTTGCCGGCCCGGATTACCCAGAAATTTAAATTAAAGTAGGGAGCTGACATGGCGGTTATTCGCCATGTCTTTTATAATATAGACATTGTGAAGAGGGGGTGACTGGGAATGGATTACTTGTTGACACTTTTTGATGAGCAGCCACGTCATTATCGCGTTATCGAAGGGATTTTGCACGGGCGGCGAACAGTTGCAACTCTGTTCTGGGGCCAACAATATGGGCTTTTGGACTGGTTCAAAGCAATGCCACAATTGTCACGGGATGATTTTGACCAGTTGCTCCAAAGTTACGCGATCCACAGCTTACTTTTGGTTGATGTTGAGCATTCGACTGCACGTTTGACCGCGAAAGGAATACAAAGGGTTCGCAAAATCAGAGGGCAATTTTACCAGCCCCGGTTAGGAAAGTGGGCATGGGCAGGCGAAAATTCTGCCCTCCCGGTTCGGCTGTGGCTAGCAGTACAGGCATTGAGTCAGCTTGGTCATGGTGTCAGGCGTTACGTTCCTGTAACAAGTTCACCGGCTGAGTTGGCTTGTGTTCGGCAGTGGTTGCGGCAGCCTTTTCAGCAACTGCGCAAGACCAGTTATGAGGAACTGCAAAGCTGGGCTCATGATCTGGCACAAGTTGATTTGCGGTTAGCGACGCTTTTCATCTACCAGTTTCCCGGCTATCACCAGGCCGGTTGGACTCAGTTGACGGCGGCTAAAAATTTGCAGCTGGAGAGCGAAGAATTACGATTGATGATTCGTGACCTGTGGATTGGCATTGGTCTGCACGTCCTTCAAGAACGCGGGCCCCTAGCTGATCTATGCCGGCCGCTCGTTAAAAAGTCACCGCTGAACCAGACAACCCAACAGACCCTCGATTACTTCCGAACGGGGATGGCGGTGAAAGCTATTGCTGCTCGTCGTCATTTGAAAGTGTCGACTATTCGTGAACATTTGTTGCAGGCCGCAATTTTGCTGCCGGATAGTGTCAACTTGCGTCGTCTTTTGGGTGACCAAACGCTTGCCCAACTAAGACAACGCTACCACGGGACGATAAACGACTGGCAATTTCAAGTCCCGACCGGCGAAGACAAAGCGACGGCATTCTTCGAATTTCGGGCGTACCAGATTTTAAAGAGTGAGGAAGAGCATGGTTAATGACGCAAAACTTCTGGCAACATTGCGACAGCATTTCGGTTTTAATGCTTTTCGTCCAGGACAGTTAGCTACTTTGCGATCGATTATGGCCCAACAGGATACGCTGGCTATTTTACCGACGGGGGCGGGGAAAACGCTGCTTTACCAGCTACCCGCTTACCTGCTGAAGGGAACAATTATCGTTGTCTCACCCTTGCTCTCGTTGATGCAGGACCAGGAAAACCGTCTCCGCCTTCGCGGAGAAAAACGGGTCGTCGTTTTAAGCTCGTTGTTGACGATGAGTGAGCGGATCCATGTACTTACCCACTTGAATTCCTATCACTATATCTTTGTTTCTCCTGAAATGCTTGCTCGGCAGGATGTGGAAGAGGGCTTAGCCCGGATGAAGCTAGCTTTGCTGGTGATTGATGAAGCCCACTGTATTTCCCAGTGGGGACCGGATTTTCGCCCGGAATATTTGCTCCTAGGTCGGGTGATTAGAAGTTTGGGTCATCCAACGACTTTGATGCTGACAGCGACCGCTTCCCGGCGGGTTGCTGATGATATCTGCCAAAAATTATCTCTAACGCATGTGACCCGGGTGGTGCGTTCTATTGACCGGCCGAATATCTTCCTGGCGGTAGAACAGTGTGATTCTCAAGACGAAAAGCAGGGCCAATTGCTGCGCTTGGTTAAAAAGTTTGACCGGAGTGGGGTGATTTATTTTTCCAGCCGCAAAATAGCCAGTGAGGTAGCCAATTTCCTGGCCAATCAAACAAAGCTCCGGGTGGCGGCTTACCATGCCGGCGTTGCTTCGATTGATCGTTACCGAATTCAACAGCAATTCATGCAGGAGAAACTCGACGTCATTTGTGCGACCAGCGCCTTTGGGATGGGAATTGATAAAAACAATATTCGCTACGTGATTCATTATCATTTTCCGCCCTCTCTAACCAGCTATGTGCAGGAAATTGGCCGGGCCGGTAGAGACGGGAAGCAGTCTGCGGCGGTTTTGTTGTACAGCCCGGGGGATGAGCAGCTGGCACTGAATTTAAAAGCGGTCGAATTACCGTCGGTGGCGATGATGAATGCTTACCGCAAGCACCAGGTAGCGGCTAATGCGCTGGGCCGTAACGCTACCATCCTTACTTTTTATTTGGACCACGGCTGGCAGCCTGAACGGATCGTGGCTTATTTTCAACAGCGCTGGCAGCTTGCCCAAAGGCAGGTGCAAGAGATGCTGGCTTATATCCGCACTGGCCAGTGTAAGCGAGAATTTATGCTGACTGCTTTTGGGGAGCCGGGGAAAAAGCAGCCTGTCAATTGGTGCTGTTCGGCGGATCAAAAGGCCTGGCAAGAGGACCTGGTTTTGCCCGTCATTCAGCCGACGCGCTTCCCGGTGGAGAATGACTTCGATTGGCAAAAACGGTTGCGGCAACTCTTTTTTTAGGAGAGTGGACAGTCGCTATTTAAGTGCGCTACAATTTAATTTAAATGTCTTCAGAGGAGGAATGAATTGATGAGCGAACGACGCGAAGACCAGCACCGTGATGGTGATAAGCTGTGGGATAAAACGTTCACCGATGATCCTGATATCGGTTCTGATGGTCATCTATCACGCACTGAGCACCGTAAACGAGATTCGCATAATTCGATGATTACGACCATACTCGTTTTGTTTATTATTATTTTGGCAGCTGCCCCGGTAGTTTTCTGGGTCCACCACCAACAGTCTTTTAACCACCCGGTCCGGACAGAAAAGGTGGCCAAGGCTAAAAACAGCTCGAGTTCGGCGAGTAAACGCCAGCATCATTCTCAAAGTCAGTCGGCAAAGCCCAATCATCATCGTCAAGCTAAGCAAAGCAGTTCAAGCCTAAGCTCGACCAATGGTCAGGCAGAAAGCAACAGTGGCAGTAGCGCCAATAGTTCGGTCAGTTCATCGAGCAAGTCCGGTGGCCAGTACACGACTGTTGAAGCCGGGCAGGGCATCTACCGGGTCGCTGTTAACAACGGCTTAACGGTTCAAGAATTAGCACGATTGAATAACATTTCACCCTCAACGCCGCTCCATCCAGGTCAACGTCTGCGGGTCAAGTAAAGGAGTTTTTAATTTTGGTAAAAAAAATCCAAGTTGCTATCGACGGTCCGGCCTCTTCCGGGAAAAGTACCGTTGCAAAGTTGTTGGCAAAGCGGTTTAATTACGTCTATTGTGACACGGGAGCGATGTATCGTTCAGTAACTCTGACGGCGCTGCGGCGTCATGTCGACCTCAGTGATCAAGATGCTGTAATTGAAATTGCTAAGGAGATTTCAATTACTTTCCAACCCGCCGAGGACAATCAGCGGGTGTTTGTCGATGGGCAGGAAGTGACCCGGGATATCCGAAGTGGGGAAGTCAGTGCTAATGTTTCAGCGGTGGCGGCGATTCCGGCTGTTCGAGCTCAAATGACAAATCAGCAACGACAAATTGCTTGCCACGGTGGCATTGTGATGGACGGTCGTGATATTGGGACGACGGTTCTGCCGGATGCTGAAGTGAAGATCTTTCTGGTTGCAAGCGCTCATGAACGGGCAGCCCGGCGCTACAAAGAAAATGTGGCCAAAGGTATCCCGACAGCCAGTCTTGCGGAAATTGAAAAAGCAATTCAGTTGCGTGACCAGAAGGATTCCACGAGAGCGGTTTCGCCATTGCGGCAGGCTGCCGACGCAATCCGCATTGATACGACCAAAATGTCAATCGACGAGGTTTGCGATTCAATTGTTCGAATTATCAAAAAAGCTTTGGCTTAAATTGAATTTATTGTTGGCAATAAATACTTTTTTCTGGTAGACTATGAGTCAGAGTTGTGTTGCAAGGAGGATTTTTTTAATGGCTGAAAACGAAAACAAAGACGCAATGTTAAAAGCTCTTGACAGCATCAAGACCATCAAGGTTGGGGATGTTGTTAAAGGAAAGGTACTGCAGATTGATGACGATCGCCAAGTTATCGTTGGCATTGAAGATGCAGGTGTTGAAGGGGTTGTTCCTGCTAAGGAACTGTCAACTACGCCTGTTGAAGACGTCAATGCAGCGGTTAAGAAGGGTGATGAATTGGACCTTGTTGTTATCGCCAAGATTGGCAGTGACAAGGAAAATGGCAGTTACCTGCTTTCACACCGGCGTTTAGAAGCTCGCAAGGTATGGGATGATATTCAAGCGAAGTTCGATGCTGGCGAGCACATCACTGCTAAAGTAACCCAGGCAGTTAAGGGTGGCTTAGTTGTCGACGCAGGTGTTCGTGGCTTTGTTCCAGCCTCAATGATTACTGATCATTATGTGGAAGACCTGAACCAATTCAAGGGTCAGGAACTGGAATTCCAAATCGTTGAAATTGAACCTAGTGAGAACCGTCTGATTCTTTCCCACAAGGAAATCGTTCAAGCTCAGCATGAAGCTGCTGCGAAGAAGATTTTTGCTGAATTGAAGCAGGGTGACGTTGTTGAAGGCACTGTTGCCCGGATGACTAACTTCGGTGCATTTATCGACCTTGGTGGGGTCGATGGCCTTTGCCACGTTTCTGAAATTTCTTACGAACATGTTGACAAGCCATCAGATGTATTGAAGTCTGGCCAAAAGGTTAAGGTTAAGGTTCTGAACGTTGACCCAGATCGTCAACGGATTTCCCTGTCTATCAAGCAGACCCTGCCAGGCCCTTGGGACGACATCGAAGACAAGGCACCGGTTGGCAGTGTCCTGACCGGGACGGTTCGTCGTCTGACGAGCTTTGGGGCCTTCGTTGAAGTCTTCCCTGGCGTTGAAGGTCTGGTTCACATTTCACAGATTTCACACAAGCACATTGCTACCCCAGCTGATGTTTTGAAGCCGGGCGAAGAAATCAAGGTCAAGGTCCTGAACGTTGATCCTGAACGGCAACGTCTTGGTTTGTCAATCAAGGCCCTGCAAGAAAAGCCTGCTGACGCTGATGACAACAATAACAACCAACGTGGTGGTAACCGTCGTCCTCGTCGTCGTAGCAACTTTGCTTCCAATGCTCCAGAAGAAGAAAGTGGCTTTACCCTTGGTGACCTGATCGGTGACAAGCTGAAGAAGGCTGGCAAGTAAGTTAACATTGCTGTAATTTCAGCGAATTGAGGATGCGGTTATCTGGCTGCATCCTCTTTGTTTTTCCGAAAGGAGGCATTACAATGGCAACACCAATTGTCGCTGTCGTTGGGCGGCCCAACGTCGGCAAGTCAACACTTTTTAACCGTATTGCAGGCGAACGGATCTCAATTGTTGAAGATACGCCTGGTGTTACCCGGGATCGCATTTATACTCATGCTGAATGGTTAGGTAAGCAATTTCGCATGATCGATACTGGCGGAATTGAGATGTCGGACCAGCCGATGCTAACCCAGATTCGTCAACAAGCTCAGGTTGCGATTGATGAAGCTGATGTGATCGTAATGGTGGTTGACATCAACAGTGGCGTGACCGATGCGGATGAACAAGTTGCGCGGATTTTATATCGGTCGCACAAACCAATTGTCCTGGCTGTTAACAAAGTTGACAATCAGGAGCGGCGAGCTGAAGTTTATGATTTTTATTCACTTGGTCTTGGTGAACCCTACCCAGTATCCAGTGTCCACGGGGTTGGACTCGGAGACTTGTTGGATGCGGTTGTGAAGGTCTTTCCTGAAGATAGCGATAGTGTAGAAGATCATTCGATTCGCTTTTCGCTTATCGGACGACCGAATGTCGGCAAATCTTCTCTGGTCAATGCGATGCTTGGTGAAAACCGGGTGATCGTTTCTGATCTGGCTGGGACTACCCGTGATTCGATCAATACCCAGTTTACTGATAAACAGGGTCGGCAGTTCACCATGGTCGACACGGCTGGGATTAAGAAAAAGGGCAAGTTGTACGAAAACACAGAACGCTATGCCCTGATGCGGGCGATGCGTTCGATCGATGAATCTGATGTTGTCCTCGTTGTTTTAAACGCCGAAGAGGGGATTCGGGAACTTGATAAGCACGTGGCAGGTTACGCCCATGATGCTGGTCGGGGAGTGATTATCGTTGTTAATAAGTGGGACCTCATTAAAAACCACAATCAGGCGACGATGACCGACTTTACCAACCTGATCCGCTCTCAGTTCCAGTATTTGTCCTATGCGCCGATTATTTTTGTTTCTGCCAAAACGAAACAGCGTTTGAATCAACTGCCTGAACTGATCGCGGAGGTCGAAGAACATCATCAGCGGCGGGTGAAGTCCAGTGTTCTCAACGATGTATTGGTTGACGCGCAGGCGGCTAACCCGACCCCGTTGGTCAATGGTCAACGTTTGCGAATCTACTACATGACGCAAGTTGCAACTGCCCCACCGACCTTCGTATGTTTTGTCAATGATCCTGATTTGATGCATTTTTCATATCAACGTTACCTGGAAAATCGGATTCGGGCTGCCTTTGATTTCACCGGAACGCCGATTAAGGTAATCAGTCGAAAACGACAATGATTAAAGTAACAATTTGTTAATTTTACCTTGGCTTTTGCTTCAGGTAAAAAAAGCAAAAAAACGCTTAGAACCGCTTGCGGTTAGCGGTTCATTATGGTAACGTAAAAAACGAAATGATACGACTTTTCGTTATTATTTCGTTAATTTTGGACCACTCAAAATTAACTGAGCACTGCCGTAATCTACGGTTACGGCTTCTGGGAGGTGAATTCTAATGGCAAACAAGGCAGAACTGGTCAACGACGTTGCAGCTGCAACTGGCTTGACGAAGAAGGATGCAACTGCTGCAGTTGATGCAGTATTTAGCTCAATCCAGGCTTCACTTGCCAAGGGTGAAAAGGTACAACTCATCGGCTTCGGTAACTTTGAAGTACGTCACCGTGCCGCCCGTAAGGGTCGTAACCCACAAACTGGTAAGGAAATCCAGATTCCTGCAAGCAAGGTTCCGGCATTTAAGCCAGGCAAGGCTTTGAAGGATGCCGTTAAGTAATTTTTAACGACAAAACGACGGTGGTCATTGTGACCGCCGTTTTTTGCTTATTCTGAACTGAAAGGAACGTGTGTCCATGAGTTACTCCAAACGAATGCTAGATCAGCTGGAAAAGGGCCAACTAAAAGAAGCTAAGAAGAGTTTCATCTGGGCTTTGCGCAAAGATGATGATGAAACCTTGTATAACCTCGCAGAAGAATTATACGGATTGGGCTTTAACAAGCGTGCTCAGCGGATTTATGAAAAGCTTCTTCAGTCCTATCCTGATGATGACGACTTAAAGGCAAATCTCGCCGAAATTGCCATCGATGATGATGATAATGACCGGGCTTTGAATTATCTCACTTCAATTCGCCCTGATTCTGATAATTATCTTCAATCACTGCTTGTTGCGGCCGATCTTTACCAAACAGAGGGTGAATTGGAAGTTAGTGAAAGCAAATTGCAAGAAGCTTACCGTCTTGCTCCGGACGAACCAGCAGTCTTGTTTGCCAATGCGGAGCTTTACTATCTGATGGGCAATTTTGAGCGAGCAATTCCGTATTATTTTGCCCTCATTCAAAAGGGTTATACCGAATTTGCTAAAGTGGATCTTGCCGGACGCCTGGGAATGTCTTATGCCCAAAGTGGGCATTATGAGCAAGCTCTCGGCTATTTTAAACAAGTGGCACCGATCAAGCAAAATTCTGATCTTCGTTTTCAAATGGGCATGACTCAATTACACCTTAAAGACTACCAGGCGGCTGAAGACAGTCTCAATGCCCTCATTGAAAGCGAACCTGACTATGCTTCCGCTTATCCCCAATTGGCAGCGGCTCTTGAAGGACAAGCCAAGGATGACGAGGCCCTCAAAGTCATGCAAGAGGGTTTAGGGGTTGATCAATATAATGAACAGCTTTTTATGATGGCTGGTCAGTTAGCAGATCGTCTTGGGCATCCAGATTTGGCGAGTCAATACCTGATCAAGGCTCACCAGCTCAATCCTGATAGCATTACGATCACACTGGCACTGAGTCAGCATCTTTTGCTGCAGGGACGCCATCGGGATAATCTAGATTTGCTGCTGCCGTTGATCAATCAGGACGAAGTTGATCCACAGGTCGAATGGAACTTAGCGCGCTCATACCAAGCGATGGATCAAGATGATCAGGCCGGCAAATTCTACCAAGCGGCTGCCCTGGCTTTAAAAGATGATTCACAGTTCCTGCACGATTACGCCGACTGGGCCCGGCAAAGCGGGGACCCTGCTACTGAAAAAGGGATCCTCAAGCACTACGTCAAGCTGGTGCCGACAGATACAGAGATGTTGCAGCGTTTTGATGAATTGACAGACGAAGGATTTTAGGAAGGTTAACTGCGAAGGCGGTTAGCCTTTTTCTGTTTTGAGGGTTAATAGTAGCTTTTTAAAATAGATCAGCGATTGGGGATCCAATTGGAGAATATCTTCAATTTCCTGATCAGTTTTATCATGGAGCTGCTGAATTCGCCAACAAATATAGGATTGGTGGAGTTTAGCAGGTGAAATGGCAAAACCGAGATACTCCTCGTCACTCTTGAGATATTTGTGAAGGGCCGGGTTGGTAAGGTTTGGTGAAGAGGGGGAAAAACGTTTTTTTAAAAAGATATCAGCGGAATTTTGCTTATCTTGAAGTGGTTTGATAAATTTGGCAAAGTCGCGTCGAAAGTCTTTTTCGCGCGCAAAGGTCGGTTTCATTGATCGATAAACGCGGTAAAAGCCGGGTTGCAGAAACTCTTTGACCGTGTAACCGTGACCGAGCAGCAAGAGGGTTAAACGGCTGTAATGATGCAAATGATTGTCCATGAGGATTGCGTCCATCTTGCCAAGCCAAGTAAGGTTAAGCTCGGGTTTAGCGGCAATTTGTTGACCATGCAAAAGCAAAGTGGGCAACTGGGTGCTGAGCTGGTGAGTAAAGAGGTAAGTGAAATAGCGGTTGACCTGAGCAAGGGTTTTGTTGTAGGAAGCAAGGGTGATACGGCGTTCAGCTTCCAGATAATCAAAGTAAGCTCGCACATCGGCTGTGTTGACGGAGCGGGGGCCGTTTTGCAATGCTTGGGGTCGGTTTGCCATTAAAAATTTAAATAACTGGGCAACCGTTACTGAATATGTGATGATTGTCGCTTGCGACAGCTGTTGACTCTTGAGATATAGTTCAAAGGACGTCTGGTAAGGGTATTGTTGGTTTTGCATTTAATCACTTCATTTCGCAGAAATAAATATTTACCTTAACTTACCACAAAAACAAACAAGAAACAACTAACCATTCACACGCTAGATTTGTTAAAATGGATAGGCACAACCCGGAATTATTAAGGAATGACAGATATGAAAATTGAAAAGTTACCAAAGATTTTTGATTCTGCACGTCCTATCCTCCAACAACTTGAAAAAGCAGGCTATGAAGCTTATTTTGTTGGTGGATGTGTACGTGACACACTGCTGGGCGATAAAATTCATGATATTGACATTGCTACCAGTGCTTATCCTGAAGAAGTCAAATCCATTTTTAAGCGGACTGTCGACACCGGTATTGAACATGGTACGGTGATGGTTTTAGCTAACAATCAGGGTTATGAAATTACAACTTTCCGAACCGAGTCGGGATACCAAGATTACCGACGTCCTGACAAGGTTACTTTTGTCCGCTCCTTGAAGGAAGATTTAAAGCGGCGCGATTTTACTATCAATGCTTTGGCGATGAAAGAAAACGGTGAAGTTATTGATGAGTTTGATGGACTAAGTGATCTAAAGAATCATCTAATTCGGGCAGTTGGCTATCCTGATACTCGTTTTCACGAAGACGCGTTGCGCATGATGCGGGCTGTTCGCTTTGCTAGTCGGCTTGACTTTAAGATTGACGCGCAGACCGTGCAGGGGATTGCTGATAATGCAGCTCTCTTGAGTAAGATTGCAGTTGAACGGACCCAGGTCGAGATGCAGAAACTTCTACTCGGGCAAAACGTTTCTGCCGGTTTAGCAGTGATGCTAAAAACCGGTCTTTACCAGTACTGTCCGGCTCTGAAGGACTACAAAAATGAGCTCAGTCAGCTCGCTTTATCCAACCACTGGCCACTTGATAATGCTACCCAGGCCTGGAGCTGTCTGATTGTTGCGATGTACTTGCCGGAAAAAGAAATCACTTCTTTTCTCCGCCGTTGGAAGCTGTCTAACAAACTAATAGCGGACGTTAAAAAAGTTGTACCGGCTGTTAACTCAATCAAAAGACGCTCATTTACGCGTGAGCAAATGTTTGCTACCGGCCAGCAAGGGCTCTATGATGCCAACCGGGTTGCTACCATTTTTAATTGGAACATGCTTCAAAGCGAATTGGACAGCGCATATCAGTATTTGCCGATTAAGGATTCAAAGCAACTGGCCATCAATGGCGCCGATTTACTAAAAGCACAAATTGTTAAGCCGGGACCAGCCGTCGGCAAGCTGTTACAAGAATTATTGACCAACGTTTTATACGGAAAACTCCCGAATAATCACGAAAAATTAATGGAGTATGCTCAAGAAAGGAGCCATGAATAATGCAAAGCCTGCGTGCTGAAGGATTAACAAGCACATATGGTGAAAAGGACCTTTTTAAAGACGTTTCCTTTTTAATTAAGGAGCACGATCGCATTGGTTTGATCGGAGTTAATGGCAGTGGCAAAACTTCGCTCTTGAATGTTATTGCCGGAGTCACTAGCCCAGAAAAGGGCTCTTTTGAAAAGCCCAACGATTATTCGATGGGCTATTTATTGCAACAACCACAGCTGGATCCGGACAAGGATATTTTGGATGCCGTTTTGGCTGGGGATCAACCGCTTTTCCGTTTGATTCGCGGCTATGAACGTGCTTTGCAAATTGTCAGTAAACATCCAGAAGATCAATCTGCTTTAAATCGGCTCAATGACTTGCAAGCTAAAATGGATCAACAAAACGCTTGGGAAGTGCAAAGTCGTGTTGAAACGGTCTTGACGCAGCTAAAGATCAAAGACATGAATCAAAAAATTGGGCAGATGTCCGGTGGCCAGCAGAAACGGGTTGGCTTAGCCCAAGTTTTGATTCAACAACCGGACTTGTTGCTGCTAGATGAACCAACGAACCATCTGGATTTTGATTCCATCATCTGGTTGCAAGACTACTTGGCGCAGTATCGCGGGGCAGTACTAGTTGTCACCCACGATCGCTACTTCCTCGATAAAGTCACCAACCATATTTGGGAACTGTCGTTTGGAAAACTTTATAAATATGATGGCAATTACCAAGAATATGTTCAGCAAAAGGCTGAGCGGGAAGAATTGGCATCGAGTGCTGAACATAAGCGCCAGCAACTTTACAAGAAAGAACTGGCTTGGATGCGGACCGGAGCCAAAGCTCGTTCTACCAAACAAAAGGGACGGATCAACCGCTTCAATAAGCTGAGCCAGCAGGTTGGTAAATTAAAAACTGAGGATAATGTTGAAATCGGTCTTGGTTCGCAACGACTGGGAAAAGATGTTCTTTCGATGAAGGACGTTAATCTCAAATTAGGTAACCACCAACTCCTGGCTCATTTTGACTGGTTAGTAAAGCCTGGGGATCGAATCGGAATTACCGGGGAGAACGGTGCAGGGAAAAGCAGTCTCCTTAACGTCATTGCAGGTCAACTGCCCGTCGATAGCGGGGTTGTTAAGATCGGTGAGACCGTTAAATTGGGTTACTATACCCAAAAGACGGAGCCTATCGATGAAGACATGCGCATGATCAACTACCTTAGCCAGGTGGCCGACAGCGTGACTGATGCTAATGGTCAGCGGGTTAGTGTCACCCAGTTGCTAGAACGGTTCTTGTTTCCTCGTTTCATGCACGGAACATTGATTCGCAAGCTGTCTGGTGGTGAAAAGCGGCGTCTATATCTTTTGAAGATACTAATGCAACAGCCAAACGTCTTATTATTGGACGAGCCGACCAATGATCTGGATATCAGCACTTTAACAGTTTTGGAAGATTATATTGCGAACTTTAACGGAACCGTCATTACGGTATCACATGACCGTTACTTCTTGGACAAGGTTGCTAGCGATTTACTTATTTTTGATGGTAACGCTAAAATTGAACGTTATACTGGCCGCTTTACTGATTACCTAAGTCAAAAATTGGCTGCCAAGAAAAAACCAGTTAAGCAGAAGACCAACAATTCTAAAAAGCAGGGTCAGAACGGCCAGCAGAAGTCAACAGCTAAAAAAAGTAAGCTGACTTATAAGGAAAAGCTGGAATGGCGCGACTTAGAGCCTGCATTGGATAAACTGGACCACCAGATCAAAGCGGTTGAACAAGAGATGGCCGAAAACGGTAATAACTACGATAAATTGGCTGACTTGCAAAAACAACTCGACTCCCTTAATCAGGAGAGTGACGAAAAGATGAAACGCTGGGAATATCTCAGCCAGTTTGTTGACAATGACCAATTATAAGGGGATTTGTAATGACAATTAATGAGAATGAGGATCAGTATCTAAACTTAGCGCGTTACGTTTTGGAGCATGGACATTTTAAAGATGACCGTACTGGAACTGGAACGCGCTCGATCTTTGGCTATCAGATGCGCTTTAATTTACAAAAGGGTTTTCCAATTCTGACCACGAAGCGCGTCCCATTTGGCTTGATCAAAAGTGAACTGTTGTGGTTTTTAAGGGGCGATTCAAACATTCGCTTCCTGTTACAGCACAAGAATCACATTTGGGATGAATGGGCCTTTAAAAACTGGGTCAACAGCGATGAATATCAGGGACCGGACATGACTGATTTCGGCCGACGTTCATTAAAAGATCCGGAGTTCAACAAGCTTTACCAAGAGCAAAAAAAGCTGTTCTGCCAGCGGATCTTAGCTGACAGCACATTTGCTGCCAAGTATGGTGAATTAGGCAATATTTATGGCAAACAATGGCGACACTGGCGGACTAGTCAAGGGCAATTTATTGATCAATTAGGCAATGTGATTGAACAAATTAAAACTAATCCACATTCGCGCCGCTTGATCGTCACGGCCTGGAATCCCGAAGACGTGCCAAGTATGGCGCTTCCGCCTTGCCACACAATGTTCCAGTTCTATGTCAATGACGGAAAACTGAGTTGTCAGCTCTACCAACGTAGTGCCGACATCTTCTTGGGGGTTCCCTTTAATATCGCTAGCTACGCCTTGCTGACGCATATGATTGCTCACCAGTGCCATTTAGCGGTGGGCGATTTTGTGCACACTTTGGGTGACGCTCATATTTACGTTAATCATTTTGAGCAGATCAAAGAGCAGTTAAGCCGGACCCCTCACAAGGCACCACAATTGATTTTGCCGGATCAAGCAAAAGCCATTGATGAGTACCAGATGTCTGACATCAAATTGGAAGGCTACGAACACGAGGGCCCAATCAAAGCTCCAGTTGCCGTTTAAGTGGGGGAATATCATGTTAAATTTTATTTGGGCTGAGGACCTCAACGGAACAATTGGCTATCAGGGGACTATGCCGTGGCATTGTCATGAGGACATGGTCCACTTTCGCCAGCTAACTAATGGTTTTCCGGTTATTATGGGTTACAAAACCTTTGTTTCGATGGGGAAGCGAGCGTTGCCACACCGCTACAACTATGTTTTGACGCACCGACACCTCCAGCAAACGAACATTCATCCTTTAGCATCAATTGATGAGGCGCAAAAAGCGATTCAGCAGTCCGCTACTGATGTCTTTGTCATCGGTGGCGTTTCTGTCTTTGAACAATTGTTGCCACTGGCCGATCGTTTGTACCAAACCATCATTGAAGGTCATTATCCTTCAGACACAAAAATGCCGCCCCTGAATCAACAGCGGTGGCATTTGGTTGAACAAAATCGGGTTCGCGCAGGTCGTCCGGGCGAACCTAACTGTATCTTCAAAACATGGGAGTTAGCAACAAAGTAGGATTGAGAAATACATGAGCGTCGTTCCGATTAAAACGAAGAAGTGCCAAATCAAATGGGTATAAGCAGTTGGAAAGCTGTAAAGAATGGCACCAAGGGTAAAGACGATCCCGCCGGCTAACAATAAGCTGAAGCCTAAAGGTCCCAGGCTTTGCCAAAGCGGGAAAAAAGCGCAGATACATAGCCAACCCATTGCGACATATAGGATTGTGGAAATTTTACTTTTACCTGCTTTCTTTAGGCGAATCGCCTTATGAACTACTCCTAGAATAGCTAAGAACCAGATGACACCGAAAATGGTCCAGCCCAGCCAGCCGCGAATGGCCAGCAGACAATAAGGTGTGTAGGTTCCGGCGATGACCAGGAAGATCATTGTATGATCAAAAATCCGAAAAACGTGTCGGGCGCGGGTGTAGATCAGGGCATGGTAAAGACACGATGAGAGGTAAAAAAGAATCAGGATACTGCCATAAATCGTGAAAGTGACGATTCTAACCGGATTACCGGTGTGGACGGCTTTGATAATGAGTAGAACCAGGCCAATAATTGAAAGAATGGCTCCCAAACCATGGCTGATCGCGTTGCCAATCTCTATCAGCAGGGTCTTTTTTGAATTAACAGTGGTCATTTAATGGCAAACCTCCTCCAGCAACTGTCACTGATTAAATGAAATCATTTAGAACTTCTGTTATACTGATCGTAACGTGGTTTTTGGACCTTAGTAATATTAAAAATGCGCTTGCTAGTTTTGAAAACTAGATATATTATAGCATAAATGAATATTCTAGGAAGTGTTATGTTCCAATGGCTAAAATTAAAATTGTGGCTGATTCATCAGCCGGCTTAACTGATGATGAAATTAAAAAGTATGATATCACAATTATTCCTTTAAACGTGATGATTGATGGTACGATCTATGTCGAAAGGGAAACAATCACCAATGAACAATTCCCGAAGATGATGGCAAATGCGAAATCTTTACCGACCACTTCCCAACCGCCAATTGGCAAATTTGTGGAAGCATTTGATCGGCTGGGTCAGGACGGTAGCGAAGTCCTTTGCGTGACCATGATGGCATCGATTTCGGGAACCGTTCATACTGCCGAACAGGCGGCAAATATGTCTAAAACTAAAGTTACGGTTTACGATTCCCAGACAACGGATCGGGGAATGGCTTTTCAAATCATCGAAGCAGCCAAAGTGATCGAGGCTGGTGGAACAGTTGATGAAGCTATTGCCCGGATGAAAGAGGTTCTCAGCAAATCAAAGCTGTATTTAGCAATTGACAATCTGCATAATTTAGTTGCAGGTGGACGGATTAACCGTTTTGCCGGTGCTTTGTCGAGCCTTTTAAATATCAAGGTTATGTTGCAAGTTTATGATGGGCAAATTCATATCGCCATGAAGGGCCGCGGCACCAAGGCCATTCACAAAGAATGGGATAAAATTCTGAAAAACATGAGTGAAGGGCCGGCTGTGAAGGCGATCGGTATTTCGCACGTTGAGGGCATGAAAGAGGTTAACCGTCTGAAAGAACGTTTGACGGAACTCTACCCGAAGATTCCGATCGTGGTGCGGGAAACAGTTCCAATTATTGCCACCCATACGGGAATGGGTGCTTGTTGCTTGTTGTACTTTACTGAATAAGAACTATTTAAGGCTGCGTGAACCATCAGGATTACGCAGCCTTGCTTATTAAAGGAGAGGTTTAAGCTTGAAAAAGGTCGTCAAAATATTGGTTGGCTTGGTCATTCTCATGCTGATTGCCGCTACGGCTTACTGGTTCTATCTGAATCGGCCGGTAAATAGTACTTCATCAAAAAGTGTCCAAAACCGTCCTCGCCCTGCTAAGCACGTTAAAAAGCGTGTACGTCTTTATGCAATTGGCGACTCCTTAACTTATGGACAGGGTGACGAGAAGAAAGACGGCGGCTATGTCGGCATCATTGATCAAAAAATTCATAAACACTATCATACCAAAGTGACAAGTGTTAATTATGGTGTCAGTGGGGATCGCTCCGATCAAATACTCGCACGCTTGGAGAGCCAGAAGAAGATGCGCCGCGATTTACGCAAAGCTGATGTCATCACCATGACAGTTGGTGGCAATGATCTTATGCAAACGCTAGAAAAGAACATTACCAGTAATAACAAGCAAGCATTTGACAGTCAGGTGGCTAAAAGCGGGAGTACTTACCAAGCAAAATTGACGAAATTGATGAACACCATCCGTCAAGAAAATCCTCGTGCCCCAATCTTTGTTCTCAGTATTTACAACCCAGTTTACACTTACTTTGCCAATGTTACTTCCATCACCCGCTCCATTGCCCAATGGAACCGTTTAACCAGTGAGACAGTTGGTGAGTATCGCAACAGCTACTTTGTTAATATTGACCACCTGATGTCTTACGGACAGTACCAAACAAAAGCTTCGCGGCAAAAACTCGTTCACGCAGCTCAAAAGAGCAACAGTAATTCAATGACCCAGAACCAAGTCACTAGCATTCTCAACCACCAGAATCACAACCTTAACGAATATATCTCAACTGATGACAATTTCCATCCGAACCATCGTGGCTATGTGAAGATGGCAAATCACCTTTTTAAAGTCATGCAGCGCCATGATAGCTGGGCTTACCAGCAGAAGGGGGAACAATAAATGACTGAACAACGTCCAAATGCAGGCAAGAAACATAATTGGTGGAAATGGGCTTTTTTCTTACTTGTCGCTGTGATCCTACTAACCGGCGGCTTCCTCGCTCACAAGGTATTCGCTCCCGTTCCGTCTAATATGACTGGAACAGCAGCTTATCGAAAAACAGACAGTGCGGTTCAAGTCAATTTAAACCGCAAACAGATCAACGCCCTTTCTGCCAATTACTTAAATCATTTTTTGCACAACAGCAAAATCAAATACCGTTTTATCGTCGGCCCAAAGTATGCCACTTTGATCGGTAAAACGAAGGTGCTGGGGGCGAAAGTGCAGTTTGCGCTCAATTGTGTTCCAAAACGCTTAGATAACGGCAACGTCTTGTTAAAGGCAAAAGGACTTGCGGTCGGGCGTCTCAGCTTACCAGTTTCTTTTGTGATGGGCTATGTCAAAAATACTTATAAGTTGCCTAACTGGGTTTCCATCAATCAACGGCAGAAGACGGTTCTGCTGGATCTTAATAAATATAGCCGCAGCAAGGAACTGCATTATTCCGCCAAAGAAATCGATATGGCTAGAGGCCGTTTTAAAATTCAGGTTTCAATTCCACCGCACCAGCAAATGCCAATTAAGTAGGGAGGAGTCATAAGATTGTATCGACAGAGTTTTTATCACTTCTTGATGACACTTCGGCAGCCCAATAAGCCCAGTGAAGTCGAGCAATTTGCCAACAATGCTTTTTTTGATTCAGCATTTCCTAAACAATCGCAGCGATTTGACGAAATTTCTCACTATTTGGAAGAAAATGCGGATTATTTGCCGGCCATGTCCATTTTCGACGATGCTTGGCAAATGTATATTGATAAAATGAATTAGGAGGAGATTTGATGGCAGATATTCAATGGTTTCCAGGCCACATGGCTAAGGCTTTACGGCTGATCAGCGAGAAAATGCCGCAAGTGGATATTGTTTTCGAACTAGTGGATGCTCGCATCCCCTATTCATCGCAAAATCCCGAGGTAGCCGCAACTACCGGCAATAAACCGCGCCTTTTGATCATCACCAAGGCTGATCTGGCTGACCCTAACATTACCCAACAGTGGATCGATTATTTCAAACAACATGGCCTGCCAGCTATTGCCCTGGATTCTCGTGGCAATAAAATCAAGCATCAGCTGACAACAACGGTGCAGCGCATCCTGAAAGATAAAATAGAGGCTGAGCAGTCGAAAGGGATGAAAAAGCGGGCCATTCGGGCAATGTGTGTCGGCGTGCCAAACGTCGGCAAGTCGACGCTCCTCAACCATTTGGTCGGCAAAAACGTGGCCACAACTGCCAATCGACCTGGCGTCACGACTGGTCAGCAGTGGCTCCGTTCATCAGCAGATCTGGAACTGCTTGATACTCCAGGTGTCCTTTGGCCTAAATTTGCTAACCAAGACCAGGCCAAGCTGCTCGCAATCAGCGGTGCAATTAAGGATAGCCTTTACCCGAAAGACGATGTTGCGCTTTATGCGCTAAGATACCTGCGGCAGCATCGCCCGCAAGAGCTGATGAACCGTTACCACTTGCAGGATCGTGATCTTGATGATGCTGTCAGCGATGCTGATCTTCTGCTGACAATTACCAGGAAAATGGGGTTTCGCGATGATTATGATCGGGCAAGCGAGCGGTTGATTTTTGAGCTGCGTCGTGGCAAATTGGGTCGTATTTCGCTGGAAAGTCCGCGGTATTTAAATGAAAGTCAGGATTAAGGATGGCAAAGAGCAAACAGACTATCAAAGAGATCCGTCAGTTATTAGCCCAGGTTCAAGATAAACACGACCCAATCTTTGCCAGTCTGGCTGCGGATCCGCGTAAAGGAGTCCAGAAGGCGTTGCTGGTGGCAAAACGTCATCTTCAACAACAAGCAACAGCTCGGGCGGCCTTTCAAAAACGTTTTGTTTATGAGCAACAACTCTGGCAAGCCGGTAATCAATATGTCGCGGGAATCGATGAAGTTGGTCGCGGACCGCTTGCGGGACCAGTCGTCACATGTGCGGTAATCCTCGATCCGAGCTTTGACCTGGTCGCGGTAACCGATTCAAAACAGTTGACGCGTCACGAACGGGAGTCATTATACTTGCAGATTGTCAACGAGGCCGTCGAAGTAAGCATTGCCGTCAATGATCACCAAGTCATTGACCGGCTCAATATCTACGCTGCAACCCAACAAGCGATGATACGATCGGTCCATCAGTTGCACCATCGGCCAAGCCATTTAATTGTGGACGCGGTGCCTTTAGCAACGAAGATTCCCCAAACGACCCTCATCAAAGGTGATCAAAAGAGCATCAGTGTTGCGGCAGCAAGTATTGTTGCTAAAGAGTACCGGGATCACTTGATGCGGGATTATGACCGCTTGTATCCTCAATACGGTTTTGCACAAAACATGGGTTATGGGACAGCAGCTCATCTCAAGGCCTTGGCACAGTACAAGGCCTGTCCGATTCATCGTCGTTCCTTTGCCCCGGTTCAGAAATATTTGCAATAAGGTGCTGGTCGTTTTTTTCTCGTAACTTTGTTATGGGAGGAAAATTATGATGAGACCACGAGATTTTTTGTTGCGTTTAGCCCTTTGCCAAGGGATTGGCATCGTTGGCAAGTACCGGCTTTGGCAAAACGCCAGCGACACTTACCAATTTGATGACCTTGCTAAAGTTGCGAACCAAAGCGGGCTTAGTTTGAAAGCCCAGACCGCATTATTTAATAACTGGACCAGTCCCTTATTGGATCAAGCTGTCGCGCTCAACAAAGGGCAGGCCTTTATTACTATTTTGGATGATCAATATCCACAACTGTTGCGGGAAACGTATTGCCCGCCAATCGTGCTGTTTTACCGCGGCAATCTGACTTTACTAAGTGACCCGATCCTAGCTGTTGTCGGCAGTCGCCAAATGACCACTTACGGGAAAGCAGTGCTTCATGGCCTGATTCCAACAGTTGTCAAGCATCGGCTTACCATTGTCAGCGGTTTGGCACGCGGTATTGATTCCACAGCACAAGAATTAGCGCTGACATATGGCGGTCGGACCATCGGGGTCATTGGAACTGGTTTAGACCAAGCTTATCCGCGTGAAAACCAGCGTTTGCAAGCTGCGGTGGCTCACGATGGACTTCTGATTAGTGAATACCCGCTGGGAACCCCACCACTGGCTTGGCATTTTCCGGAGCGGAATCGCCTTATTGCCGGCCTTTGCCAGACCTGCCTCGTCGTTGAAGGGAAGAAGAAGAGTGGCAGCCTGATCACTAGCAACATTGCCCTCCAGGAAAACCGCAACGTTTGCGCGGTCCCGGGCCGAATTGATGCGCCCTTATCAGTAGGCTGCAATGAGTTGATCGCAGCCGGTGCCAAACCGGTTTTGTCGGCTAATGATCTTCTCAGCGAATTTCAATTTCCGCTTAAATAAATCTTGCGCAATGACGCATCATAGGGGCACATATATGGTAAGAAAGCAATTCTTAGTTTGACATCCACGAATTAATGCAATATGCTGATTTTGATTTGATCATCATTTTAATGATTGATTTGTTCAAAAATTTTATGCAGTGAGGAGCCTGACCATGGCAACCAAAAAAGCAACGAAAACAACGACAAAGCGACGGCCACGTACTAATACGCGCAAACTCGTAATCGTTGAATCGCCCTCAAAGGCCAAAACAATTGGCCGTTTCCTGGGACGAACCTATAAAGTTGTTGCAAGTTTAGGCCACATTCGTGACTTACCAAAGAGCCGGATGGGTGTCGAAATCGACAACAACTATCAACCTGAATATATTTCGATTCGCGGCAAAGGCGATGTGATTAAGGGTTTGCGACGTGACGCCAAAAACGCCAAAGCAATTTATTTAGCTTCTGACCCCGACCGGGAGGGGGAAGCAATTGCCTGGCATGTTTCGAATATTTTAAAGCTCGACCCCAAGGGAAAGAATCGGGTCACCTTTAATGAAATCACTAAGGACGCCGTCAAAGATGCCTTTAAAGAGCCGCGCTCGATTAATATGGACCTCGTGGATGCCCAGCAAGCCCGTCGGGTTTTAGACCGGCTAGTCGGCTATTCTATCAGCCCGATTCTTTGGAAGAAGGTCAAAACCGGTTTAAGTGCCGGCCGGGTTCAATCGGTTGCCCTTAATTTGATCATTAAACGTGAAGAAGAGATCCGCAAGTTTAAGCCGGTTGAATACTGGACAATTGACGCTGAATTTGCCAAGGGAGCTGAACGCTTTAAAGCCAGTTTCTTTGGACAAAATGGTAAAAAGCAAGATTTACATAACAATAGCGACGTCCAAAAGGTGCTCCGTCAGTTGGACAAAAAAGCGCCGTTTATGATCAGCAAAGTTACTCGTCGTGAACGGCGACGGATGCCTCAACCACCATTTACAACGTCCACCCTTCAACAAGAAGCTAACCGGCGGTTAAACTTCCGCACCCGCAAGACCATGATGGCGGCACAGCAACTTTACGAAGGCATTAACATTGGCCAAGGAGCCGCTGTTGGTTTAATTACATATATGCGGACGGACTCAACGCGGATTGCTTCTGTTGCCAAGCACGAAGCATCTAAGTTTATTCATGAGAAATACGGTGCCAATTACGCAGCTGCAAAACCTGTAAAGGGCAAGTTGCAAGAAGGAGCTCAAGACGCCCACGAAGCAATTCGGCCCACGTCTGTTTACCGAACGCCGGCGGAGATGAAACAGTACCTGACCAGTGATCAATACCGACTTTATTCACTTATTTGGTCACGTTTCGTTGCCAGTGAAATGACTGCCCAAGTTTTGGATACGATGAGTCTGACCATCAGCCAGAATTCAGTCGATTTTCGGGCGACGGGTTCTAAGGTAAAATTCCCTGGCTTTACCAAAGTTTATCACCGGACGAACAAAGATACTGATAACCTGCTACCTGAGTTAGCAGACGGCGATGCGGTGAAAATGGTTAAGGATGATCCAGCCCAGCACTTTACCCAACCACCGGCTCGTTATACTGAAGCCGCCCTGGTTAAAACACTTGAAGAAAATGGTGTTGGTCGGCCATCTACTTACGCGCCAACCCTGGATACCATTCAACGCCGTTATTATGTTCGCCTGGTGGCGCGCCACTTCGAACCGACTGAATTAGGCGAAATCGTCAACAAAATTATTGAAAAACAGTTTCCAGAGATCGTAGATGTTAAGTTTACCGCCGACGTTGAAAAGCACCTTGACCAAATTGAAGAAGGAAAACGGCAATGGGTACAAGTCGTCGATCAATTCTTTCAACCATTTCAAAAAGAAGTGGACGCCGCCGAAAAGCAGGTTGAAAAGATCCAGATGCGCGATAAATTGGCAGGCATTAACTGTGACATTTGCGGTGCCCCAATGGTTGTTAAAATGGGGCGTTATGGGAAGTTTTACGCCTGCTCCCGTTTTCCAAACTGCCATAACACGAAGGCCATCGTTAAAGACACCGGGGTTCAGTGCCCAAAATGTGGCAAAGGCACCGTGGTCGAACGCAAATCAAAAAAGAACCGAACCTTTTATGGCTGTTCGCGGTATCCTGATTGCGACTTCGTCTCTTGGGATCAACCGCTTGCACGGAAATGTCCAAAGTGTGGGCACTTCCTGGTAGTCAAAAAATTAAAGGGTGGGCAACAGATTGTCTGTCCGAATGGTGACTACAAGGAAAATGAACAAAAATAATGTCCAATACACCTTGCCACTGTGCTTTTGGAGCGCATTGAAGGGGTGTTTTTATGTCTAAAACAACAATTAAAGAAATTCTACAAAAAAGCTCTTTTCCCGCCCACAAACGGGCGCAAATTGCAGCAGAGGCAGCAGCTTTTCAACATTTTTTTGCGGTAACATCTTCTTTTCCCGGCTGGGACCAGCTCAGTAGTAGCGAACTGGCAGTCTATGTTGAAGGCTTAAACCAGGATGGTAAGAGTCAGCACGAAATCTGCCAAAGGGTGGGGTGGTTGACTGAGCTGGGCGCGCTATTAACCCAAAATGGATATTACGAGCAGAACCCTCTAACTTATGCTTCGCTCTATCGTCAATATCTCAGTGCTGAGCGGCAATACAGTCCCGATACAGTTCAAGCCTATCTTGAAGATCTTTCTGCTTTTCGTCAATTTTTAGTGATGACTGGTGGGTTTACAGGATGGACAGCTATCGACCAGCTCGACGTCCAGGTCTATTTGAGCCACTTGCGGGACCAACATGACGCTTGGACTACGCTTTCACGAAAGGTTTCTAGTTTACGATCTTTTTACAACTTTCTGGAACGCAATCGTTTAGTTAACCACAATCCCTTTGCCAACGTCCACATTAAACGGCATCCCCGTTCTCTGCCGCGCTATTTTTACCAAAAGGAAATGACTGCGCTTTTTCAAGCTGCCGACGGAAACGGACGGCCATTAGATTTTCGCAACCGCGCGGTGCTGGAATTGCTATACGCTACCGGCCTGCGAGTTAGTGAATGCGCCCATCTCCGGCTGCAGCAAATTGAAGAAAACGTCAGAATGATTTTGGTTGAAGGAAAGGGTGGCAAACAGCGTTATGTCCCTTTTGGAAATTATGCTTTGCAAGCCCTACATCGTTACTATACACGTTGTCGGCAGCCATTGATGGCGAGGTATAATCAGCATCATGATTATGTTTTTATCAACGCCCATGGCAAACCGATTACTAGCGCCGGGATCGAATACTTACTGAAACAAGTGATGAAACGCAGCACCTTGACTGGCAACATTCATCCCCACATGCTGCGTCACACTTTTGCCACGCATCTTTTAGACAATGGGGCTGATATTCGCAGTGTTCAGGAACTGCTTGGCCATACTAGCCTGTCGACAACCCAGATCTACACTCACGTTAGTCGTGAAAAAATTCAGCGAAGCTATGCCAAATTTTTTCCGCGAGCTAAGGAAGCAACTAATCAACAGAAAGGGAGAACTAAAACCGATGATAACAATTGAAAATGATCAGCTGACGGCCCAGATCAATCAACATGGTGCCCAAATGCACAGCCTTAAACGCAGAGCATCCCCGGTAGAATATCTCTGGCAGGGTGATCCTCAATCATGGAATCGGCAAGCTCCGCTTCTTTTTCCCTTTGTTGGCCGACTCAAGGATGATCAGTATGAATATCAAGGCCGCCACTATCACCAAGGGCAGCACGGCTTTGCGCGAGACTGTGATTTCCAAGTCGTCAATCAGAGTGAGTCCGCAGTTACTTTTCAGTTAACAGACAGCAAACAAACATTAGCAGTTTATCCTTTTCACTTCACCCTTAACGTTAATTATCGTTTAATCGGCAATCAAATCGAGATTAACTACCAAGTAACTAACGATGATTCTCAGCAGTCAATGTTGTATGCCATCGGGGCGCACCCTGGTTTTAGAATTCCCTTAGCAGGTGACCGCTTAGCAGGTGACCGCTATGAGGATTATCAGCTTTCTCTAACACCAGCCCAGTCTTATCCACTTAGTATGTTAATTGGTTCTTATAATGATATTGGTACTGGTAAAGCACGAACCATCGACTTTACCAGCCCCCGTCAGCTAAACCACGAATTATTTAAAGATGATGCGCTAACTCTCGCTATCAATCGACAACCTATCTCAGTCCTGTTAGCTAACCCTGCCAACCACCACGGAGTAAAAGTTAGTGCAAAGGATATTGAGTATCTGGGCCTCTGGTCTTCATATCCGGCCACGGGCAATTTTGTCTGCATCGAGCCGTGGTGGGGGATTGCTGATAACATTAACGCCAGCGGGCAATTAAGTGAAAAACAAGCTATCCATCGATTGGCAGCCGGGAAAAATGCTAATTACCAGTTCTCCATTCAATTATTTTAGGCTGGCATGACAATTTGCTTTGTCACCTGGCTAGTGGTAGACAAGTCGCTACTATGCAAAAAGAAGAGGCCGGGATTTTTCCCAGTCTCTTCTTTATTTGTTGCACTCAATTAATGCTGATGATGATTTCTTAAATAACGGCCAAGACCAAAGGAAACCATTGATTCTTGCCCCTTGATGATTCGAACGATGTTGCTGCGGTGACGGATAAATACGAGAATTGTCAACAAACCGGCCACAATTGACAAAATCAGATCATGTTCTACTAAAGCAATGACAAAAATAGTTGAGATGCCAACCATACTGGCTACACTAGCCATGCTGGTGAGGAGCAACATGGCAACGAATACCCCGGCGGCTAATAAGAACAGCGGGGGATTATATGCTAGCAAAATCCCTGCACTAGTCGCGACAGCTTTTCCCCCGTGAAAATTGTCAAAGATTGAGAAAGTGTGGCCGAGCGATGCGAAAATCCCAATCAACAGCGGGTTGACCTGCGGGTACAAATGGAAAAAATAGGGTTGGCTGGCAGCGAGTGTCCCTTTCAGGATGTCAACGACCAGCACGATGATCCCAGCACGTGTTCCAAGGACTCGGAAAGCATTAGTCGTACCGATGTTGCCGCTTCCTTCCAAACGGATATCTTTGTTGTATAACAGTTTGCCAACCCAGAGGCCAGAAGGAATGGAACCTAAGAAATAAGCGATGACAATCATCAAGACAATTAATAAAATATTCATTTGAATTTAAGTGCTCCTCCATGTTTATTAACCCATTCATCTTATCATGCTTCATTTCTAAGCTCCAGCCATCATGCACTCAATTTGCGCCATTTTACATTGTTCGTTATTATAGTATGGTATTGTTTTTGACGCGACGTCGCGAAAATGATGGCGTTGCAACGTTAGGAGGAATCATTATGGCTAAGTATGATGATGCTTCAATCAAAATTTTAAAAGGCCTGGAAGCCGTTCGGAAGCGTCCAGGAATGTATATCGGATCCACTGATTCACGCGGACTACATCACATGGTCTACGAAATTGTTGATAATGCAGTGGATGAAGCCTTGTCAGGTTATGGCAAGGAAATCCAAGTCACGATTGGTGCTGATAATTCAATTGCGGTGGTGGACCACGGGCGGGGGATGCCAGTGGGGATGCATGCCAGCGGCAAACCGACGCCAGAAGTCATTATGACTGTGCTTCATGCCGGGGGTAAATTCGGTCAGGATGATGGTTACAAGACTTCCGGGGGGCTCCACGGGGTGGGGGCTTCAGTGGTTAATGCCTTATCGACCCGGCTGACACTTTCGATCGTCCGGGACCATACCCTTTATCGGGAAGAGTTTGAAAATGGCGGGCACCCGGTTGGAACCCTTAAAAAAATCGGCCATACCTCTGTAAAGAGCGGAACGACTGTTCACTTCAAGCCGGATCCGAAGATTTTTACGACAACCACTTTTGATTTCAACACCCTTGCGCAACGCCTGCGGGAATCCGCCTTTTTGCTGAAGGGAATTAAGATCACCCTGATCGACCAGCGACCGGGCCAGGAACAGACTCAGGCCTATCACTATCAAGATGGGATTAAGGAATTTGTCGACTACCTCAACGAGGGCAAGGATGTCCTGGGCAAAGTTATGTATTTCGATGGAAAACAGGACGGCGTTGAAGTTGAAGTGGCAGCCCAATATAATGATGGTTATTCCGAAAATGTCTTGAGCTTTGTCAACAATGTTCGGACTCCCGATGGCGGTACCCATGAAGCCGGCTTCCGCAGTGGTTGGACCAAAACCTTTAACGATTATGCGCGTAAAGTCGGTTTGCTCAAAGAACGCGATAAGAATCTTGAGGGGTCTGATGTCCGCGAAGGTTTAACGGCCGTCGTCTCCGTCCGGATCCCGGAACGCATTTTGCAGTTTGAGGGACAAACTAAGGATAAATTAGGAACTCCAGAAGCCCGGAAGATTGTTGATTCCATCGTCAGTGACCAGTTGTCCTACGAACTGATGGAAAACGGTGATTACGCGCAGGATCTGATTCACAAAGCTCTGCGCGCTCGCAAGGCCCGGGAAGCTGCCCGGAAAGCCCGGGACATTTCCCGCGGTAAACGTAAAAACAAGAAGGAACGGAACCTGTCTGGCAAGTTGACGCCAGCCCGATCAAAGAACGCGAAGAAGAACGAGCTTTTTCTGGTCGAAGGGGATTCTGCTGGCGGTAGTGCTAAACAGGGCCGCGATCGTCGTTATCAGGCAATCTTGCCCCTCCGTGGGAAAGTTCTCAACACTGAGAAAGCCAAATTGGATGACGTCCTGAAAAACGAAGAATTAAATACGATTATTTATACGGTCGGTGCCGGCGCCGGCGCTGATTTCAAACTAGAAGACGCCAACTATGACAAGGTGATCATCATGACTGATGCCGATGATGACGGCGCCCACATTCAAATTCTATTGCTTACTTTCTTTTACAAGTATATGCGGCCGATGATTGAAGCGGGGCGGGTTTATATTGCCTTGCCACCACTCTATCGCTTGCAACGAGGACGTGGTGCAAAAACAACAATCCAATACGCTTGGACCAATGATGAGTTAGCTAAGCTGACCAGTAGGGGTCATGGTGGGTCGTTGCAACGATTTAAGGGTCTCGGGGAAATGAATGCCGACCAGCTTTGGGAAACGACGATGAATCCCGAAACACGGACCTTGATTCGGGTGCGCATCGAAGACGCGGCAATGGCAGAACGGCGTGTCACCACTTTGATGGGCGACAAAGTTGAACCGCGGCGGGAATGGATTGATCAGAACGTTCATTTCACGATGAACGATAGCGATAGCGACCAACTGGAAGAAAGTCGTCAACAAATGAAACAGGGCAGCACGGCTAGCTCGTCTCACCGTCAGCACAGCAAGAAAGGCGCATCCCCAAAGCAAACAGATCAACTGGATCTCAATATTTAGGAGGCGAAAAAGGTGAGTAAACCAAAAATTAGGGAAGAAACACTTGAACAATTGATGGGTGATCGCTTCGGCCGCTACTCCAAGGCCATTATTCAAGAGCGTGCGCTTCCAGATATTCGTGACGGTCTCAAGCCTGTTCAGCGTCGAATTCTGTTTGCGATGAACAAGGATGGTAACACTTATGACAAGGGTTTTCGCAAATCTGCTAAGTCCGTTGGTAACGTCATGGGTAATTATCACCCGCACGGTGATAGCTCCATTTATGAAGCCCTGGTCCGGATGAGCCAGGATTGGAAATTGCGGGAGCCGCTGATCGAGATGCACGGCAATAACGGTTCGATGGACGGTGACCCGCCAGCTGCGATGCGTTATACTGAGGCCCGGCTGAGCAAAATTGCCGGTTTGATGCTTCGTGATATCGACAAAGAAACCGTCGATATGACCCTGAATTTCGACGACACTGAAAGGGAACCAACTGTTCTACCTGCCCGCATCCCCAACCTGCTCGTTAACGGAGCTACGGGAATTTCGGCCGGATATGCTACCGAAATTCCGCCGCACAACCTGAGTGAAGTGATCGATGCTTTGACCTATCTGATGGACCATCCTGAAGCCAGTTTGGATGAACTGATGAAGTTCATTCCTGGTCCTGATTTTCCGACCGGCGGAATCGTGCAAGGGGTTGAAGGGATTAAGAAAGCTTATACCAAAGGCCGCGGCCGCATCGTTGTGCGAGCTAAGACGAACATCGAAAATCTGCGAGGTGGCCGTCAGCAGATTAACGTGACGGAGATCCCCTACGAGGTCAATAAGGCCCAGTTAGTCAAACGAATCGACGATCTGCGGATCAACAAAAAGGTTGAAGGTTTAGCTGAAGTGCGGGACGAAACCGACCGTACCGGGTTACGCATCGCTATTGAGCTCAAACGTAAAGCCGACGCCCAGGGAATCTTGAATTACCTCTTTAAAAACACGGACTTGCAAATCAACTACAATTTCAACATGGTTGCGATCGAAAATCAGCGGCCACAACGTGTTGGTTTGAAGGAATTCTTGCGTGCCTATTTGCAGTTCCAGCAGGAAATTATCAGCCGCCGGACCCGCTTTGATTTACAACGTGCCGAGAAACGATTACACATTGTCGAAGGCCTCATCAAGGCTTTGTCGATTCTTGATCAGGTCATTGCTACCATCCGCTCCAGTAAGAATCGTACCGATGCCAAGCAAAATTTAATTCAACAGTATCAGTTTACTGACGATCAAGCAGAAGCGATCGTTACCCTGCAGCTCTACCGCTTGACCAATACCGACGTCAGCGAGCTGCAAAAGGAGCAACGACAGCTGAATCACAAGATTCAAGAATTTCACCATATTTTGGATGATCCCAATGAATTGAATCGCGTTTTAAAGAACGAGTTGCTAGCGGTGAAGAAGGAATTCGGCAATCCACGGCGGACCAAGATTGAGCAGCACGTTGCCAAGTTGACGGTTGCCCGCGAAGTAACTGTTGCCGATGAGCAGGTTGTCGTGCTGGTATCACACGCTGGCTACATCAAACGGAGCAGCCTTCGTTCCTTTAATGCGTCTCCGGTTGATGACAATGGTTTGCGTGAAGATGATTATCCGGTGATGATTCAGCAAACATCAACTCTCAATCATCTTTTTCTCTTTACAAACCGTGGCAACCTTATTTATCGGCCCGTGCATGAGCTGTCTGATGTCCGTTGGAAGGAGATGGGGGAACATCTATCCCAAACCATCGGCCTGGCCGACAATGAATACATCATCAAGGCCTTCATCTTTAATAAATTGTCCATGCCGGGAACCTTTATCATGGCTACCAGTGATGGGCAAATCAAACAAACTAAGATGACTGATTACACTCCTGGCAGCCGTTACAAGACCCACGCTTCCAAGTATTTGAAATTGAAGAGCAAGGATGCCGAGGTCGTTAATGTGATTTACTACGAGCCAAACAGTCAGGTCCAGCAATCATTGCTGCTGACGAGCCGGCAAGCTTATGCCCTCCGCTTTGACGTTGCCGAAGTACCGACAATGGGCGTTCGAACGGGTGGCGTTCGGGGGATTAATCTAAAGGATGGTGATTCCCTGTCTAGTATGAACTTAGTGGCTGATGATCAGCATCTTGCGATCATCACCCAACGAGGATCCTTTAAAGTGATGAAGGTTGCGGATATTGAACTCGGCAGTCGTGCTCGCCGCGGCAACCTGGTTCTGCGACACCTTAAGCGAAACCCGCACGAATTAGCAGCGGCCGTCGCCTTCGCGCCTGATTACCGGGAAAGGGTCGAAGTTATTACCAAGCGGCCACAAATCATCGAAATCCCAGTGGCTGAGCACCACGTCAGCGGACCACAATCCAACGGGATGTTTGTGATCGACGTTGATAGTCAGGGCGAACCAGTGGCAATTCGTTTGCCCCTAATTCTTCAAGAAAAAGCCCAGCCAGTTCCTGATGCTAACAGGAAATAATTGATCAACTTCAGGGGCGGAAAGTGGTAAAATTAAAATGTGAGTAACTTGTTGATACAACAAGCAATCGAGGAGGAATTCATTTTATGAGTAAAGAATTAGTTTTTGGCCACCGCAATCCTGATACGGATGCCATCACAGCCGCTATCTCATACTCGTATTACCAAAACCAATTAGGCTTTGAAACTGAAGCTGTTGCACTAGGTGAGCCAAACGATGAAACGAAATACGCCTTAGACCATTTCAAGATGAAGGCTCCACGGGTTGTTAAAACAGTTTCCAACGAGGTTGACAAGGTAATGCTAGTTGACCATAACGAGCCGCAACAGAGTGCTGAAGATATTGATAAGGTTACCGTCACGCACGTTGTTGATCACCACCGGATTGCCAACTTCAATACTGCTCAACCGTTATACTACACCGCCCGTCCTTACGGCTGTGTCAGCACCATTTTGACGGAAATGTACCAGGAGAAAAACATCGATATCCCTGCTAACTTAGCTGGGATGATGCTTTCTGCTATTATTTCTGATACCTTGTTGCTGAAGTCACCAACCACTACTGATCATGACCGTGAAGCAGTAAAATACCTTGCTAAAATTGCTAATGTGGACTACGAAAAGTATGGTCTGCAAATGCTGAAGGCCGGGACGAATGTCGATAAGCGGACCGACTTGGACATTGTTGAGGGTGACTCAAAGTCCTTTAGTCTCGGCGGCAAGAGCATTCGCATCGGTCAGGTTAACTGTGTTGATTTAGATGACGTCTTTAAGCGGCAAGCTGATCTCGAAAAGACCATGAAGGGTGAAATGGACAAAAATGGTTACGACCTCTTCATTTTAATTGTCACCAACATTCTTAACAGTGATTCCGACCTCTTAGTGACCGGCGAACCAACCGAAAAGGTCGAACAGGCCTTTGGTAAGAAGTTAAATGATCAGCACCGGATGAACCTGCCTGGTGTTGTTTCCCGGAAGAAACAAGTGGTTCCACCGTTGACCGATGCCTTTGAAGGCTAGCTCACAGCGATAAAATCAAAAAGCTGCAGTGTTCAACACTGTAGCTTTTTTGAAATGAGAGCAAGAAAACTCGTTCTTTTAAGGACGTGATGAATTGCCCCTACTTTTTATGCCTATTTCACACATGGATTAAGCAAAATATGATACAATGCTTGGTATGAATGATATTAATAAACTTACATATGGTCGAACATCAGTCTACAATCTGAATTACCACATCATATGGGGAACTAAATACAGCAACAAAGTGTTGAAAGGAAACGTTGAAGTTGTCTTGAAGCAGTGTCTACGTGAAATTGCTTCAAAATATGGATTT
>NZ_CANDNU010000002.1 GCF_947387495.1 Limosilactobacillus difficilis
CTCTCATATTATGAATATGAGCTTTTGAAATAGCTCTAATTTAAAAGTATTAAGCGAATTGACTTCGCAAATGTTTTGCCTTAATCAATGATTAAGGACCCTGCACATTTGTGTTTGTCGAAACTTTGTTCAGTTTTCAAAGGTCTACCATGATCGCTGAAGCTTTAGTAGCAGCAGCATTTAATATATTATCAAGAATCAAAATCAATGTCAAGCACTTTTTTAATTTCTTGATGTTAATCACTTGCGATGACCGCACCGCCGTGACAACGATTATTAATATACAGACATAAGGGCGGGAAGTCAACTCCAGTTTTGGCTATGTCTTTCTCATTCTATAGCAAATGGCGAACTTAAATCACTGTTACCAGTATATAGTTCGTATCTATGGTGAGAACAAGCGAAAACAAACCACCACAGTTGACTCAGCTGTGGTGGTTCCGGACAAATATTTTATTTCACTTTTTTTGATTTTCTTTTTGAGTAATCATTTTCTGCAGATCATCACCGCTAAATTCGTACTTCTTGCCACAAAAACGACAAACAGCTTCGGCATGATGATCTTCATCATAAATAGTCTTTAACTGTTCGAGAGGAAGTCCCGCTAAAGCCTTAGCAAAACGTCCCCGGCTACAATCACAACGGTAGTTAACCGGCATCGTCTGTAAGAAATCGAGTTGCCCCTTACCAAAAATCTTGGTCAAAATCTCTTCTGGCGTCAAATGATCGCGCAGCATCTTCGACACAAGCGGTAAATCCTTAATCGACTTTTCCAGGTGTGCAATCGCATCATCCTTGGTTCCCGGCATCACTTGAATCAAAAAGCCTCCTGCAGCGGTTACTTCGTCATTAGTATCAACAAAAACGGATAAACCAACTGCCGATGGAATCTGTTCTGACTGTGCAAGGTAGTAAGTAAAGTCGTCACCCAACTCACCAGAAACTAACTGTACTTCCCCACTATAAGGCGCCTTGTCATCTGGGCTCATTTTCGTAACCGTTAAGGTGCCATGCTTGCCCACGGCCCCACTGACGTCAAGCTTGCCCTGAGAATTTGCTGGGAGGTTGACATGGGGCTCCTGCAAATACCCCTTCACATCCCCGTTAGCAGTTCCGTCACACACAATTGCCCCACAGGGACCATCACCCTGAATTTTTACCGTCATCGCCTGTGATTTATCAAGACCTGACGTTGACAAAAGCAAGGTCCCAATCAAAGAACGCCCAAAAGCTGCTGAAGCTGTACTCCATGTATCTTGAACGTGGTGCGCATGATTTACCAACTGCGTCGCATTAACCGCATAAGCCCGAAATTGGCCGTCTTTGGTCATGCTCTTTACTAAATAGTCTGTTGAATCCATTTCAGTTTGCCTCCTTAAAAAAAGCAGCGAGGCGCTAATGCCACACTGCTTTCCATCTCGTTAATCTTGATCATCGTGATCCTTTTGGTCGGACTGACCATCATCCGAAGTCGATTGACCATGGCGGTTTTCTTCTTCATTAGCGGTCTCATCGTGTCGAGCATTTTCCTTACGCTCCAGTTCACGCTTCGACTCTTCAAAGGTCGCCGCACGGTGTTCATCCTCCGCCGCAGCTTCATCTTCTGATGGCATCTTCCCGTCATTGTACAAGGAAAGAATTTGCTTTTCATCCAACGTCTCGTACTTCAGCAAAGCTTCAGCAATCAGCTTATGCTGATCACGGTGGGCTTGGATAATCTTGTAGGCCCGCATATGGCCTTCGTTCAAGATCCGCTTAACCTCCTCGTCGACAATAGCCTGGGTATGTTCAGAATACGGTTGTTGACCATAGGATTGTCCTGGGGTCATTCCACCGCTCGTTACCAACTCAACAGGACCGATCTTGTCGCTCATTCCGTACTGGGTAACCATTGCCCGCGCAATCTGAGTTGCCTGTTCAAAGTCGTTGGAAGCACCCGAAGACTGCGAGCCGAAAATGATTTCTTCGGCTGCACGACCACCCATTAAACCGGCAATCTGTTCTTCGGCGTTCTTCTTACTCATCAGCATCTGATCTTCACGCGGCAGCATGATAGCGTAACCACCCGCACGGCCACGCGGTACGATCGTCACCTTGTGAACCACCCGAGCATCATTTAAGACCAAACCAACAATTGTGTGTCCAGCTTCGTGGTAGGCCACGGTTTCCCGCTCCTGCGCGCTGACAACACGGTCATGCTTGGCCGGACCGGCAATAACGCGGTCTTCTGCTTCATCCAAGTCAGCCGCATCAATCTGGTCCTTGTTACGCCGTGCCGCGAGCAAGGCGGCTTCGTTCAAAAGGTTTGCCAAATCAGCCCCGACAAAGCCTGGGGTTTGTTTGGCAATTTCCTTCAAGTCGACATTTCCGGCCAGCGGCTTATTCTTGGCGTGAACCCGCAAGATAGCTTCACGTCCCTTAACATCGGGCCGGCCCACTAGAATCTTCCGGTCAAAACGGCCAGGACGCAGCAATGCTGGGTCAAGGACGTCTGAACGGTTAGTGGCAGCCATCACGATGACTCCTTCGTCACCGTTGAAGCCATCCATTTCAACCAGTAACTGGTTCAAGGTTTGTTCACGTTCATCATGGCCACCGCCAACGCCAGAACCACGACGCCGACCAACCGCGTCAATTTCATCAATGAAGATGATTGACGGTGCCGTCTTCTTCGCCTGCTCGAAGAGGTCACGAACCCGGCTGGCACCAACCCCGACAAACATTTCAACGAAGTCTGAACCAGAAATCGAGTAGAACGGCACGCCGGCTTCACCAGCAACAGCCTTGGCCAGCAAGGTCTTCCCAGTACCCGGAGGCCCCTCTAACAGAACACCAGATGGAATCCGGGCACCCAAACGGGAGAATTTCTTCGGATTCTTCAAAAATTCAACAACTTCAACCAGCTCTTGTTTCTCTTCTTCTTCACCCGCAACGTCGGAGAAGCGAACCTTGTTCTGCTTGGCGTTCGACGGCTTGACATGTGACTTGCCAAAGTTCATCACACCACCGCCGCGGCCGCCTTGACCGGCCTGGCCCATCATCATGTAGAAGAAGAAAATCATAATGACAAGCGGAATGACCGTCAAAATCAGGTTCATCCAGACACTATTGGACTCTTCGGCGCGCGTTGAAATCTTCACGTTATCGCGATTAGCATAACGTTGCAGCTGACCAACAGTCACATCACTCTGCAAAACAGAACTCTGGAACTGGGTCGTACTGCTCCCGCGGTTGCCGGCAAAGGAAATCCCCAAACTGGAACTATTGTTCATCGTCTGGGCCTTCCGATAAGTCCCTGTAATCTTATAAACTCCGCCGTTTGGTTGAACTTGGAAACTCTTAACTTTATTGTCTTTTAATTCGGTGATGAACTCGCTTTGGGAAACGGTCTTGGTCTGACCGGAATTATTATTGCCCCCGAAGAAGAAGTAGGCAATCCCCATGATGCACAAGAAAATCACTGAATAGAAAAGGACGTTATGAGTAAATCCGTTATTTCTGCGATTGTTGTTCATAACAACCTCCTATCAGCAAACGTCGTTCAATCAGTTGAACGCACATAATCATAGCATACCTGACCAACGTTGACCAATAATTTAACCAGCTATTCGGCGTAAACAGATGGCTTTAAAACCCCTACATATGGCAGGTTGCGGTAAAAGCCCTTGTAGTCGAGACCGTAGCCGACCAAAAATTCATTGGGAACGTTGAAGCCGACGTAATCAGCCTTGACGTCAACAACCCGTCCTTCCGGCTTATCGAGCATCGAACAAACCTTGATACTCTTGGCATCGCGGTCCTTTAACAAATCAATAAGGAATTTGAGTGTCCGCCCGGTGTCCACGATATCTTCGACCACTAAAACGTTTCGTCCCTTGATGTCATGCTTGAGGTCGTGGAGCAGCTTGACGTGGCCACTCGACTGGGTTCCACCGCCGTAGCTGGAAACATCAATAAAATCAAGCTGGGCGTAAATGTCCATCTTATCGAAAAGATCGACGGTAAAAAGGACGGCGCCCGTCAAGACCGAAACGATAAGTGGTTTCTTGTCACGGTACTCATCACTCAACTGTTGGGCCAGTTCGCTTTCCCGCTTCTGAATTGCCGCCGCGCTGTAAATGACGCGTTCAATGTCGTTATTCATTCTGTCTTTGATCCTCCCGTTGTGTTCGACCGTCTCACAAGGTAATAGTCATGACCAGCTTGGGGATGCTGCGGATAGTCATACCAAGCCGTTTTGCGCCCAATCACCCACAACACCCGATCATGGCGGTCCACCAAGACCTGCTGACTATGGCGGACATTTGCCGGTACGTGTTGATCGATTAAGATGCGGCTCACCCGCTGATGGTGGCCATTGCGCAGACGCAGACGGTCACCCCGCTGCCATTGACGGATGGACAGTGGCAACTGATCCGGACGCAGCCACATCTTCGCGACCAACTGACCATTAAGATCGGCAGGCCGGCATGACTGAACGGCAATCTGACCTTCCCTTGTGGAAAACCATTGGCCTAATTTTAACACAGCCCCCTCCCTTTGTTGGGCTCTTTTTTGCTCTTTTGCTGGTCTCGTCACGATGAGGTATGAATAGGTCTTCACCAGAAGATGATTCTGTGGCAGCGACATCTGTGCCTGCGGTTTTTGGGGGTTATCAATTAGTGCCAGCAGTTCCTGCAGCAAAGCTTTTTTCAGGTTGATCAGTCCCAACTGCTTCAGCCAGGCCACCAGCACGAGCTGTTGCGCATTAGAGCTCAGCCGTTGGTAAGCCGGGAGAATCAGCTTGCCGTCCTGCACACACTTTTTCATAAGTCGGTTGAGCTCCTCGTCACGAAAGCGCAGCAACGTCACTAATTGATTGTGAAATTCACTTAAGTGGTCAACAACCCGCGGATTTTCCCGTTTGAGGGCCGGCAGGATACGGTGGCGGTAACGATTACGCTGAATCGTTAAATCAGCGTTGGTCGCGTCTTCATACCAGCGAACATGGTTTTCGCGGGCGTACTGACGCAACTCTTTCTTCGTAAAGTCCAAGCAGGGGCGCAGCAAGTAACCACCAGCAAAAGACCGCCGTTTTTGCAAGCCGGCAATGGTGTCAATCTCACCACCCCGCGTCAGTTTCATTAAGATTGTTTCGGCCTGGTCATCCTGATGGTGTGCCGTCAGCAAGACACCAGCCCCGTATTGTTTCATCAATCGAGCAAAATAACGATAACGAAACCGCCGGCCGGCTTCTTCAATCCCGTGGTCAGGGTGTCGGTCACGATCCCAGTGAGCCACTGCCAAAGTCAAGCCGTGCTGTCGGCAATAACAACGCAAAAACTTCTCTTCCTCAATGCTTTGCGAGCGTAATTCGTGATTAACGTGGGCCACGACGATCCGCGGATGCGGAGATGGCAACTGCTGCATCATCGTTAGCAAAGTCATCGAATCCACGCCAGCCGAAACGGCAACGATAGCGACTGGCGTCGTAGCAAAAAAGCGGTCCCCCTGAAGGTCCCGCTTAAATCTATCTAGAATTGTTAACATTAACGACGCCGGCCACCACGACCGCCACGCTTGCCATCCGTCTGCCGCTTCAAAGTCGACAGCCGGGTCTCACTTTCCTTCATGTAATCGGCAAGCATGTCGTTAAAATCTTCATTTTGATGGTGGCGTTGCCGACCACCGAAGCCCCCGCGTGGTCCATGGTTATCATGGAAACGACCATGTGAATGATGGTCATGATCATGATGGAAATCATCACGCCGTTCGTGGTGAAAACCGTGCTCACGTCCGTGCCCATCGTGGTGCCGTTCTTCTTTTGGTAAAGCGGCCTTCATCGACAGGGCGATCTTACCGTCATCGCCGATGCGCATCACCTTTACCGTCACTGTATCCCCCACTGATAAAACATCGTGGATGTCCTTCACAAAACTGTCTGAAATCTGGCTAATGTGAACAAGGCCGGTTTGGTTATCATCTAAATCGACAAATGCCCCAAAATTAGTAATACCAGAAACCTTGCCACTAACTTTCTCGCCAACTTCTACTGCCATGAACTTCTAGGGTCCTCCTAATCATTTTGTTAATCCAAATGAGTTTATATTGAGTATAACATAACAATCAGTCGAAATGATAAGAAAAAGCGGCAGGGGAGCTTTCCCGCGCCGCTTTGTCTCAATTCCAATTAATTGCCCAGGTTGTACAGCGTCTCACCCTTTTTAGCGTAATTGTATTTGGAACGCAAAACTTGCTGTAAATAATCTGGATTATGCAGGGCTTTTACCTGCGACTTCAATTGGCGATTGGTGGTCCGTTTACGCTTCAGAACTTGCTGGGTCTGACTAATTTGACCATTGACCTCAGCTAAAGAATGTCGGGTGCTGATAATCTGTACCCCAAAAATCAGCGCCAAGACTAAGGTTGCCGCCACGATAATTCGCCGCCGCCGGGCATGAACCCGAGCAGCATAGCGAGCATTGACCGCTTGCTGGGCCTGCTTTTGTTGCGAATAAGGTGTATTGATTTGTGAAACGTGTCCCGAACGTGCCATCAGCCGCTCCCCCACTTCTAAAAAATTGCACTATTAGCAGTATAACAACCCGTCTGATCCTTTGTCTAGACCTGCTGAACAGGTATTACATAAATGTAATTTTTAGAAGGGATTGGAATAATCGTGCTCGTATTGCTCATCGACAATCGAGTACATATCTTCAGCCTCCGCCTTTTTTGTCGTTTCAACCACTTTGTTGATTTTCACCTTCTCGGTTTTGTTGCCAAACTTAATCGTCAGAACATCCCCCGCAGCCACACTGCTGCTGGATTTAGCTTGTTTATCATTGATCAAGATCCGCCCCTGATCAGCGATCGATTTAGCAACTGTCCGCCGCTTGATGATCCGGGAAACTTTCAAAAACTTATCTAAACGCATTTTTTAACCTCGCTTTTTTATCTTCCTTATCAACCAATGTCCACCGGGGATGACTTCCCACTCTGCGGACACCAGTATTTGCAATTTGACTAAGCCGATCACGGCCACCAAGGCCCCGACCGGGATGGCAATAGCTAAAACGACTATCATCATCTCCCGGCGACGGCCAAGCCAGCTTTCCAAGAACCGGGCTAAGACATTGACGACAAAACCCATTAGCAGTGCCAACCCCAACAAACGCCCCGAAAAATGATGGCAGTTCCAGTGACGCAACTTTCCTGGCAAAGAAAAATGGATGAGCACGGCAGTCACCAGCAAAGAACTAACCGTTCCCAAGCTAGCGCCCGTGATGCCTATTTGTGCGACCAGCGGATAATTAATGACCGCCTTGACCACCAGGCCCGCCGTGAGCGCCAGCAGCATCGCTCGAAAACGATTACTGCTCTGCAATGCACTGCAATCTAGGGCAATGATCGTCACCAGGGGAATGCTTAGCATCATCACCGCTAGCGCCCCGCTCCCGCGCCGTGATACAAACAACAATTCATTGATCTGCGGCATCAGGAAAACCAGGCCAGCGGTGGCAAAACTGGCAAGGACCAACGCCGCGTGAACAAGGACGCGATAGGTCGTAGCAAATCCTTTCATATCACCTTGCCGCCAGTGTTCGGCCAGGGCCGGGAGGAGCGTCGCTGAAAAAGACGTCGCCACGACGAGGCCGAGTTGGACTAAGGGTTGACCCCGATCAAAAATCCCCTTCTGTACATTGGCAAGGGCAGCCGGCATTCCAGCCGCCAATAATCCACGCTTAACCGTAAAAGAATCGACAAGCTGCAGGACCACCATAATCGAAGACAACCAACACAAGAGCAAGCCTTCCCGGACGATCCGCCGGGCCAACACCGACCAGCGAAGGCGCTTTTGCCCATCAAGCGGCACCGACTCAGGCCGCCAAATTTGCTGCCAGGTCGGGAGCAGAATCAAGAGAGCCACCAAAGCCGCAACCGGCGCACTGGCCATCGCCAGCATCCCCGTCCGGTACACACTCCAATGCTTTTGCACTGCCAGGACTGCCACTGTGATGATCATCGTTACCCTGACGATTTGCTCGCCAACCTGCGAATAGGCGGTCGGTTCCATCTTCAACTGTCCCTGGGCAAAGCCCCGGCCCACTGCCAACCACGGCATCAGCAGAAAGGCCGGGGCCAATCCACGAATAACACTAGCGAGGTGTCGGTCACCCATCCCCCTTGCAATCCATGGCGCGCCCCCAAATAGCAAGAGGGCAATGCCCAGTCCAAAAGCTAGCAGAAGCCACCAGCAACGCCGGGCCACAGCCCGTTGCTGATCAAGGTCATCTTGTTCGGCTACCAGACGAGAAATGAACACCGGCAAGCCGCTGAGGGCCAGGGTTACTTCCAGGCCATAAAAGGGATATACCTGTTGATAGGTATAGAAACCGACATCACCGACCAAGTTCTGAAATGGCACCCGGTAAACCGCACTGAGGATCTTGGTGATCAGGCCCGCTAAGGACAAAATCAGCGTTCCCGCTAAGACTTTAGGCAGGGCTTGTTGTTTTTTCATCGTTAGTACCTTGGGCTTTCTCGGCTAGACTGTCCACCAGTTGCTGGAGTTGGTCAAGCCAGTCCTTTTGTTTCATCTTGGGTTGGATCACCAGGCGAACCGTCAACTGGTCATCCTTACCCTGACTCAGGGTTGCCTTAAACTGGGTCTTGGCAACCGCTTGGATCGCGTCGCGCCCGTTAATTCGACTCGAAGCGTCCTTAGCAAAAAGGAGATAGATTTGGTCGCGCTGCCGGTTAATCCGTGTGATCAAGGCACTGTCAGCCGCATTTTTAATCTGTGAAATCTGCAGCAAGTTAGCAACTGCCGGTCCGTAATCACCAAAGCGATCCATCAGATCATCTTCAATATCCATCACCTCATCGTCACTTTGGGCCTTGCGAATTTGCTTATAGAGTTCGATCTTCTGCCGGGGATCGTTGACGTAGTCGTCCGGCAGGTAGGCTTCGACACCCAGCTCGATCTCGGCATTGGTGGTCTTTGCCACTTTTTGTCCCCACTTCTTGGCAACGGCCTCCGCGAGCATGTCGGAATAGAGATCGTAGCCAACTGTGTCAATGAAACCATGCTGTTGCTTCCCCAACAAGTTCCCGGCACCACGGATAGAAAGGTCCCGCATCGCGATCTTGAAACCACTGCCCAGTTCGGTAAAGTCCCGAATCGCTGCTAGTCGCTTCTCACCCTGTTCAGTCAGCACCTTGTTGCGTTGGTACATGAAGTAGGCGTAGGCCACCCGGTTAGACCGGCCGATTCGCCCCCGAATCTGGTAGAGCTGAGCTAGGCCCATCCGGTCCGCGTTTTCGACGAAGAGCGTATTAACGTTGGGAATATCAACTCCGGTTTCGATAATCGACGTGGTAACGAGAACGTCATAGCCGCCACGAATAAACTCGTAGAGCACCCCTTCCAGCTCCTGTTCGTTCATCTGACCGTGAATGTAGCCAATCCGGGCTTCGGGCACTAACTTTTTGAGATCGCTCACCGTCTTCTCAATGTCCTGCACGCGGTTGTGAAGATAGTAAACCTGACCACCGCGTTGCATTTCCCGCATGATGCCGTCACGGATTGCCCCCGCATTTTCTTCCATCACGTAGGTTTGAATCGGATAACGGCCGGTTGGCGGTGTTTCCAAAACAGACAAATCCCGTACCCCCAGCATCGACATATTAAGGGTCCGCGGAATCGGCGTCGCGGTAAGCGTTAGGACATCCACGTTCGCTTTGATCTGTTTCAGTCGCTCCTTATGTTTCACACCAAAACGTTGCTCCTCGTCAACAATCAGGAGCCCGAGGTCGTGAAAGTGAATATCCTTAGACAATAACCGGTGCGTCCCGACGACAATATCGATCGACCCGTCGGCCAAGCCCTTTTCGGTCTGTTGCATCTCTGAATTGGTCTTAAAGCGTGACATCAAAGCAATCTTGACCGGGAAGTCCGCAAAACGGGCACTCATGGTATCAAAGTGCTGCTGGGCCAAAATTGTCGTCGGCACCAAAAAGGCGACCTGCTTGCCTCCGGTAACCGCCTTAAAGGCTGCCCGCAATGCCACTTCCGTTTTGCCAAAGCCAACATCACCGACTAGCAAACGATCCATCGGCTGCGGCTTTTCCATGTCGGATTTAACTTCTTTAATGCTCCGCAACTGATCCCGTGTTTCTGAATACGGAAATTCGTTGTCAAACTTGTTCTGCAAGTAATCATCCTTGGGAAAGGCAAAACCTTTTGCTGTCTGCCGCTTGGCATATAAGTCCACTAACTCGCCGGCGATGTTCTCCAGTTTGGCGGACACCCGCCGCTTGGTTTTCGCCCATTCGTTGCCGCCCAGTTTGTTCAGCTGCGGGCGCCGGCCCTCGCTAGCAACGTACTTTTGCACCAGGTGTAACTGGGTCACCGGCACGTAAACCTGGGCGTTATTGCGGTAGTTAATAACGATGTAATCCTGGTGGACTCTGTCTACCTCCATCGTCTTGATCCCCGAAAAGAGGCCGATGCCATGGTTAACGTGCACGACATAGTCACCTGGCTTGAGGTCGGTATAGGACTTGATTCGTTCAGCATTAGCCAATTTTTGTTGGCGGGGATGCCGTTTTTGAACTTGCTTGAACATCTCGCCTTCTGTGATGACCACCAATTTGGCCGCCGGCATTTCAAAACCGTTGGCGAGATTAGCTGCTACGAGTTGGGTGACCCCATCCCGCAAATGATCGAGCGAAGTCTCAACTACCGGAATCTTAAAGTCAGTCAGGGTCTGGGCAATTTTGTTACGCCGTTCCTGACTGTTGGCCATCAGAACCACGGTCTGGCCCTGCTCGCGCCACTGTTTCAATTCTGTCTGCAGTAGTTTCATCTGGCCGAAGAAACGCTGCATAGTCCGGCTTGTCAGATCGACCAACTGGTCAAAACGCTGCTGACTCATTCCCTTTCTAAAGAGGGCCATGAACATTTGCGCCTGGGGGGCCTGGGACAATAGCGCGTTGACGTCGTTGCCAAGGCTCTTGCTTGAACTCAGCTGGTGATCCTCGACTTTAGCCGTCAGCCAGTCATGCTCATCACTATCGATGCGCTTCAGGGCTTCTCCGATCCGCTGCCAATTATTGATATAGAGCTGTCCTTGCGGGTTAAGGTAGTCAATCAGGGAATGATGGTGGGGATACAACAGATTTCCATAAGCCAATAACTCATTCGGCAGCTCATGCTTATCCACAGCGGCTATGAGATCAGCAAAATGTGACTTGAGATTGGCTGCCTGTTCTTCGTCCTTGGCAGCCAACTGGGGCAGGGTCTGTTCTTCCTCTTTTTTCAGCGCAGCAACGAGCGGCTGGACTTCCTTTTCCCCGAGCAGAAGATCAGTAGCCGGCAGGATCGTTACTTCGTCAACGTTATTGATGCTACGTTGACTGCTGACATCGAAATATTTCAGAGAGTCGACCTCCGTATCAAAAAGGTCGATCCGTACGGGATTATCGGTGTTCAGCGCGTAAATGTCGATAATTGAGCCCCGGATCGCAAAGTCCCCAGGACGCAAAACCATTTTCTGGCGCAGGTAACCCATCAGGGCCAGTTGCTTGCGCAATTGTTCTGGGTCAACTTCCCCACCTCGTTTAATGGTCATTGCGGCCCGGCCAAAAATCTCTGGAGCGACGAGGTTCCGTCGTAAGCCCGCTGCCGTGGCAACCACAATTGCCGGCCGGTCATGCAGCAAGGCATTTAAGGCCTGCACCCGCTGCAAACGGTAATTTGGCGAACTAGTGGCAATTTCCGTTGCCAGGTTTTCTTCCACCGGAAAGGGGTAGACAGCGTCTTCGGACAAGAGATTGGCCAAATCATGACTTAGCTCCTCCATGTGAAACATGCTATCGACAATCAATAACTGGCTGTGGTACAAATGCTGGTGCAGCGCCGTCAGCAGCAAGGTCTGGGCAGTGCCTTCACTGCCAGTGACCAAAAGGTGCTGCCCTTTTTTCAAGCCGCTTAGAATCTGTTGAAATTGTTCACTTCGTTCCAGAAAAGAAGTTAACTGCACCTCAATGCCCCCTTTAGTTATACTTATTCATCAGTTCCGCAAAGTTATCGCCGGCAATCCAATCCTCCAGCGCGTGTTCCGCAGTTTCAATGGCTACTTCCTGCTTTGGCTGTTCTTCTGGGGTGAAACGCCCCAGGACATGGCTAACAACCGTCCCCTGCTTAGGATGGTCGATGCCGAGCTTAATGCGGTTGAAGTCCTTTGTCCCCAAATAGTGGATGATACTCTTGAGTCCGTTATGACCGCCAGAAGCACCGTGCGTTTTCAGGCGGACCTTGCCCACTGGCATATCCAGGTCATCATTAACGATCACTAGGTCGTCGAGATCAACATGATAGTAATCGACCAGTGGCTTGACAGCCCGGCCCGAATCGTTCATAAAGGTCGTCGGTTTGACCAACATCACCTTCTGCCCGTCAACTAGGCCACTCACGGTCACGGCTTCTACCTTGGCATGGGTAAAGGCGCCCAGATGGTAATCACGGGCCAATTGTTCTACGACCATAAACCCCGTATTATGACGGGTACCGTCATAGCGCGTTCCCACATTACCGAGACCAACAATCATCTTCATTCTTCATTTCCCCCTTCTTCAGAAGACGCAAAAAGGCTGCACAGGTCTTCACCCCGTCCAGCAAACCGCATTAATTATACCTTAGATGCCCGCCAAACCCAACTTATTGGCCTTGACAAGCAGCTTAATAAATTTTCTAATCTAATTCTAACAATCTCCATTAAAAGTATGCTATCATTGTTGAGGTCAAAATTAGTAATGATAGTTATTGGGGATTAAAGAATGATTTTTAAAACTTTAATTAAGACAAAAGATGAACTGACAACTCTGCCGGAAAGCACCAGCCTGACGGAGGCGCTGGACGTCCTCGAACGAACCGGTTACCGTTGCATCCCGGTTCTCGACCCATCAGGTCAGATCTTCCGCGGCAACATCTACAAACTCCATATCTACCGTCATAAATCGCGCAACGGTAATATGAATCTGCCTGTCACCACGCTGCTGAAAAATGCCACCAAGTTTATTTCGATCAACGACGCCTTCTTCAAGGTCTTTTTTGCCATTAAGGACCTGCCCTACATTACCGTGTTGGATAACGACAACCACTTCTACGGTATCCTGACACACAACCGCTTGCTCAAGATGCTGGCGGAGGGCTGGAACGTCAAAAACGGCAGCTACGTTTTGAGCGTCACCGCGGAACACGATGAACGGGGCAATCTCGTCGCGGCCGCCAAAGAGATCACCCACTACTCATCAATTGCCAACGTTATTTCCCTCGATATTCCAGAACCGGGGCGCTCGTCCAAGGTAATGATGTTTACCCTGCCCGCCGGGGTCAACCAGGACCTCATTGCCCGCATCAAGAAGCGGCTAGCTAAAAAGAGTTTTAAGGTTCAAGAAGTCGAAGATCTGCACCCAACGAGTTTCAATTAACGAAAAAGAGGTCGGCGAAAACTGGATTTTCGCCGACCTCTTTTCGTTTACCAAAGTCATATCTTCATGGAACACTGGATTACTCTTTAATACCGAAATCCCTGGCCCTTCGTAATGTACTGGCGGTGCAAGCGCCGACTCATCCGTGTCATGACCTCATAGTTAATCGTCCCGGAGTAGTCCGCGATATCATTCGTGGTGATGGTCTGATCACCTGACCAGCCAAGAAAGACAGCCAGTGTACCCTCTGGCAACTTTTCCGGCAAACGAACCATCATCTCATCCATGCAGATGCGGCCCACAATCTCGCAGCGTTGGCCGTTAATCAAAACGTAAAAACCCTGCATGGCCCGCGAATAACCATCCGCGTATCCGATCGGCAGGGTGCCAATCCACTCATCCTGCTTAGCGGTGTAGGTCTTGCCATAACCGATCGACTGGCCGGCACGCAACTGCTTAACAAAGGTCAACCGCGCCGCCAAACTCATCACCGGCCGCAAAGCTAGTGTCGGTTGTAGTTCCCGTCCTGACGGGTTGCCACCGTACATTGACATCCCCATGCGAACGGTATTGCCGACAATCTCGTCGTGGTGCCACATTCCAACAGCCGAATTAGCAACGTGGCAATATTTCGGTTTGTCAGGCACCACCGCCATGAATTCTTGCCAGCGGGCAAATTGCTGATGGAAATAATCCTGATCAGCGCTGTCCGCCGTTGCAAAGTGGGTAAAGATGCCTTCAAAATCAAATTCGGGCGCCTCCACTAGTTTGACAGCTTCAGCGAATTCCTGGACGTCCGTAAAACCGATCCGTCCCATCCCCGTATCCAGCGCCAGATGGACCCGCAACGGCTGCTTAATGTGATATTTCTGTGCTAGCTCCTGGTATTCCTTCAACCACTGAACAGAGCCGACTGCCAGCGACACCCCATTTTCGGCGGCTCGCCGCGCAAATTTTACCGGAGTAATCCCCAGGACCAGGGCCAGGTCGTTAATCCCCTGGTTCCGTAAATCAAGAGCTTCATCTAAAATTGCGACGCAAAAACCGTCCACACCTGCGCGCAGAGCTGCATGGGCTACTTGATCCAGGCCGCAGCCATATGCATTGGCTTTTACGACCGCCAAAATATGACTATTTGCCGGCAACTGCGCTTTTTGAGCCCGAATGTTATGTTGTAGGGCCCCTAAATCGATCCGCAGGTGCGCATCACGTAAACTACCAACTGTCATTTTGTCTTCTCCTCTAGTATAACTTCAGTCATCACAATTTGATCCGTATGGCTGACGGAAACATGAACGCGTCCTGAAAATGGCGACTTAGTCACGAGCGGACGTCCGTTATCTTGGTCAATGATCTCGACGTCCTGAAAACCGACGGCAGCGCTGATTCCAGTTCCCATCGCCTTGCCAAAGGATTCCTTGAGTGACCAGCGACCACCGAGGTATTCAATTGCTCGGCGCTGGTGCAGCTCATGATACTGGCGCAACTCGCCCGGCGTTAAAACCCGCTCGGCAAATTGAGGGTGCTTAGCGACTGCTTCCCGAATCCGGGCCAGTTCCGTGACGTCAATTCCAATTCCAGCAATCAAGTTTCCATCCCCTTTTTCGAACCTTAAGCATAACCTCAAAAAAGCTGCCTGGCAAGGGCAGCTTTTTTTATTATTAAGCATGGTGATTATGGTGAATGCTGAAAGCATGACGCTTGGTATGACGATGCTCATTCTTGTCGTTATGATGATGACGCTTATTATGAAAGTCACGCTTGCCACGACCCCGGTAATCCCGTGGTGAATGGTGACGATAGCCGCTGTTACGGTGGTGATTACCATACCGCCGTCGCTTTGGCAATGGCTTCTCCGGCGTAATCTTAACCGGGACGGAACTCGCGTCGTCTTTGGTAATGGTGTTCAGCAGAGCGGCAACTAACTCAGTCGCGTCGTGTTTTTGTAAGAGCTTCTCGGCCGCTTCCTCATAGCGAGCGTTGTTATCGTCTTCCAACAACTCATTGATGTCATTGAAGGCGCTGGCCACTTGTCCCCGAAAGGCCTCTTCAGCTGTCGGCGGTTTCAGGGGCAGCATCCGCACGTGCGTCAGTTTTTCAATTTCGTGAAGATAGTCCATCTCATTCGGGGTTACGAAAGTCAAGGAAACCCCGTGGTGGCCGGCACGGCCCGTCCGCCCGATCCGGTGAACGTAGCTGTCAGGATCGGAAGGAATGTCATAGTTGTAGACGTGGGTCACCCCAGAGATGTCCAGGCCCCGCGCCGCAACGTCCGTAGCCACTAAAATATCCAGCTGGCCGTCTTTAAAGCGGCGCATAATCTTCGAACGGCGCTCCTGACTAAGATCGCCGTGGATGCCGGCCGCGTTGTATCCCCGGGCAATCAACCCTTTCGACAACTCATCAACCCGCCGTTTGGTGCGTCCAAAAACGATCGTTAATTCAGGATCTTGGACGTCAATCAGCCGGGTCATCATGTCGAACTTTTCGCTCTCCTTGGACCGTACGTAGTACTGGTCGACTAACTCAGTCGTCAACTCCTTCGCCTTGATCCGAACCGTGTGGGGATCCTTCATAAATTGAACCCCGATCTTGCGAATCGAATCAGGCATCGTTGCGCTGAAGAGCAAGGTTTGTCGATCATCCGGCGTCTTATTGATAATCGCTTCGATATCGTCGAGGAACCCCATGTCGAGCATGTCATCTGCTTCGTCTAAGACCAGTGTCTTCAGCTGGTCAATCTTCAGTGTGTGGCGCCGCAGATGATCACGCAACCGTCCTGGCGTCCCCACAATAATCTGGGGATCCTTCTTCAAGCTCCGGATTTGCCGTTTGATATCCGCCCCGCCGTAGAGCACTTGCACTTTGACGTGCTTATCGCGGCCTAGCCGGTATAACTCTTCCTGAGTTTGGATGGCCAACTCCCGCGTTGGGGAAATTACCAGCGCCTGAACAGCTGGATTTTGCTTATCAACATGTTCAATAATGGGCAAACCAAAAGCAGCGGTTTTCCCAGTTCCCGTCTGCGCTTGACCAATGACGTCTTCCCCGACTAAAACCATGGGAATCGTCTGTTCTTGAATCGGGGTGGCTTCTTCGTAACCACTGCGTTGAACCGCTTTTAACAGGCTTTTGGATAAGCCTAATTCACTAAACTTCAAAAAATCCTCCTTGGCGGCAGAAGACCGCCAGTATCTTTATTCTTCATTTTTGTCTTGTTGGGCCAGCTGGGCCAGGACTTTTTCCAAATGAATGCCATGACTGGCCTTGAGCAGGACGACATCATCTTGATTCAAGTCGGCCCCCAAATCAGTACTGAGCTGCGGCAATTGATCGGCCTGGTAGTAGTGCAGATCTTCATCAGGATAGCCATTCTTCAGCAGCTGATCACGCAGGGCCGCCATCTCGCTGCCTACTAGGTAAAGCTCGGCAAAGTTATCATGAGCCAAATAGTCGGCCAGACCCGCATGGAGCCGTGGTGAAGCCTTGCCCAGTTCAAGCATGTCACCCAGGACGGCAATCCGCCGCCCCTTGACAGGCCAAGATTGCATCGTCTGCAGAACGTCGCGCACCGCTGTTGGGTTGGAGTTGTAGACGTCGCTTAAAATGCGTTCGCCAGCCCGTCCCTGGACCCACTCAGCCCGATTTTCCGTCAACTGTGGATGTGCCAGGCCCGCCGCTAAGTGCTGGGGAGTGATGTGAAGGCGGCGACCCACTAGCATCGCCGCTAAGGCGTTGTCAACGTTGTATTCGCCGATAAGGGGTACCGTGAACTTCATGTCCGGCCACTGATTGACCGTGAATTCAAGATGGTCGTCACTCGTTTCAACATTAGTGGCGTAAAGGTCGTTAGCCAGTTGACGGCCAAAAGTTAGCCGATCCTGATCAATCTGCTCAACCCGCTGACGTAACAACGGTTCATCCCCGTTGTAAATAAGGGTTCCGTCTTCCTTTAGGCCGTGCGTGATTTCCATCTTCGCGTCAGCAATTTTGTCACGGGTGCCGAAGAACTCGATGTGGGCTTCACCGATCATCGTGATGACTGCCACGTCCGGGTTGACCAGTTTGCTCAACTTATCTAATTGGCCAAAGCGATCCATCCCCATCTCTACAACGACCGCCTCAGTGTTGGCATTCATGTTGAGAAGGGTGACCGGTACTCCGATTTCATTATTAAAATTAGCGTGCGTTTTGGTAACGTTGTACTGCGTGCTCAAGACGGAAGCCGTTAAATCCTTAGTGGTCGTCTTGCCATTGCTACCAGTAATGGCAACAACTAAAGGGTTAATCTTATGCAAATAGTATCGGCTCAGCTGCTGAAGAGCCGCCAAGGGATCATCAACAACTAAGACGGCTTTGTCAGACGGGACTGGATGGTGATCACTAGCCCACAAGGTTGCCACCGCTCCGTTGGCAAAAGCGCTATCAACATACTGGTGGCCGTCATGTGCCGCTTGTAGCGGAACAAAGAGGGCCCCGGCTCCCAGTTGGCGTGAGTCAAAAGCCACACTGGTGACCGTTTGATCAGCCCACGGGGTCACATCATTTTGCACGGAAATTGCCTTCGCAATTTCCCCAATCTTCATTTTCATGCTTTCCTCTTCTTAACCTTTTTTTAAGTTTTAACTTCCCTATTATATCACCACTATTACATTTCTTCGATCCGCTTAATCCGATCTTCTAGTGGCGGGTGAGTATCGAAAAGGTGAGCAAACCAGCGCTTGTGCTTCGCATTCTTTTCCGGATCCGTGATGTAGAGTGCCGAGCTGTTCGGGTCGGCCTGTTTCATCGGTTGGACGTTCTCCAGTTTCCGCAAAGCCGCGATCATCCCCTGGGGATTGCGCGTCAATTCCACGGAACCAGCGTCCGCCAGGTATTCCCGGTTGCGTGACAGAACCATCTGGGCGATGGAAGCGGCCAGTGGCGCCAGGATAACTAACAGGATCGAACCGAAGATCGCCAGAACACCAATTTCGGAGTCCTCATCATCGTCGCGACTGCGGCCACCGCCCAGCCACCAAAAGTTGCCGGCAAAGTTGACCAGCGCCGTAATGGCCGCCGAGAGGGCCAGGGCAATCGTCTGTAGGCGAATGTCATAATTCCGGACGTGACTCATCTCGTGACCCATGACCGCTTCCAACTCCTCCCGGTTCATCAGTTGGAGCAAGCCTGTCGTGGCCGCTACCGCCGCGTGTTGGGGGTCGTTGCCAGTCGCAAAGGCGTTCGGGCTCGGGTCATCGATGATGAAGACCCGCGGCATCGGCACGGAAGCCACCATCGCCATGTCTTCGACGACGTGCCACAGCTGGGGTGCTTCCGTAGCCGAATGAATCTCGCGAGCATGGTTCATATTCATCACGACCTCAGTCGACCGCCCAACCATTACCGAGATGTAAATCAACGCGATCACTGCTGCAATAAAAATCCCGAAAACGGCTGAACCATTAAACCAATAGCCCAGAGCCGCCCCGACCAACGCCACCAGGAGAAAGAAGGCCGCCATCACTAAGCTGGTCTTTCGTTTATTTCTCGCAATTTGTTGATATAGCATTTTACTTCACATCACTAAAGGAAACCTTTGGCGCCTGCTTGGCTGCTTCTGGTGCCTTCAAGAAGTCGATCTTCGTAAAGTGGCCCAGGCCCGCGATCAAGTTAGCCGGGAAGGTTTGGATCTTAGCGTTGTAGTTAGCAGCCGTGCTGTTGTATAACTGACGCGAATAAGAAATCTTATTTTCGGTGTTACTCAGTTCTTCCATCAGCTGGCTATACTCAGTGCTGGCCTTCAGGTCTGGATAATTCTCAGAAACCGCAATCAACGACTGGAGCGCCCCCGTCAATTGGTTGGCAACCGCCATCTTTTGCTGGTGGTCATCTGCCGGAACATGACTCAGTTCTGCCCGGAGCGACGTCACCTTGGACAAGGTATCGGCTTCGTGTTTGCTGTAACCCTTAACCGTCTCAACAAGGTTCGGGATCAAGTCGTTGCGCCGTTGCAACTGGACGTCAATCTGACTCCATGATTCTTGAACGTGAGTCCGCTGGTTGACGAGGTTGTTGTAAATCAGAATTCCCCACGCAATCAGCAAGACAATGACTACTAAAATAATAATCGTCGTCGTATTCAATTCGTTCACTCCTTTAATTTAGTACTCACAATTTTACCAGCTTTACCCGGCAAAAGATACTAATGTGATAGTAAACAATAAACGTTGATGGGCCAGAACTGACGCCCCCCTAAGCGCGGAAGTCACCAGCGTATAACTTCCCCGATCAAAGCAAACTCGTGTACAATAAGCTTATTAAGTCCAGAGGAGGATTTTTTATGAATATTCTATTTGTCTGCCTTGGTAATATCTGTCGCTCCGCGATGGCCGAAACCATGTTTAAGCAGATGGTGCAAGACGCTGGCCTGAGCGACCAGATTAGCGTCGATTCCGCTGGTACCAGCGATGAGGAGCATGGGCACCCAATGCACCCCGGTGCGCGGCGCGAGCTCAAAAAGCACGGCATGGACGGACGGGGTCATCACGCCCGGCAAATTAACCGCGAGGATTTCGCAACGGCAGATTTGATCGTTGGCATGGACGACATGAACATGCAAGACCTTAAGATGATGGCTCCTGCAGATTCCCACGCTAAGATTTACGCCATCTTTGACCTGCTGCCCGACCTGAAGGGCCAGGCAATTCCTGACCCGTGGTACACCCACCGTTTTGGCGACACTTACGAAAGCCTAGCGACGGCCCTCCCATCGTGGCTGGATAAGTGCAAAGAAGATTTAAATAATAAATAAATCACCTGTGTCCGATTTGTCTCCTACGGCAGACCGGGCTTTTAATTTTTAAGTGAAAATCAACACCAGCTAAGCAATCACAACTTTCAGCAACCAATAAGATAATTATCCACGTGCTTTTCTCAAAATGAGTTAATTATTAGAAAGCGATGATAGAATCATAATAATTTCTAACTAAGAGAGAAAGGGACGTGATCAAATATGGATATTGCAACTCTTACTAACGTCAAATCCGGCAAAATCCGTGATCTGATTCGAAATGGTCAAATAACAAGCCCGACCGCCGGAATGGCAACCGGATACGCACAAGCTAACCTGGTCATCCTGCCTCGCCGTTGGGCCTGTGACTTCATTTTGTGGGCACGGTTCAATTCTGCCGCCTGCCCTCTCTTAGAAGTGATCGCCGGCAAACCGTTTACCAAACAAATGGCGGCCGGTGCTAATATTTGCACGGACATCCCCAAATATCGCTTATACCGTTATGGCAAATACGTTGAAGAGGTCAGCGATGTCCAAAAGTACTGGACAAACGACTCCGTGGCTTTTTTGATTGGGTGTTCTTTTTCATTTGAAGAAGCTTTGATCAAAGCCGGTATCGAAGTTCGCCACATCACTGAGCATTGCAACGTTCCGATGTTTAAGACCAACCTGATGACCCACCCGGTTGGTCGCTTTCGGGGGCCAATGGTGGTTTCGATGCGGCCGATGACCCCAGCAAAAGCTCAGTTAGCCAAAAAAATTACGGCCGCCATGCCGAATGTCCATGGTGCACCCATTCAAATTGGCAATCCGCAGGCGATCGGCATTAACGACCTGATGCACCCCGATTATGGCGACGCAGTAACCATTAAAGCGGGGGAAATCCCGGTCTTCTGGCCTTGTGGTGTTACCCCACAAGCCGCAATTGGAAATGCCCAGTTACCACTCGTCATCACTCACGCTCCCGGTCATATGTTCATTACTGACATCAAGAACTCAGATCTCAATGCCTACCTCAACATTCACCGGCCAGCATTGCCAAAACTGGCATTCAGTTGACATCCTATTGGAAAAGCCCCCGAACTTAGCTGCGACAGCTAGGCTCTGGGGCCTGTTCGATCCACATATAAATAAATGGGACTGAAGATCTTACTCCAGCCCCGTTTTCATTTAACGTCCGTTCGTGTATTTACTGCTGAAGGCTTTCTGCGCCTTCTGCGGTGCCGAATTAAACGGCTCCGACTTCACAAACCGCCCGCGAATCAGCAATCGCCGGGCCCCCGTTGCGTCACAAGTGATCATCGTGATAATCGGCTGCTTAGTGTCATTGACCACGTTGACCTGGGTCGCCGCAATAAAGGTCCGTTTATAAATCTTGTACTCGTAAACCCGCTTCAAGTCCGTCAAATAAACCATCTGCCCAACCTTGGCATGGTAATACAGAGGAGAGAACAAAATTTTGCTCCCATGAGCCATGTTGTGACCGGCCAGCGCGTAGTTTCCCTGGCCCATCTTCATGCCAGGGCGCATCGTTCCGGCCGCCAGGGCCAAGGTTGTGTTATCAACCCCTTTGGCAATCGGAATCGTCATGTTAATGTCTGGTACTGAAACCTCACCGATCACGTGAATTTGCTGCCGATTTGCCCGGGCCTGGGCCGCCGACTGAAGGTTAAGGTCTTTGACGTCGCTGAAATTATAGGTTGCTTTTTTCTTGTTATTTTGCGCAATCGACTGCTTGCTTACCTTGGGTTGGTAGCTCGCCACCAGATGTTCTTTAATCGGCTGGTTAAAGATCAGGACAAGCCCCACCACCAGTAAAATTGCCATCAGGATCCAGCGGAGCCATGGTCGTCTTTTTTTCATCATTCTTCTCCTCAAATTGTTAATCAGCTATCAGTATACTCGCACCAAAAGAAAAAAGCGATGCCGAAGCACCGCTTGATTAGCCTTACTTGAGGCCGTATTTCTTGTTGAATTTGTCCACCGCACCATCGGCCTTGTTGAACTTTTGTTTGCCGGTGTAGAACGGGTGTGAGTCTGAGGTAACTTCAACCCGGATCAGCGGGTATTCGTTACCATCTTCCCACTTCGTCGTTTCCTTTGAAGTGGCGGTTGAACCGGAAATGAACTTGTAACCAGTAGCTGAATCTTCAAACACTACCAGGTGGTAATCTGGATGAATTCCTTGCTTCATAATTATTTCTCCTTTGCCATGAATCATTGCCTGAAACATAGTTCTTCTTCGTTTTGTCAACTTTTGCATAATAGCATAATTCCTGCCATCATGCAAGCACCTTAGTGCAGATCAACCTTCGCATCCTCATCGAGAATGGAAACGTCAGCATTTAACCGGTTGAGTTTCCACACGATCCGGTCGTAGCCTCGCAGGATGTTGCTGGCGTGATGAATCACCGTCGTGCCGTGAGCCATCAAAGCCGCAATCATCAGGGCAGCCCCCGCCCGAATTTCACCGGCCTCGACATCGGCCCCGTGAAGGTCCGGCGAATGGTCAATCGTGATAAGGCCATTATTGGCGCTGATCCGCACCCCCATCTTTTGCAACTGAGGGATGTGGCCGACCCGCTTAGGATAAATGGTATCTTGCACGGTACTGTGGCCCTCCGCCTTGGCCATCAGCGGTGTCAAGGGTTGCTGCAAGTCAGTCGCAAAGCCTGGATAAGGACTAGTCTTGACCTTTACCCCGTGCAACTGGTCCGACTTCGGTACGTAAATCTTATCACTGTCAATCTGAAGCTTGACCCCCATCTCAATCATCTTGCTGGTGTAAGCCTCAAGGTGTTCAGGAATCACGTTATTGAGCATCACCCCATCGCCCATGGCTGCTGCCAGCGAGAGGTAAGTCCCGGTTTCAATTCGGTCCGCAATCACAGTATGGGTATTCATCGACTGAAGAGTGTCGACCCCAGTAATCCGGATCTGCGTCGTCCCGGTTCCCCGAATTTCAGCTCCCATGTTGTTCAAAAAGGTCGCGAGGTCGATAATTTCTGGCTCCCGCGCGGCATTTTCGATAATCGTCGTTCCCTTTGCCCGAACGGCGGCCAAAATTGCGTTAATCGTCGCACCGACGGAAACTACATCTAAAAAGATATGGCTGCCGTGCAAGCCGTCAGGCGCTTCCAGGTGCACGGTTCCGTTATTTTCCGAAACCGTCGCGCCAAGACACTTAAAGGCTTTTAAATGCTGGTCAATTGGCCGTGGTCCGATGTTGTCCCCACCGGGAAAAGTCAGTGTTGCCCGGTGAAAACGTCCCAGTAAGGCCCCCATAAAGTAGTACGAAGCCCGCAAACTTTTAATCGCCTTACTTGGCAATTCCGCTTCCACGATCTGGGTCGGGTCAATATCCAAAACCCCGTGACTAAAAGATGATTTCACATTCATCGACTGTAGAATAATCATCAGGTTGTGGACGTCCAATATGTCAGGAACGGTGTCAAAACGAACCGGAGTATCTGCCAGGATTGCCGCCGGAATTAGCGCCACTGTCGAATTTTTAGCGCCCCCAATAGTTACTTCACCGCTTAAACGGTTTCCCCCTTTAATGATCATCTTTTTCATCGCTCAACGTCCTCGTTTCAAAATAATCTTTCACGTTACTGCGAAAAACAGTCAATAATTATGATAATTAACTTCAAAGCTAATTACAACCGTCTTCAGTAAATCGTTTCGCAAACTTTGATTACTTGCCCTGAGCCGCTGCTTTGACAAAGGCAGCAAACAGACCTTCGGGACGGTTAGGACGAGAAAGGAACTCTGGGTGGTACTGCGATGCGACGAAGAATTTCTTGTCAGGTAGTTCAACAACTTCGACAAGACGGTTGTCCGGCGAAGTCCCAGAGAAGACCATTCCGTGGTCCGCCATTTCTTCGCGGAACTTGTTGTTGAATTCGTAACGGTGACGATGCCGTTCACTGATTTGCTTCTGGTTGCCGTAAGCAGCAGCGGCAACCGTGCCCGGCTTCAGCTTGCACGGGTAAGCCCCCAGACGTTGGGTTCCACCCATGTCTTCAACATCTTCCTGATCCGCCATCAGGTCGATCACGTTGTGCTTAGTGTTCGGATTAAATTCGGTCGAATTGGCATCCTTGTAGCCGAGAACATCACGGGCAAATTCGATGCAAGCAGTCTGCATTCCCAGACAAATGCCGAGGTACGGCACGTCGTTTTCGCGGGCGTACTTGATTGCCGTAATCATCCCTTCAACCCCCCGGGAACCAAAGCCGCCAGGAACCAGAATTCCATCATACTGGCCCAGCTTTTCAGCGACGTTGTCTTCGTTAATCGTTTCGGAGTTGAAGTGGTCAATCTTCACATTGGCGTTGACCGGGTAGCCGGCGTGACGCAGGGCTTCGTTAACTGAAATGTAGGCGTCCTGCAGGTTGGTGTACTTGCCGACCATCGCAATTTTAACCGTCTTCGTCAGGTCATTTTCGATATGGTGAACCATTTCGGTCCATTCCCGCATGTCAGCTTCCGGCGCGTCGATCCCGAAGTGGTCGCAAACCAGTTGGTCAAGTCCCTGCTTCTGCAGGTTCAACGGAATTTCGTACAGGGTGTGAACGTCGAGTGATTCGATAACTGCCTTCGGGTCAACGTCACAGAAGAGGGCAATCTTACGCCGCATCTCTTCGGTGATCGGCTGTTCAGTCCGCACAACCAGGATGTTTGGCTGAATCCCCAGGCCACGCAATTCGCGAACACTGTGCTGCGTCGGCTTCGTCTTCATTTCACCCGCTGCCCGCAGGTAGGGAACCAGCGTTGCGTGGATGTAGAGTACGTTGTCAGCACCGGCTTCCTTCTTCATCTGCCGAATGGCTTCCATGAACGGCTGGGATTCGATGTCACCGACCGTCCCGCCGATTTCGGTAATCACCACTTCGGCGTCGGTACTTTCGCCGGCGCGCATAATCTTGTCCTTGATCGCGTTGGTGATGTGCGGAATCACCTGAACCGTGTGCCCCAGGTAGTCGCCACGGCGTTCCTTGCGCAGTACTTCAGAATAGATCTTCCCGGTAGTGACGTTACTGTACTTGTTCAGGTCATTATCGATAAACCGTTCATAGTGGCCAAGGTCCAAGTCCGTTTCGGTACCGTCATTAGTAACGAAAACTTCACCGTGTTGGTAAGGACTCATCGTACCGGGATCGACATTAATGTACGGGTCAAATTTTTGAATGGCCACCTTCAAGCCGCGGTTCTTCAGCAACCGGCCCAATGATGCGGCAACAATGCCCTTGCCGAGGGAAGAAACAACCCCACCGGTAACAAAAATATACTTGGTCATGTGCACTCTCCTTTGATACAAAAACGGTCTACAATCAACAAAAAACCCCATTTCTATCGAGAAACGGGGAACATTTTAACAAGGTCTAGGCCTGAGAAAACTCAGGCGCCCTTGGAAAATAGTACAAGCCGGAGGAGAATTAGTCAACCCCCTTCAGTACTTATCAATTTTTTTATTCTTCGTCACCATCACCAAGACTGTCATCGTCGGCATCATTATGCAACTCAGTCAGCTGGTCTTCCAGGTTGTCGTCACCCAGGTCGCTATCGTCGTCTGGATTGTCTTCGTCATAATCGTCGTCCGAATCAGAATCAGTGTCAGCGTCGTCCAGGTCGTCATCCTCAGGGTCGTCGTTGTCATAATCGATCACGTCGTCATCATCATCGGTCCCGGCCAGGAAGGCGTTAACCTTGCGCCGCTTCTTCTTTGGCCGTTCTTCGTCGTCCTCGTCGTTATCGCCGACAGTGGCTTCGTCAATTGATTCGTATGGGTACCATGAACGAAGGCCCCAGGTGTTGTCACCAAGGGAAATGAAGCTGCCGTCGATATTCAAGTCAGTGTAGAATTGTGACAAACGCTCACGAATTTCTTCGTCACTCTTGCCCAGGTATTGTTGAATTTCGTTTGTCAAGTCGACAAAAGCCATCGCCTTACCGTGCTCGTTGAGAATAGCATGAGCCACCTCGACCATTGACAGCTCTGACTTATCCTGGCCATCAAATACCTTCAAATCCAAACTGGTGCACATCCCTTCGAAAAAGTCTAAACTTTATAATACAATATCAAACATTGAATTGCAATCTCAACTGGTATTCACCAACCATCATCCCCTGCGAATGCAGCTGGTAGTGGATCTTAACTTGCCCAGAATGGTCCGCCCAATCGACTTCTTTTTGCAGTTCCTTCGTGACTACACGGAGGTCAATATCACCGTACTGGGTGTGATAGCGGCTCGCCGTCGCCTGCGTTTGGTCAAACAAAAAATCAGTCTCCGGCACGCCCTGGCGGCTGAGACGGACGGTATCGGTTAGCAACTTAAATTGAACCGGTGTGGCCACACCATGCTGGTGTTCTGTGTAGCGCAGATAATGCTGATGATCGTTAAAGGCAACCAGCTGACCGGCTTCGTCAAAGTGAAAACTTTGGGACTGACCATCCTGATTAATGGTCGTCGTCAAATGAACTTGAACTGGTGTAATTTCTTTCATAAGTTAATCCTCCGAACCCACATTATAGCGGCTCGCCAGCGAAAATGCAGTAACTTTGTCCCGAGCCGTCAGAATCATTATAATCCTTGCTATAATATAAGAAATTAGTCAGCAAAGTGAGGTTTACTATGAGTTTTTCAGATGAACGTCTCCAGCGTGAAAAGGTCTTTCGCGACCCAATCCACGGTACCATTACGGTTGACAACCAGATTATTCTCGACCTGATCGACACTCCTGAGTTTCAGCGCCTGCGTCGGGTCAAACAGCTCGGCACCACCTCACTTGTCTTTCATGGAGCCGAACACTCACGCTTCGGTCACTGTCTCGGCGTCTACGAAATTGCTAGGCGGATGTGCAACCACTTCCAGCGCAACTATCCGTCTCAGCAGCCGGGCGACGGCCGCTGGGACGATCGAGAACGGCCGATTGCCCTCTGCGCGGCCCTCTTGCATGACCTCGGCCATGGTCCTTTTTCGCACACCTTCGAGCACATTTTCAAGACAAATCATGAGGCAATCACCCGGCAGCTGATTACCAGTCCCCAAACCAACGTCAACCGTATTCTGCGCCGTTGCGGAGCCGACTTTCCGCAAAAGGTTGCCAGCGTGATCGACCACACCTATCCCAACCAGCAAGTCGTTCAGATGATTTCGAGCCAGGTGGACGCCGACCGGATGGACTATCTGCAACGTGACGCCTACTATACCGGAACCAATTACGGCAAGTTCGACCTGGACCGTGTCCTCCGGGTGATGCAACCGACAAAAGACGGAATCTCATTCTCCATGTCAGGAATGCACGCCGTCGAAGACTATATTATCTCCCGGCTGCAGATGTATCTGCAAGTCTACTTCCATCCCGTTACTCGCTCACTGGAGGTAATCCTTGACCATCTCTTGATGCGGGCTAAATACCTCTACCAGCACCCCCGAATGGCAGAACCTGAATTTACGCCCCGCTTACTGATGCCCTTTTTCAGCGGCCACTTCAGTCTCAACGACTACCTGGCACTCGACGACGGCAGCCTGACGACCTACTTCACCCACTGGAAAGGGGCCCACGATGATATCTTGCGTGATTTAGCCCACCGTTTCCTGGACCGGCGGCCCTTCAAGTCGGTAGAATACGATGCCCAGACCGCGAAACTACTGCCACGTTTGCGAGATCTCACCACCCGGGCGGGTTTTGACAGCAACTACTTCACTGCCGTCAACTCCAGTTACAAGCTCCCTTACGACACCTACCATCCCCAAGCCTCCGAGCCGCAAACCCAGATCGAGCTCCGCCAGCCCGATGGTTCGCAGGTTGAGCTCTCCCAAGTCAGTACCCTGGTTGCCAGTGTTTCCGGCAAAGAGGCTGGTGACCAGCGTTTCTTCTTCCCGCGCGAGATGTTGAGTCAGGAGGGTGATGAGCTCTTCCAACCACTCTATGATGAATTCCAATCTTATCTCAAAAATAATCACTTAGTCGACCCCCGAAAGGAAAAACATCATGACAATTAAAATGATCGCAATCGATATCGACGGCACCTTAAATAACGACAATCACCACATCACCCCGGCTGTCAAAAAAGCTATCCAGACTGCGGTCCAACAAGGGATTAAGATTGTCCTCTGTACTGGCCGCCCCATGCCTGGGGTCTGGCCCTACCTCCAGGACCTAAACCTGCAAGGCCGCGATGACCAATACGTAATCAGTTTTAACGGCGGTCTCGCTCAAACCACCAACGGCCAAATTGAAGCCCACTACACGATTGACTTTGATGACTACCTGGATTGGGAATTATTTGCCCGCCAAGCAAACGTCCACGCCCATATGGAAACTGCCGAGGATATTTACACAGCCAACCAGGACATCAGCCGCTATAGCATCGTTGAGACTTACCTCGCCAATATGCGGCTCCATTACCGTTCAATGGACCAGATCAATGCCATGCGGAATCATATTACCATCTGCAAGCTGATGATGCTGGGAGATAAAGAAGAATTGGACCGGGTCTATCAGCAGATTCCCGCCCGCATCCAGGAGAAGTTCCATATCCTCCGCAGTGAAGATTTCTACATCGAGTACATCAATAAGGCTGCCAGCAAGGGAAACGCACTCCGCAATCTAGGACAAAGGCTCGGGATCCAGCAAAATGAGATCATGGCCCTGGGCAACGGCGGTAACGATCTGTCGATGATCAAATACGCTGGCCTCGGCGTCGCGATGGGTAATTCAATTCCCCAGGTACTGGACCTGGCCGACGTCGTAACCGCGGACAATAATCACGACGGGGTTGCCGCCGCGATCAACAAATACGTTCTGAAATAGTGTCCGTTGCCAAAACAAAAGGGACTGGAGAAAATTCCAGCCCCTTTTTTGTATTATTAGGTGATCGTCGCAATAAGAAGCGCGCTTTGATCCCTTTTTTAGTCAATTTTGGTTACTGCGCCCGTCTTGCTGTTGTAGGAGTAAATTCCTACCATGTTAGCCACGGTGTTGTCGGCATTGTTGCGCCGCACTTCAAAGCGGAAGTTCTCGCCATTATCGGATTGGGTGATGATTTGGTAATCACTGCCGGTAAAGCCCATCTTAGTGGCAAAGTCCACGACCGACTGATCAACTGGCGTCTGGTCAGTTTGCGAACTGCTGGAACTAGCACTCGTAGCGCTCGATGAATTGGCCTGGGCCGCGGTTGAATTCTGCTTCTTAGTCGACACCTGGCCACCATTCGCCGCGCCGGCTGCCCGAGCCGATAGGTTATCCATTGCAGAGTTCAGGCGCTGATTGTTTGACTGGCGCTGACTGAGCGTTGACACGGTCTTTTGATAATCTTGCTTGTCGTAAGATTTCTGGGCCTGGACATATTTTTGCAAGTCCACCTTCAAAGCCTTGACTTGACTGGACGGGTTGTGCACGTCGTCGAGCCGGTCAATAGCCGTCTGGAAACGCCCCTCCTTAATCAGCTTTTGGGCTTCGCGGTAAGCTTTGGCTGACGGACTTTCGGCGGTTGCCTTACTACTGGTTGATGATGTAGAGCTGACCGCTGCTTGCTTGCCACAAGCCACGAGGGTCAGACTCGCGACGATTGCTAATCCCCCCGTCAACAAACGCCGGCTTAATTTCTTAGTCATTATTCTCACTCCCCTTGCTTAACTCACCCTTATTTTAGCATGGCGCTACCTTGCGAAGACATTTTTTAACTCCATCTTAATAAAGAAGTGACCAGTTGAACAGCAAACGCTCTGACACTAGTCACTTCTTTAAAATTATTAATTTTCGTCAGCCATCTGGGTGAAACGATTCTTAAAAAGCGGACTCACTGGCCGATTTTCGTTAATCCGCTTGATAGCTGAACCTAATAGTGGACCAACTGAAACTTGCTTGATCTTAGGCAGTTGCTTTTCTTTTGGCAACTGGATCGAGTCAGTTACAACGACTTCTTTCAACGGCGACTTAGCGAGCCGTTCGATGGCTGGTCCCGAGAAGACGGCGTGGGTAGCGGCCGCATAAACTTCACTGGCGCCTTGGTCAATCAATGCCTGGGCCCCTAACGTGATGGTTCCAGCCGTATCGATCATGTCGTCGAGCATGATACATTTCTTGCCCTTCACATCACCGATGATGTTCATAATCTGGGCAACATTAGCCTTTGGCCGCCGCTTATCGATAATCGCAATCGGAGCTTTCAAGAACTCGGCTAAGCGCCGGGCTCGCGTCACCCCACCGTGGTCTGGTGAAATGACCACCGCGTCCTTGGCAACACCCTGGTCAATAAAGTAATCAGCCAGTAACGGGGCCCCCATCAGGTGATCAACGGGGATATCAAAGAAACCTTGAATCTGAGCAGCGTGCAGGTCAAGGGCCAATACCCGGTCCGCGCCAGCGTTCTGGATCATATTTGCCACTAACTTGGCCGTAATTGGTTCCCGCGAGCGGGTCTTGCGGTCTTGACGGGCGTAGCCGTAGTATGGCATCACAACATTGATCGAATGAGCCGAAGCACGACGCAAAGCATCGATCATAATCAGCAATTCCATCAAGTTGTCATTGACCGGTGCTGAGGTCGATTGGATGACATAAACATTGTCACCACGAATACTCTCTTCGATGTTGATTTGAATTTCACCATCGCTAAAACGGTCAACCGAAACCTTACCAAGCTGAACCCCGACGGCATCGGCAATCTTTTGTGCCAAAGGACGATTGGAATTCAGAGCAAAAATCTTGAGACGGTCATCAAAATATCGTTGTTTCATCGGGTCCTCCAAAAAAATCATAAAGCCTACAGCTCTAATGATAGGGACAAATCAGGTAAAAAGTAACGCCTACCAAGGAAGTTTTTTGGCATAGTTAGGCTTATTGGTCTGCCGTTGACGCGCAATCGCCATATCAAAGCGTTCCGTCGAATCCGTAATCGTCGAACCGGCGGCAATAAACGAATCCGCCGCAATATTAACTGGAGCAACCAAATTGGAGTTGCTGCCAATGAAAGCGTGATCACCAACGTTGGTATGGTGCTTCTTAGAGCCATCGTAATTGACAAAGACAACCCCGCAACCAACGTTAATATTTTTGCCCAAGGTAGCGTTGCCGATATAGGTCAGATGCCCCACCTTGGTGCCGTCGCCGATGTAAGCTTTCTTTACTTCACAGAAGTTCCCAATGTGGACATTCTTGCCAATTTCGGCATTCGGCCGCAAGTGGCTGTTTGGACCAATGTCGCTACCGGTGTGCATCTCGGCTGATTCCAGGGTCGAAGAGGTGATCTTAACCCCATCATGGATCGTCGAACTAATGATCCGGGAACCAGAGCTGATGAAACAGTCACTGCCGATAGTCGTCCGACCCTTGATCACAACACCGCCTTCGATGACGGTATCGCGGCCGATCTTGACTCCCGCGTCGATATAAGTCGTGGCAGGGTCGATCATCGAGACACCTTGTGCCATCAACTGCTTATTGATCCGGGCCTGCATGATCTTGTTGGCCCGGGCCAGAGCAACCCGATCGTTAACCCCCATCGTTTCGTTGAAGTCATTGTCGCGGTAAGCCGTAACAACTTCGCCCTGCTGTTTCATGATGGCGATGACGTCGGTCAGGTAGTATTCGCCCTGAGCGTTGTCGTTATTGATCTTCTTCAGGGCTTGGAAGAGCTTGCGGTTATCAAAGCAGTACACCCCGGTATTGATTTCCTTGATTGCCTGCTCTTCTTTGCTAGCATCCTTTTGTTCGACAATCCGTTCGACAATTCCTACGTCATTGCGGATGATCCGCCCATAGCCCGTCGGGTCAGGAGCCACAGAGGTCAAAATCGTCGCTGCCGCGTGCCGTTGCTCGTGGTACTCAAAGAGGTGGTTGAAAGTTTCAGCAGTAAAAAGCGGGGTGTCCCCACTGACAACCAGCGTTTCGCCATCCGAACTGCCCAGCAGATCCTCAGTCTGCATTACCGCATGACCAGTCCCCAATTGCTGCTGTTGCAAGGCAAAACTCGTCCGCGATCCCAGCGTCTCTTTGACCGTGTCAGCACCGAAACCGACAACCGTCACAATATTATCAATGTGGGCCTTTCCTAACTGGTTGACAACGTGTTCCACCATCGTCCGTCCACAGACTTGGTGCAAGACCTTGTAGAGTTTCGACTTCATTCGCGTGCCTTTGCCGGCCGCTAACACAATTGCGTTTCTTTTAGCCATTTTTATGCTTCCTTCTCTTAATCATCAAAAACCGTTGTCATGTAACTACCTGGTTTTGCCACCAGTTTACTCCCGTTTTCCGCGGCCGTGTTAACTTTAATCAGCGATGTGCAATTTTCGACCAACCGCTGGCCGTCAAACTGCCCTTCAGCAAAAACGGTCATCCCGGCCAGGTGGGCTCCGAATTCCTTAATCAATGAGCACATCCCGTTGAGGGTGCCGCCACCCTTCATAAAGTCATCAACGACCACAACATGGGCACCAGCTGACAGCGTCCGCCGCGACAGCTCCATCTTTTTGATTCGCTGTGACGAACCAGAAACATAGTTGACGCTGACCGTCGAACCTTCCGTGATGTGGGAACTATTACGAACAATCACGAAGGGCCGATTGAGATACATGGCCACACTTTGGGCAATCGGAATCCCCTTGGTTTCGACCGTCATCACAACGTCCACGTCTGTATCAACATATTGAGTGGCAATCAATTGACCGACTGATCGCAGAATATCCGGCCGTCCCAGCAAATCAGAGAGGTAAACGTAACCACCCGGTAGCAAACGACTATCATCCGCAACCGCGTCCACCAACTGAGCAATCAGTTGTTCCGCATTTTCCTTTGAATACATCGGGGTGTAACGGGCCCCGCCGGAAGCACCCGGCAAAGTCTCCAAGCGGCCAATCCCATGATCGGCAAAGGTCTTGCGAATAATGCTTAAATCTTCACTAATCGACGACTTGGCAGAATCAAAACGTTCCCCGAAAAATTTCAGGGAAACGAGCTGCCGGGGATGTTCCATTAAGTAGTGGGTCATATCGACCAAACGATTACTACGTCGAACTTTCATCTTTCTACCTCTTTTTTCGTGTATCTGAACAATCACCGCCTAATAATAACACAAACGTTCGGATTTTACTAGAAAAATTGGTCCTTACCCAACCTTTTATTGCTTATCCCGCCAACGGTAGCCGAGTGCGCTAGCATAGATCAAAACCTCGATAGCGGCGATGAAAAAACTCACCGGCCAGTTAGTAAGGTAACCTAAATAGAGTCCCAGCCAAGTTCCCAATAGGGCAAAAAGAACTGCTAACAGCATCATCTTGGCCACCCCGTGGGTAAAATACTTGGCACTGGCTGCCGGCAAAGTCAGCAAAATAAAGATCAGCAGCGAACCGACGATCTGAGCGGCCACGCTGACCGACAACGCGATCAATAGCAGAAAGGCAATCGAAATCCCCAGACCGCTCACTCCATTTACCTGCGCCCCCACCGCGTCAAAGGAATCGAACTTCAGCCAACGATAAATCAGAGCGACGACTCCTAACACCAACAGTGAAAGAAGGGTTAACTGGTGCACTTCCCCACGGCTAATCCCGACGACACTGCCGAATAAAATGCTCGTCGCCGAGCTAGCGCTTTGGTTACTCAGCGAAAGGAAAAGAATCCCCAGGCCGATAAAAAGAGCCGAAACTGCACTGATGACTGACTCCCGTCGCGATTCATCACTGCTGAATTGCCCCACCAGAACCGAACTCAGCATCGTATACAAAAGCATCCCCAGCAATGGCGACCAGCCGACAAAAGTCGCGAAGGCGGCGCCCGCAAACCCAATTTCCGAAAGGGTGTGGGTCAAAAAAGACATGTTGCGAGCGACGACGAAAACACCGATCACCCCGCTGACAATCGCAATCATCGTACTGGCCACAAAGGCGTGGCGCATAAAACTCAAGGCAAACATCAGTCATCCTCCTCTAACTCACTGGGAAAGTCATTGATCGGCCCCTGGCTAAAACGGCCACCCGGTTCAAGATGCAAATAACGATTGCCATAACGCTTCGCCAATTCCCAGTCGTGGGTCACAAAGAGAACACTCAAGTTCTGTTGCTGAAACTTGGCGACCAGATCCAGCAGTTCGAATTTAATATCGTTGTCCAGGCTGGCCGTGGACTCATCCATAATCAACAACTGTGGCTGGTTCAAGAGGGCCTGCGCCAGGTAAGCGCGCTGTTTTTCACCGCCCGAGGCCAGTCCCAGCGGCCGGTCGGCGATGGCTGTCAGTGAGGTTGCCGCCAAAATCTGGCGCAGCTGTTGCCGCTCGGCTCGGTTCAACCAGGGGCGGATCGTTCGTGGCAAGTTGAGGGCCACAAAATCAGCGATGGATAAGGGGTATTCCGCGTCCAGGTTGCGGAATTGCGGCACGTAACCGATCCGTAATCCCGCTTGCCGATGCACTTCACCTGCGGCCGGCTTTTTAATCCCCAACAGGGCCTTGACGAGGGTAGTTTTCCCAACCCCATTTTCACCGATCAGAACCAAAAAGTCGCCCTCATTAATGGCAAAGCTCAGATCGCTCACAATAGTCCGCCGTCCGTAGCGCAATGTTAAATTGTTGACGTCAATGATTGAGATTGCTATTCTCCTCCGTTTGAATTTTAATCAGCTGACGGTACTGCCGCCGCATCCATTCGACATAATTTTCCTTATTCGGTTGGGCTTCGCTGACCCGTAAAATCGGCACCTTTTCCCTGCGGGCCAGTTTCGTCAAATTATTAATCATCCGGTCGCTTGTCTGTGAATTTTCCACCAAAAAGGCAATTTTGTGCTGGCGCAGATCGTCCTGGAGCCGTTTAATATCGGCTGGCGAGGGATCATTGCCATCTTCGACCGCTTTGGCAAAGTGACGGTCGTTGATCTGGTAACCCAAATTTTCAAGGGCATAGTCAAAGACCGGCTCCGTAACGTCAACTTGCTGCTGAGCCGAATGGGCGGCGTTGGCCTTGGCCCGGGCAATCTCCTTGTTGAGTTTCTCTTGCGATCGCCGGTAAACCACCGCTCGCGCCCGGTAGTAATCGGCATGTCGAGGGTCGAGTCGGGCGTAACGTTTTGCCAAGATGGTTGCCAGGTCAGGCATCGTCTTCGGACGATACCACACGTGCTCATTACTCCCCGCTTTTTTGCCGGCAACTTGACGAGCAACGTTAATGACCGTCTGGTGTTCGTCATTTCCGGCTACGAGCTGGCTCAGCCACTGGTCGTAGCCAAGTCCATTTTCAATGACGACATTGGCTCGAGCAACCTGCTCTGCTTGCGAGGTGGATGGTTGAAAGTCATGGGGATCAACAGCCGTCCCGTTGATAATCGACGTCACCTGGCCGTACTTGCCGGCCACCGCCCGTGCCGCTTCTCCGTAAAAATTCAGACTCGTTACGACCCGAATCGGTCGTGACCGCTGCTGGCGCGGTTGCCAACCGGTCAGTATCAGCACCAAGATGACTGCAAGAGCCGCTGTCAAACTGGCAACGCCGATAATAAAGTTGCGATTTTTCAAATTAAACTCCTCATTGAAAAAGCGCGAACGGCCCTTTACGGTAACCTCTTCGCACTCTATCAGTCTTATAGCAACATAATTCGGTAAACCTCCCGGCAAAAGCCCCGAAGACCATTTTCCAGGCGCTTAGCACGGGATTCATTGTGACATAGGGCAAACATCGTCGGCCCGGTCCCACTCATCTGAGCGGCATCCGCCCCCAGTTTGATCATCTGGCTCTTAATCCGCTTGATCTGCGGAAACTCAGCCGCTGTCAGCGGTTCCAAGACATTGCCCATGTATTGAAAGCTCGCCGGCCAGTCGCCCTGCCGAATAGCGGCCACCAAAGCATCGGTCTGCAAGTGTTCCAGCTTCTCGTAGTTGATCTGTCGCAAAATTCGTGGCGTCGACACACTGATTTTCTGCTTGGCAATCACTGCCCAATAATGGGGAAAAGCCGGCAATACCTCAACCTGCTCCCCGTGGCCAGTGACCCGAGCTGTCGTCCCGTAAACGCAGTAGGGAACGTCCGAATCGATCGACAGCGACAACTGGGCCAGTTCGCTTTGCCGCAAGCCGAGACGCCAAACCTTGTTAAGAGCGCGCAAAACAGCCGCCGCATCACTCGAGCCTCCGCCCAAACCGGCGGCGACGGGAATATGTTTGCGAATCCGGATCGTCACGCCCTCAGTAATATGAAAGCGGGATTTCAAGATGTGGGCCGCCTGAAAAGCCAGGTTGCGCTGATCATTGGGCAGATAGCAACTATCCGTATAGACCTTAATAGTCTGGGGGCGAGCATGGGTTTCGACCGTCACGTAGTCGGCCAGGTCGACCGACGCCATGACCATGTCCCATTTGGGCAGACCGTCTAAATAACGCATCGGCGTGTCCAAAGCCAGGTTGATCTTTGCCGGCGCTTTTTCGTGAATAATCATTAATCAGCCCCCCTCTCGTATTTTTTTATTAATTATACTAAGAGGACGCTCCTGCTTTCAACTGACCATCAAAATGTCATAGTCAAGACAACAATGGCCTCTAATATTCGTCAAAAGCCGAACACTAGAGGCCTCTTATTACTCACCGGGCGTGATTGCCCGCCAGAAATGCTTTCTCACGCCTATATTTAATAACTATCAGAGCCAACCCGCCTCAGCCAGCGCGTTGGTTAGGGCGCTAAACTGGGCAATGGTTAGCTGTTCCGGCCGCACCTGTGGATCAATACCCAAGTCGTTGAGCACCGGCAGAAAGTCACTCTTCTTTCCCAACAGGGCCCGCAAGTTATTGCGCAGACTCTTGCGCCGGTGGGCAAAACAGCCCCGCACCACCCGGAAAAATAAGCGATCCGATACCGGTTGGGGCTGTATTTCCCCCGATCGCGGTGTCAGAAGCACAATCGCTGAATCAACGTTGGGCTGGGGCACGAAGGCGTGCCGTGAGACCCCGAAGGCAAGCCGGGCTTGCATCCGGTATTGAACCGCGACGGTCAAGGTCCCATATGCTTTCGTACCAGGAACGGCCGTCAACCTGTCGGCAACTTCGCGCTGCATCATCACACAAATCACGTCCCAGTGCACTGGTGTCGACAAGAGATGAATGAGGATCGGACTGGTGATGTAATATGGGAGGTTGGCAACGACCTTGATGGGCTTGTTAGGATCCTTGAACTCGCTTTTGATCAGTGCTGGCAGGTCAGCTTTCATAACGTCCTGCTCCTTGATCGTCACGTTATGGTAAGCCGCCAAAAGATTCTGGAGAACTGGAATCAGCGTGCTGTCAATTTCCAAAGCGAGAACCTGCCCCGCTCGTTTGGCCAGCTGCTCTGTCAATGCACCAAGGCCGGGGCCAATTTCAATCACGTTATCGTCCTTCGTAATTTCTGCGGCATCAACAATGTGCTGGAGGACGTGAAGATCAGTCAAAAAATTCTGGCCGTAGCCCTTTTTAGCATGGAGGCCATACTTCTTCATGATTGCCCGCGTTCGACTGAGCTTACCGATCGATTCCGCCATCCTGATCCTCCTCATTAATGCTGTTCAGTGCCTGTGAAAAGTCCTGCCGGCTGATCTGAAACAGGTTCAACCGGTGCAGGAGCTGCTTGCCATTGCCGTAGCCGATTCCTAATTTCTGGCCCAATAATTCGCGACGCCGCCGTGCCGTTGGGGCGTTGACGAGATCAGCCTGGGCAAGATCACGATACGTAAATAACGGTGCTTTATCTGCCGGAGCTTCCGTATAGACGTTCGCTAGGGCCTGGCGAATCACTGCCGGGCTGGCGTGCTCAACCCCCAGGCTACCATGTGCGAGGGTCGGCACCCCTTGATCGCGCCGGATAAAGGCGTGTTTGGCACCTGGCACCGCTTGACTGATCATCTTGCGCAGGCGTTCCCCGTTAAAATCAGGATCGGTGAAAATGATTACCCCCCGCCGCGCTTGCAGCTTCTGCAGACGCTTCAGATCGGCAGCTGATAGGGCTGACCCCCGCGTTTCGTAGGTGTCAGCCTGGACAGCTTTTTCAATTTGTTTGGTGTCATCCTTACCTTCGACAACGATAACTTCTTTAATCTTCTTCATACTGCTCCCTCACCGGAAACAATTCCCGGGCATTGCGAAACGACGTAGCGGCCACTTCTTCTGACGAACATCCCTTGAGTTTGGCCACGCCCTCAACTACGTAGCGGCTATAAGCGGGCTCGTTACGCTGACCCCGGTAAGGCTCGGGGGTCAGATAGGGCGCATCCGTTTCAACGAGCAAACGGTCCAGGGGCGTTTCTTTGACCGCCGCTTGAACATCAGCAGCGTTATGGAAAGTCGCCACCCCGCTATAAGAGACCTGCATCCCCAGTTCGAGAAAACGATGCAGCCAAACAGTATCCCCGTTAAAACTGTGCATCACCCCGCCGAAATCTTCGACATGAGCTTGTTTTAACAAGCTGTATGTGTCAGCCAGGGCGTCCCGACAGTGAACCGAAATCGGCAGGTGCATCCTTCTGGCAATCGCTAGCTGATCGGCAAAAACCCGCTGCTGAACGTCACGGGGCGAACTATCCCAGTGGTAATCCAGGCCGATTTCTCCCAGGCTAACCACCTCGGGACGCTTGAGATCCTTGATCAACTGTTCGCGCTGCTGGGGACCAAAATTGCGGGAATCTTCGGGATGCCAACCGATAATGGCATGAAGCTGCGGATAGTCATGTGCCAGTCGCAGCGCCCGCTCGTTCAATTTCTCGTTTGATCCGACCATATTCATCTCGACGACGCCCAAGTGCTGCGCCCGGTTCAACCAAGCCGGCACATCATCATAAAAGTCGTCATCATTTAAGTGGGTGTGGGAATCATAAATCTTCATGACCGGCCGAACCGGGCTGATCGCCGCTTGATAATCAAAACCCTTACTCAACGTGGGACCCCGGAACAAGATTGTCGGGAACAGTTACCACTTGGATCTTTCCGTCGTGCTCAGCCGAGAGAAGCATCCCCTGGCTAACTTCACCACGCATCTTCCGCGGCTTCAAGTTGGCTACGATCAGGACCTTTTTGCCAACCAGCACGGACGGATCTGGATACCACTTAGCAATGCCAGACAGAATTTGCCGGCCAGTTGCCGACCCATCGTCCATGTGGAACTTCAGCAACTTGTCCGCGTTCTCGACATGGCTGGCTTCCGTAATGGTGGCAACCACCAGTTCAACCTTATCAAAAGCCTCGATCCGGATCTGCTTCTTATCGCCATTGGCTTCCGCCGCCTTATCGCGAGCGGCCTGCTTGGCTTCTTCCATCGCTTTGCGCCCTTTAACCTTGGTGTTCTTGCTCATCTTGCTCTTCAGGAAAGCCACTTCTTCCTTCGTATCGCGCCGTGGGAATAGTGGCGTTCCCTTCTTCACAACTGTCGCCGTAGCTGGGAAGTCATCGAACTGCAGGTCAGCGATTGACAGTGGTTCTGTGCTTAATCCCAGTTGACCCATGACACCGCCGTAGGTGTGAGTCATGATTGGTTGCAAGAGAGCAGCGATCACACGCAGGCTTTTGGCAAGGTTGGTTAAGACGTCGCTGAGTTCATCCTTCTTGCTTTCATCCTTGGCGAGTTTCCATGGTTCCGTCTCGTCGATGTACTTGTTGGCCCGGGAAACCAGTTCCCAAACAGCTGCCAAGGCGTCGGCGAAGCGTGTCTTGTCCATGTAGACGCGGTAATTTTGAATCGAATTGGTAGCCGTCTGCTTCAGATCGTCGTCGTAAGCGGTCTGGGCCTCCGGCTGACCAGCCAGTTTGCCGCCTTGGTACTTGTTAATCATGGCAACGGTCCGGTTCAGCAGGTTGCCGAGGTCATTGGCCAGGTCAAAGTTGACCTTGTCGACAAAGTCTTCGGGACTGAAGATCCCGTCATTGCCAAAAGGCATCGACTTGAGCAGGTAGTAACGGGTCGCGTCCAGACCATAGCGATCCACCAGGGTTTCGGGATAGATGACGTTGCCCTTGGACTTAGACATCTTACCGTCCTTCATCGTCAACCAGCCGTGACCGATAACGTGCTTCGGCAGCGGCAGGCCAAGAGCGTGAAGGATGATTGGCCAGTAGATGGTGTGGAAACGCACAATTTCCTTGCCGACCATTTGAATGTCAGCTGGCCAGTACTTCTTGAACAGGGAATCATCATCGCTGCCGTAACCCAACGCCGTGATATAGTTCGACAAAGCATCGATCCACACGTAGACCACGTGCTTCGGATCAGTCGGCACCTTAACTCCCCAGTTGAAAGAGGTCCGGGAAACGGAGAGGTCTTCCAGGCCGGGCTTCAGGAAGTTATTGATCATTTCATTCATTCGTGAACGCGGTTCGATGAAGTCAGGGTGTTCCTTGTAGTAGTTCATCAACCAGTCAGCATACTTGCTCATCTTGAAGAAATAGGATTCTTCTTTGACCAGCTTAACTTCATGGCCGGACGGGGCCTTCCCGCCGATGACGTTACCGTCCTTGTCGCGATACACTTCGGCCAGTTGACTGTCGGTAAAGTACTCTTCGTCGTCCACCGAGTACCAGCCGGTGTACTCCCCCTTATAGATGTCGCCCTGCTTCAGCAGTTTGTCAAAAATCTTTTGAACGGCCTTTTCGTGATAATCATCAGTCGTCCGGATGAACTTGTCATTGGAAATGTCCAATACCTTCCACAATTGCTTGATTTGGGCCGCCATCTTGTCAACGTATTCCTTGGGCTGCATCCCCAATTGTTCTGCTTTTTGTTCGATCTTCAGACCGTGTTCGTCGGTTCCCGTCAGGAAGAAAACATCAAACCCGCTCAGCCGCTTATAGCGTGCCATCGCGTCACAAGCAACGGTCGTGTAGGAATTCCCAATATGTAATTTACCAGATGGATAGTAAATTGGTGTCGTAATATAAAAAGTTGGTTTTTTTTCAGCCATTCGAGGCCCTTCTTTCATTAAAAACTCATAAATTATAATCTAGTATAACAAATCCCACCACTAATACATTCTTTTTTTGGCTGGACAGTTCACATTCTCAAAACAGACTGAGCTGCTTGGGTGGCCGTTTGTTCAAGCCCTCAAAATGCAAGCCCATGATCTTCTGCAACTGAAGGGCATTGGGTGCCGCATCACGCGCCGAATTATTGTTAAAGATAACTGTGATCTCTTCGGGCTGGGGCGTCAGATTTTGAATCAGCTTGGCCAAGCCCGTCAGCTCCTGCTTGGAGTAACGGTAAAGGGTCCGCCGCTGCCGCCACTCCTTGCCCGGATGGTTCCAGCCTGTTACATTGCGCCCGTGCAAGCGGATCATCGCAAGTGCTGGGCTGGTCGTCCGCAGGTAAAAGGGAATGCTGGTAGCCGTCGTATGCGGCTCGTCCGCCGCCACCAAGGTAAAGCCCATGTCACGACAAAACGCGGCGGTCGGCCCGGCCACCCCGTGAGCCAGCCAACTGGCGTGGCGAAATTCAACCGCGATCGGCAGCGAGCCCATTAGTCTGCGGACTGTCTGCAGGTAGTCAATATTGGCCGGCACTGCCGTGAAGTATGGCGGAAATTGGAAGAGAATGGTCTTCAGCTGTCCCGCTGCCGTCAGTGGCGCAATTGCTTCCCGGTACTGAGCAAAGACGTCCGCCAGCGGGGGTTGCTGATCGGCAAAGCCGTTGAGGTGCTTGGTCATCGCCCGGTTGGCCTTCATGATGAATTGGAAGTTTGCCGGCACCTCCGCCAGCCACTTGATCACAGTCGTCTGCCGGGGAATCGCGTAAAAAGAAGTGTCAACTTCCACCGTCGGCAAATATTGGGCATACTCGCTGAGTTTCACCGGCCGGTGTGCTCCATCGATCAAGGCCGGGTGCTCCGACCAGGTGGTCAACCCGAGACTTACTTTCATCACGTTCATCCCCTTCTTTGTTGTTTTCCATTTTACACCAGAAGCACAAAAACTCAGCACTGGTGCCATCAAGCACCATGCTGAGTTTTCGCCTTACTTATCATATTTTTGCAGATTAAATTTTTGGATCGCATTGATCAGCTTATTGGCGTAATCCGGATCCGTCGCATAGCCGTCCTGTTGCAGGTCCCGGGCAGCTTCTTTGTAATTCTTCGCCTTGGTAACGTTTTGGTAACGATGCGGATTGTCCGTCGTCCCAGCCAAAAGCAAGCGGGTGTGAGCATCGATCGAGTCCGCCCAACTGTCATAGGTAGCAAAGTAGACCTTCACGTGTTTTTTCTTACCGTTGAGGTATTCCGTCGTCATCAGTCTGACCCGGTGTTTCTTGTCCATGGCCTTCACCCCGAACAAGTTGTGATACTTCTGAGCCAGGGAGCTGCGTCCCCATTCGGATTCCAATCCCGCCTGGGCGATGATAATGCTGGCCGGAATCCCGGTCCTTTTTTGTTCCCGCTGAGCGGCTGGAGCAATTGTCTTAATGAAACGGGTCGCGGAGATCTGAGCGTTTTGCTGTTGGCGTTGCTGCTGCCGCTGCACGGCAACGTGGTGGGCATAGAAACCACCTGCGGCGACTACCAGCACTATGACAATGATCACGCCGGCGATTAGCCAGCCATGTCGCTTCTTTTTCATCTCGTTCTCCCCTCCCTTCGATCCAGTTGCTGATTCATTCTAGCAGTCATTTATGAATTTTTCTTAACTAAATGGTGACGATTATTGTCATCGACCCCTATGACGGGTCGTTTGGCACCTGTAACTGGTCGAAGAACTTAACCGCATCATCCTGAATCATCGTGAATTTAACCGGCAAATTCAGTTTTTGCTGGTTGATCGCTAGGATCTTAGCTTGCGGATTGGCATATTCCAGTAGACCGGCAAAAGGATAGACAACCATCGAAGTTCCGACAATCACAACCAGGTCTGCGGCCTGCATCGCCGCCAGTGACCGACTGATGCTGTCCTGCTTGATCCCCTCATCGTAGAGAACAATGTCCGGCCGCAAGGCGCCGCCACAACCTTGGTGAATCCGGTCCTTGAGGTAGTCGTGCCAGTCGACGTCTCGGCCGCATTTCTCGCAGTAAACATGGTAGAGATTGCCGTGAAAGTCGACCAAGTACTTGGTGTTGGCCCGCTCATAGAGGTTATCAATATTTTGAGTGATCACTGTTGCCCGGTCCTGGCGCGTCAAAGCCGCCTGTTTTTCATGGATGACGTTCGGTTTAGCGTCCGGAAAATAGAGGTTTTGCTTACAATACTGGTAAAAACCGTCGGGATCACTCTCAAAGTAGCGGTGACTCAAGTAGTACTCAGCGTTCTTGTTCTTCGTGTAGAGGCCGTTGGCAGACCGAAAGTCAGGAATCCCCGACGCTGTCGAAACGCCGGCCCCGGTCAGAAAAACAATCCGCTGGGCCTGGTCAAATAAACTTTGAATTGCTGCATCCATGCGATCACTCCCTAACGATAAATGGCACGTTCAAGTTTTTCAGCAACGTTTCTACTGATTCGTGGTAAAACTTCAGCATATCGTTGGATGAGTAATCACCCTTTGGTGCTGAAATGACAAAGGAATTCTGGTGGTCGCCCTTGGCTAAACCAACGTAGGCCTTCCGTCCGGTTTCCCGCGAATCCATCCCCGAGTGGTAAATATCATAGAGCTGGTCCACGTGCAAGCGTAGTTGCCGCTTGGAGAGAACCGGAGAAAGGGTCGTAAATTCGTTGTTGTTCAGCTTTGGCAGACCCCAATCCTGCATCTGCTCATCAAACAAACGGAACAATTTGACAACCATCCGCCGCATACCAAACGGTGAATCAACTGGCTTCTCCGTAATCTTTGCGTACAGTTTCTTCGCCGCTGTCAAGGCGAGTGGGTAGTGCTGTTTGAGTTGGTCTTCGTATTTTGGCAAGTGGTCGCCGTAAAAGACCAGGGCATCCAGGACCGTCAGAAGCCGAAGGGTCCGCTCATCATCAGCCTTCTCGCCTTCATCAGTCAGGGTGTGGAGAATTCCCTTCAAGTATTCCTGCTCAATTCGTTCGTTGATCAGGTTGTGCTTCCGCTGCTCGCTGACCACGACCCGGTGGGCCACCACGTTGTAGAGGTCCGTCGCCATAATCATCATCTGCTCGTCGAGCTCCTTCGTCCCCAGCGACAGTTCAAAGAAGATTTCGGGAAAGCCACGGAGAACCATCAAGAGGTGCAGCAGTTCGTGACTGGCCGTGTAGTTAGGTTCCGTCAAATCGGTCACCGTGATGAATAACCCACCTGGCAGGTTCATCTGTTCAGTCTGGTCATGACGAACGTAGCCGGATTTCTTGCCGTGGAATTGGACGAAAACGTTGGTCGGGTAGAGCCGGTTGACCTCGTCCAATAATTCCTGAGTGTCATCGTTTAGTTTGATTGGTTCTTCATCGCTCATTTGATCAATCCTTTCGTAATTTCAATAAAATATCTTTGGCCAGGGCCTTATCGGCGTGCTTAGCCTTGGCTAACTGGCGCGCTACTAATGGTGCTTCTTGTGCCGTCGCCCCGACGCTCAGTGCCAGGGAACGATACTGGAGTTTCATGTGCCCAGCCTGAATGCCATTGGTAGCAAGAGCTCGCAAGGCCGCCAGGTTCTGGGCCAAGCCGACGCTAGCCGCCACCTGGGCGAGCTGACGGGCCGTTTGAATGCCGCTGATCTGATAATTGAGGCGGGTTTGGGGATTGAGACCGATCGAACCACCGACGACCCCCGTCGGGAGCGGCAATGCCAGGTGGCCGATCAGTTCCGCATCTTGAATTTGCCAAGTGCTCAGCCCGCGGTATTGGCCATCACGGGCCGCATAGGCATGAGCCCCGCTTTCGATCGCCCGCCAGTCGTTACCGGCCGCGATCATCACCGCGTCAATGCCGTTCATAATCCCCTTGTTGTGAGTGGCCGCCCGGTAAGGATCGACCTGGGCCAATGCACTCAAGTCGGCAATCCCGCTAGCAGCTTCTTTACCACTAAAACCGTGACCGCCCAGATCAGCCAGGGCCACATGTGCCGTCACTTCCTGCACACTTTCCGTGGCAAGATTCGACAAAATCGCTGCCGTGACGTGCCACCCTTGCTGACGTACCAAGTCCGCAACGGCTTCCGCCATTGTATTGACGCAATTAGCCCCCATCGCTTCCTGGACGTCGATTTCGAGATCCAGACTCACAAAAGGCGGCTCTTGGCGAAGACGCAGGCCAACTGCACCTCCACCCCGCTTCTGCATCGACGGATGAGCCGCGTTCGCAGTAGCCAAAATGGTATCATGATGCGTCTTAACCCACTGCTGCAAGTCGGCAAAATCAGTAACGTCCTTGATAATAACTTGACCGATCATTAGTCGAGGGGCAGTGACCGCGTCAAAGCCGCCAGAACGGGCCACGCGCTGGGCACCATTGCTGGCCGCGGCGATCACCGAGGGCTCTTCAACCACCATCGGAACCGTATAGTGCCGGCCATTAACCAGCAAACCAACCGTGACCCCTTCCGGCAGCCGATAGTCGGTCAGATAATTTTCCACCAGCTGATTACCCAGCGGCGTCGCGTGTTCCTTCATTAATTGTTGCTGTGCAGGGCTTAGTCGCCGCTGCTCGCTGACAATGGCCTGACGGTCTGCAACCGATCGCCGGTAAAAACCGTGCTGCCAATTATTGTTCATGATGCTGCCTCATTTGGATGTATTCGGTGATGATTCCTTCCCGGACACCACTTTCCGAAAAAATCACCCGACCATCACGATTGCGCATCAGCAAGACTACCAACGGTAACATCCCGCCGATAATAATATCCGCCCGATCGGTCTCCAGGCCAAGCATGTTCTTGCGTTGCCGCAGGTTACGACTCAACAGCTCCCGGTAAGTAGCAAAGACCACCCGTGAGGTCAGCTTGTAACCATGGATAGAACGGTGGTGTAGCTGGCGGTGGGCCTGACTCATGCGTGCCAAAGTGCGGTTGGCACCGCCCAACAGGACGATCGGCACCCGGGTAGCATAGTGCAACCACGGAATCTTGTTGAAGCGCTGGCTAACCGAGGCTTCGGCCCGAAAGAGGTCGTGGGCCCGCACGTAGCCGCCGAGCTGGAATTGTTCGGATAAGTTAACGGCCCCGATCGGCACCGAAATCAGGTGGCTGGCCCGCCGGTGTTCAACGAGGATTAATTCACAACTAGCGCCGCCAACATCAAGAATCAAGCAGTGGTTAAGTTTGAGGGTCCGGATGACCCCCAAATAATCATAGTATGCTTCTTTTTTACCTGATAGAACGCGTAGTTCAATACCTGTCTCCTTTTTGACCCGGTTCAGGAATTCTTGACGGTTATGCGCTTGACGGACTGCTGCCGTCGTAATTGCCCGGACTTCGACTCCCGGATACTGCTCATAAATTTTTTTAAAGCGGTGAAGAGCGCTAATGACCCGGTCCATTGCTGCCGGTTGTAAGATTTTTTCGCGCCCCATCCCTTCTGACAGCCGTGCGTTTTCTTTGACGCGTTTGATCTCCCGGAAACGTCCGTCCGGTGATATTTCGTTGACTGCCATCCGTGCTGAATTCGATCCCAAGTCAACAATTGCGAGGTTTTTCATCACTAATGCCTCCGCTATATATGTTGATTTAAAAAAACTCACATTAATCTTACCATTTTTGCCACCGTTGCACACTGGATTAGACCACCATTCAAATATTTTTTTGAAAATGCCAGACGTTAAGCCGCCGAACAAGATTCTCCCTGCCTTCTGTGATACAATAGGTCAGCAATTTAGGGAGGGAAAAGACTTGGCAAACGATAAAGCAGAACTAATTCGCGAGCAGAAACGTGTCGATATTGTTTTAAAGACGATCAAGAAGCGAATCGAAAAGACCGAGCAGATGCTGGCTGATGCCCATCAGGAAACCCGGGCTGTCGAGAAGAACTACGGTGAAAACGCCTCAATCAACCGCTACGAAGTCGACGACATTGCCGAATCACGGGCAATGATTGAACAGCAACGCCGGCTGGTCAACCAGGCGGTCGAAAATGAAACAATTCTCAAACGGCAGCTAAAGACCCTTAAGCAGCTACAGGCTTCGCCATACTTCGGCCGGATCGATATCCAAGATCCCGGTGAAGATGAAGCAGAATCTCTTTACATCGGCACTGCCTCCTTGATGAACGAGGACGAAACCGACTTTTTGATCTATGACTGGCGGGCTCCTATCTCGGCCGTTTATTACAACGGCACCCTCGGCCCGTGCTCTTACCAAACCCCTTCTGGTCAGCGCCAAACCACCCTCGTCAAGAAACGCCAATTCACCATCCAGCACGGCAAAATTACCCATATGTTCGACACCAATGAACTGGTCGGCGACGAAATGCTCCAACAGGCCCTGAGTGAACACGATGATCGGCAGATGCACAACATCGTCGCAACCATCCAGCACGAGCAAAACGACATCATTCGCGATACCAAGAGTGACCTCCTGCTCGTTCAAGGGGTTGCGGGTTCGGGAAAAACATCAGCTATCCTGCAGCGGATCGCCTACCTCCTCTATCACTCACGTGAATCACTCAACGCCGATCAAATCGTTCTCTTCAGCCCCAACCTGCTCTTTTCGCGCTACATTGCGGATGTTCTACCGAGCCTGGGCGAACGCAACATGCGGCAAGTAACCCTCGCCGGCTTCTTGAGCAAACGGTTCGAAGGCTTGACGGTTGAATCACTCTTCGACCGTTATGAAAAACGCCGCACCAGCCACGCCGAGCACCCGGTTGCCGACTGGCTGGAACAACCGGCAATGATGAAGGCCGTCCGTGATTACCTGCAAGAACTGCACGCTGGCCAGCACCAACTCTGCTTCACTGCACTCAATTTCAACGGCAGTGAATTCTTCTCGGCCCAGCACATCAAAGACATCTTTGCTCAACAGCCAACGGCGATGAGCATTGTCAATCGCCTAGTTCGCACCAAGAACGTCTTAATCCGGGAACTTCAGCACCGGGTAACCGTCGAAGCCCGCAGCAAATGGATCGCTGCTGAAATGGATGATCTGACCACTCTCCAACTCCACCGCTTGTATGGCAAGCACAGCCCCCAAGATTTCGAGGACGAAAAAGCCGCCCAGCGCTACCTCGCCCGTCGCTATACCAAAAATCGTTTGCGGCCGGTTGCCGAGGCCATTTACAATAACTATTTTCTCGATATGTATGAACAGTATCACAACCTGCTCAGCCACATCACCGTCCCCGCCAAGATCAGTCAACGCGAATGGACATCGATGATCCTCCAGTACAGCCAACAACTTGAATACCACCAGCTCGCTCTGATGCACGCTGCTCCCCTGCTCTACCTTCGGGACCTGATTACCGGAGGCGGCCAAAACCGGGCCCTCCAGTACGTCTTCATCGACGAGATGCAGGACTACTCACCAGCAATGCTGATCTATTTACACCATGCTTTCCCGATGGCTCGCTTTACGATTCTCGGTGACAGTGAACAGGCCCTCTTCAATCCCCTGGAACTGCCGGAAACTCTGCTCCAAAATCTTGGCAACGCACTGGGAGCCGAACACTCCAATCTAATCGTTTTGCGGCGGGCCTACCGCTCCACAACAGAGATCACCGACTTTGCCAAAGCCCTGCTTCCGGACGGGCAGCGCGTGATTTCCTTTACCCGCCACGGCACCAAACCACGACTGCTGACTAGTGACGGTGACCAGCAGAGCCGTGCGCTCTTGGCAAACGAGGTTCGGCGCCTGGCTAACGGCCAACAAACCGTCGCCGTCCTGACCATTGATGACAAACAAGCCCACACCATCACCCGTCTGCTTCACCAAGCTGGCATTGATGCCAAGAGACTCTCCACTCAGGACAGCGAACTGCCATCTGAAGTCGCCGTTCTCCCCATCTACCTCGCCAAGGGGCTGGAATTCGATGCGGTGCTGATTCCGGATGTCTCCGCAACCGCGATGCCAGACCAGAGCTTCACCGGGATTCTTTACACGATGGCTAGTCGGGCCATGCACGAACTGACGATGATCAGCAACGGCCCCGTAACACCGTTGATTAACGATGCCGTCTGTCAACATCTCAAGATTGAAGCCCAGATTAGCCCGCGGGACTGAGGACGAGCCGCGACAGTGCCCCCTATTCTTACGATTTTTTAATTAATTTCTAATAATATATTGTCAAACAATGGCGGGCCGCGTATGATGTTGGTAGAAGGTGAAATTAATGAACACGAATGATAATCAATTGAATTTATTTTATTGGTGGCTGACGACAATGATCCGTTAGTCGCCTTTCGTGTGGTTGCCGGATAGTCCATCCGGGAGCATTTCACCACCAAAATTGCAATCCACCCGGGTGCTGACGATTAACTCAGTGACCCGTTTTTTTGTTAGCCCTTATTTGAGAAAGGAAGTCCTTTTTATGCCAAAAGCTAAGCCTTCAGTTGCTGCCCGCTTCAACCAAAATATTAAAACTGTCCAACCGACCGGCATTCGTGAATTTGATGCCCAGTGCAGCGCCATCCCCGACATCATCAAATTAACGATTGGTGAACCCGACTTCAACGTCCCGGATGCCATGAAACAAGCGGCCATCGACGCGATCAACAACAATGATTCTCATTACGCTCCTGCCGTCGGTTCCGAAAAGATGCGGCTGGCCGCTAGTCATTTCCTGAAGGACCGTTACGGCTTGGACTACGATCCGGACAGTGAAATTGCCATCACAATCGGCGCTTCCGAAGGTATTTTTACCGCACTCGGCGGTTACACCAACCCCGGCGATGTCGTCTTGATCCCAACACCAACTTTCCCAATGTACATGGCTATCACCCAGTTCTTCGGCGGCCAGGCGGTGGAACTGGACACCAGTGCTGACGACTTTATTCTGACACCGGCCAAATTGCAGGCTGCCCTGGACCAGTATGGTGACCGCGTCAAGGCTCTGGTCCTCAACTACCCATCCAACCCGACCGGGGTCAGCTATTCTGCTGAACAAATCAAAGCCCTGGCTGATGTCTTGAAGGGAACCGACGTCCTTGTCATTGCCGACGAAATCTACTCTGAACTGGTTTATGACGGCAAGCACACCTCCATCGCCAAATACATCCCTGAACAAACAATCGTCTTGAACGGGGTTTCCAAGTCCAGTGCCATGACCGGTTACCGAATCGGTGTGCTGGCTGGTCCAGCCCAACTGGTCAAGCCGGTCTTCCTTGCCCACAGTCTCGACGTCACCGCAGCTGCCGACCCGTCGATGGCTGCTGCGGCTGCCGGAATGGACACTCCGGCCGGACGCGAGGCCACTGCCAAGATGCGCGATGAATACAAGCGCCGCCGCGATTTCCTCGCCCCGGCCCTCCAGAAATTGGGCTTCGGCCTCACCAAGCCGGTCGGTGCCTTCTACATTTTCGCCAAAATCCCGGCAAACCAAAACCAAGACGACGTCGCTTTTGCAACTGCCCTGGCAAAGGAAGCACACGTAGCCACGACGCCAGGTTCCTTCTTCGGTGCCGGCGGCAAGGGCTACCTGCGGATTAGCTACGCCGCTAGCATGGCGAACATCAAAGAAAGCGTTCAGCGGATCACAGCCTTTTTGCAAAAATAAGGAGAAATCATCATGACAAGCATTTTAATGACCAGTGTTCGTGATGATGAACAAGCCGCGATTCAAGACTACGCTGCCAAGCATCACATCACGATCCAGACAACCCCCAAATTAATTAACGATGCTCTCGATCTCGTTCCCGGCAACGACGGGGTCATCATTCAACAACGGGGCGCCGTCAGTGAGGACGTTTACGGTGTCTTAGAAGCCAACGGGATCAAACAGTTGACGACGCGAACCGCAGGGGTCGACACCATTGACCTTCATCTTGCTCACCAGCACAGCCTCGTGGTGACCAACGTTCCCGCTTATTCTCCACGGAGCGTGGCTGAATTTGCTCTGATGCAGATCTTCCGAATGCTGCGCCATACTTACGCTTTTGACCACCAAGTAGCCGCCAATGACTTCAGCTGGCACGGCTTGCAATCCAAAGAAATTCACTCGGCAACGATTGGCATCATCGGTGTGGGCCGCATCGGTGGCACCCTCGCCAAGCTCCTGCACGCTCTCAACGCAACCGTCCTGGGGTATGATACAAAACCGCGGACTGATCTCGACGGGATTGTCCGTTTCGTATCAAAAAAGGAGCTCCTGCAGCAGTCTGACGTCGTAACGCTCCACGTCAACCTCAACCCGACCGCCGAAGGGCTGATCGCTGCTGAAGACTTCAAACTGATGAAGCCGACAGCCGCACTGGTTAACGCCAGCCGGGGGCCTGTTGTTGTGACTAAGGACCTCGTCACCGCCCTTCAAACCCATCAGATTCAGGCAGCCGCTCTCGATACGGTTGAGGGCGAAGCCGCGATCTTTGCCCAGGATCACTCCCAAACCGGCATCGCCAAGCAGCTGCCGCTAGTCGATGAGCTCAATAAGATGGACAATGTCATCCTGACACCCCACATTGCTTTCTACACCAACGTAGCCGTCCAAAACATGGTCGACATCGCCCTCGACGATGTTTTAAGTATCATCAACGGACAAGCGCCACAAAACGAAGTTCGGTAAACAAACCTCCGCCAAAAAGGAACGGGTCCGGCAGTTCATCACTGTCGGGCCCGTTTTGGCGATTCACAGGAAATTTCTTTCCATTTTTTCTGCAAACTCAAAGCCATCTAGCGGGCTTGAACCGCCGACCTCATCCTTACCATGGATGTGCTCTACCTAACTGAGCTAAGATGGCAAGTATATTTTATTACTAGTCATCCCCAGAAGTCTACTATCTTTTGGTAATAAAAAAACCGGCCCCCGACTTACCGCAATAAGCCAAGAACCGGTTTTCTAGCCAATAGTAACAAGCTACTCGTTCGCAGTTGTTACATTATCATTTTATCTGATTTAAAATAACTTGCAAGATATTTTACATCAATTTTTATCCAACAAGAAAAGGGCTACGACTGGGAAAATCGCAACCCTTCAGAATGGTGCTATTGCATACCCACCCACTGGGGGACGGATGGGCATGCATTCGCCATCTTTAATTCGAACTCCCCTAGCGTGCCTAACGGCATCTCAATTAACAATATTATAACACAGCTACTATCATTTAAAAAGAGATAAACCAGACTATTTAAGCACTGAGCCATCACCAAACCAAGCTCAACACTTACCGATCCTCCCTTCGAACGGCTGACAACCAGAAGTTGCGAACATCGAGCGATTATCATCCAATAAAAAAGGGCCCGTCCAGAATTACTACACGGGTCCTAGGGAAAAAGTTAACAGGCAATTTTGCTATTGGGGGGACAAAACTCTAACTGCTAACTTTGATCATAACAGCTCATAAGAAGCTGCTACTAATCATTCCTACAATTTTTATCTTAGCACACATTAAGCTAAAGATAAATGTTTTTTCGCGATTTGTTTCTGATTTCTTAAAAGTTATTTTGTAATATTAAAGTATCTAATAAAGCATCTTTCGCTTACTTAGAGCAAAAAAAGGACGGGCAAAATTGATTTTGTCCGTTCTTTTTAGTTAGATAAATCCATTCAATCAAGCATCTCTAAACAGCGATTTATTAATCAAATGATTATTGAATCCTTAGTTGTGCCGCCGTTTGCTGGTTCCCAGCATCATTGCCAGTCCAGTCATTGCCAAGCCTGCAAGGCCCAACACAGCTGCCTGATCATTGCCTGTCTGCGGCAGTTTTTGTGTCTGGCTGTTAGATTGAGCTGTGCCCTGTACTGGCGCTACCGTAGTCTTCGTCATTGCTGTCTGCGTTGACGTTGCGCTCGGAACATTATCTTGTTGCAGCTGTGTTTGTTTGCCCTGGTCGCTTGGTTTGTTTGGTGTCGTTGGTGTTGTCTTGCCGCCATTATCGCTCGGTTGATTTGGCTGCGTCTTGCCGCCGTTATCACTCGGCTTGTTCGGTTCAACCGCATCAGCCACGTAGTAGACATCGACCGTCGAACTGGCCGTATCAGCCGTGACGTTGTTTTCTGCTGCCACTTCAGTAACGGTCTGCCCGTTCAGGGTTGCATGATAGCCGTTCAGTACTGGGATTGTGTAGGCAGCAAAACCATCGTTGCCGTCAGTCGTCCAGTTACCATAAGTCGTCTGCCCATTGGTCGTCGTATTAGTCCGGTTAAAGTGAACCGTCTGAATCGTCGGTACAACTCCGCCATCTGGTTCATGGAGATTAATCGTCCGGGTGACGGCACGGGTTTCCGTCGTTTCTGTCGTGTCGCTTGGCTTATTAGCATCAGCCGTGTAGTAAACATCAACCGTCACATTGTTGCTGTTGTGGTTGACCGTCAGGAAAGGAACTTCAGTAACGGTTTGGCCATCGATGGTGGCATGGTAACCACTGATTGTTGGAATCTCGTAAGCCGTCAGCGTCTGGTTGCCCGATGGGGTCCAGTTGTCGTAGACAGTACTGTCAATTCGGGAAACAGTATGACTGAATGCCGCATTCTGGCTTTGCCGCGTGGTCGTCCCGTCTGGGTTGTGGAAAACGATTGTCCGGGTGACGTTCTTTGTTTCAGAAGAAATCACATCAAATTTAGGAACCACGTGAACCACAGAGTCCACTGAAACTGTTTCGCCATCAGCTAGTTTCAGGTTCAGGGTAATTGGGTAGTCGCCTTCAGTGTTCACGTCAACCCTGCCTGTGTAGCTCAAGTCACTCTCTTTGGCAGCTACTTCACGAGCCCCGTTCAATTGCTTAACCAGGGCAACGTTATCCAAGAAGTTCCACTTTTGACCAATGCCAGTGCCACTAGTCCGGTTGCCGATCTTGGTAACCCGGCCGCCGTATTCAACTGTTACTTCCTGGCCGGCCAAAAGACGGTGAACTTCAAGGTACATGGCCGGTGAAATCTTGATGCCAGCTTGTTGACCCTGGTGGAAGATCTGCAGATTAGAATTTACAGCTACCTTGCCGCCAAAATTATTGTAGGAGTAAAAATCCATAACCCCACTATTATCGGCTTTCAGGTTAAAGCTGTAGCCGTACTTGGACATCACCTTTTGCATTGCTGGCAGATCAATGTAGTACACTGACCCGGTCCACATCTCAGGATCGCTGGTATGGTCAGTCGTCTTTGCCAGGGCGTGCATCTGGTTGTTGTCCATCCGGGCCGGGTGGTAGTTGAGATAGCTAACGTTATTATTGCTGATCTTCATCGTGTCGGCATCGCTGCTGTTCTTAAGCATTTGGTAAATCGAAATCGGCAAGGTGGAGTAAGTGCCATTGGCGTTCCGGTAAGTGAGCAGGAAGTATTCGCCAAGGTGATCATTTAGGTTATAGGCTGGTGCGCCCACCCGCAACTGCAAGTCAGTGGAGTGGACAAAGTGTGCGCTGACCAGGAATAGGCTCTCCCCGACGTGGAAACGGTTGGCCCAGTAGTTATTCGTCCCGTAGACAATGCTGCCGTTCAGCTTACTCTCATCGATCTTCAGCGGAATGACAACGTTCATACTCTAGCCCGCCGCCAGATCAGCATCAACTTTGACATAGATCACCTTTGACCAGTCAAAATCATTCGGCAGTTGGTTAATGTTCTTGTAGACCCCATTGCCCAGCGAATAGGAAATCATAACGTTAGTGCCGCCATTAACCGTCAGACCCTTGCGAGGATCAAAGCGGGAACTATCGAGGGTGATGTCCTTATAAACTTCTGACATCGATTCGTGGTTCCGTTCCAGTGGCAGGAAGTAAACAGCATCCACATGCTTCGTTTCATTAGAATTGTTGACGATTACACCATGGGCATCCATCGTGCTACTTTTCGCCGGGTTGACAATCGCCTGTTCAGTTTGTCCAGAATTGTTGGTGCCGCTAAAAGGCGTCCGAACTGATGAATCAGGAGTCGAAACATAAGCGCCATGGGCAATTCCTTCATCGGTAACTGTCGGGGTTGTCGACTGGTTATCGTAGGCCGGATTGCTGATAATTGCCGGTGCAGCTTGGCTCGCTTGAGCTTGTTTCGAAGTCCCAGCGTTGTTGCCGGTCGTGGCTGGTTTAATCGTTTGATTATTATTTGTGCTTTGTGTCGTGGCTGTATTGGCAGCATTATTATTGCTAGTAGTATTCTCACTAGTATTAGTTGCTACTACTGGTTTAGCGGCCACCGGAATCGTGGTCGAATTGCTATCAGCGTGAGCTGTATTATCAGCATTGGCAAGACCAATCATGGTCAGACCAATCATCACGGACGCAGCCCCAACACCCAGCTTGCGCAATTTTTGATTAGATAATTGTTTGCTGTTCTGCATCATGATTAATTACTCTTCCATAAATTCTATGATATCTACTTTTTGGCTTTATCTATATAATGATAACTTTCCTTACATTTCTAATCATAACACTTTTTAGACCACTTTCAACCCTATCTCCATACCACCATCGCCCAGTTAATCTACGATAGTTCACCACTTGTTTTCTCAATCATGCTTGCCTTCTAGTCCGCTTTAAGCCCTATACTGGTCTCAGCAATCAAATATTAGGAGGACTGCTTTCAATGGCTAATAAAATTTTAGTTGCTTATTATTCCCAATCTGGTAACACCAAGCGGTTAGCCCAGGCAATTGCCACAAACTACCACGCCGACCTGCATGAAATCAACGAAGTCGCAGGCACTTTTCCTGACGATATGTACGCGACTGACGACGTCTTCAAGCAACAATTGAATGACCACCAGCTACCGGCTCTAGCAAGTCAGCTGACCAATGCTAGTCAATATGACCTGATTTTGGTCGGCGGTCCGGTCTGGGACGCCACCGTCTCATCACCAGTCCGCACCTTCATCAATCAATTAGCAGGTTTTACCGGGCAAGTCGCCGACTTTTCGAGTGCCTTCAGCCAAACTGGCGCTTATGAACAGGACTTTGGCAAACTAGCCCGGCAAGCCGGATTGACCACCATCAGTAATGGTTTACACGTTAACGGCTCGCGGGTCAGCACCGGCCAGCTGCAAAAGTGGCGCCGTGAACTAGACCGCTATACCGATCTTTAGTTGACAGATATTCTTCAAGCAAGTAACATTAACTCTCGAAACGACATCCTTTAACAAAGTCCAGTGAGGCTTTCAAGGCACGGCAAAATCAAATATCCTCGTGAGAATGAATTGACAACCTTGGGTCCGCGGACTACAAGGTTGTTTTTTTATGAAGGAGGAAAATGATGGCACACCGTGATAACGTCGTCTTAGACGTCAACGAGAGGCCTAAACCGGGACAATGGTTTGGCCTTTCCTTACAACATATGTTTTCCATGTTCGGCTCAACCGTCCTTGTGCCAATCCTGGTAGGGTTAAACCCCGGGATTGCCCTATTCAGTTCGGGGGTTGGGACGCTCATGTACCTTTTGATTACCAGGCACAAAATCCCCGCTTACATGGGCTCTAGTTTTTCGTTTGTCGTGCCGATGATGGCTTTGATGAAATCCACCGGTTATCCGGGAATCGCCCAAGGGACTGTCGCCGTGGGTTGCGTCTACTTAATTGTTTCGTTAATTGTTTCCATGGTCGGTTCCGACTGGATTGACAAGGTCCTGCCGCCGATCATCGTCGGGCCAGTGGTCGTCGTCATTGGTCTCTCCCTGGCCAGCACGGCCGCCAAGGACGCCACGATTAATTCCGTGACCGGCAAGTACGACTTGAAGTTCTTCGCCGTCGCGATGATAACGATGCTGCTGACGATCATCTTCAACATGTACTTCAAGGGCTTTTTAGGCCTGATTCCGATTCTGATGGGTATCGTCTTCGGTTACGGCGTTGCCTGCCTCTTTGGCATTGTCAATTTTGCCCCCGTCGCCCGGGCCCACTGGTTCAGCCTGCCAGCTTTCCAGATCCCCTTCATCCAGTACCATCCCCAATTTTACTGGGGTGCGATCCTGAGCATGGCGCCGATCGCCTTCGTCACTATGACCGAACACCTCGGCCACATCATGGTGCTCAATGAACTGACGGAACGCAACTTCTTCAAGGATCCTGGCCTTAACCACACTCTTGCCGGTGACGGGACGGCTTCAATCATTGCCGGTTTCGTTGGGGGCCCGCCGGTCACCAGCTATGGTGAAAACATCGGAGTGATCGCGATCACCAAGGTGCAATCCGTTTACGTGATCGCCGGAGCGGCGCTGTTTGCCATCTTCTTCAGCTTTGTTGGCAAGCTCAGTGCCCTGATCGAAACCATCCCGATGCCCGTTATCGGGGGGATTTCCTTCCTGCTCTTCGGGGTGATTGCTTCTAGCGGGCTGCGGGTAATGATCGAAAATCACCTGGACTTCAACAAGAAGCGGAATTTAATGATCGCTTCAGTCATCTTGGTTATCGGGATCGGGAACGCCTACCTCAAGCTCGGTCAGTACCAGTTCTCAGGTCTGGCCGTTGCGGCGATCCTGGGAATCATCCTGAACCTGGTCCTGCCGCAAGAAGCGCGCAGCGAACGCGAAATGGCGGCCAAGAATCAACAAAAAGATGTGGCTGCTAAGTAAGTCGCAGAAAATAAAAAAGAGACTGGTTGATGCGTACCCCAAAGTTTGAAATCGACTTTGGGGTATTTTTTTACCAGTCTCTTTTCTTTATATCATCAGCACCGCGGTGCTTGTGCTTAATCTCCATAATGGTATGTTCCGGCTGAATCAGCCCGGTTCTGATAACGATCATCATGATGTAATGGCCGGATTACCCTGGCCGGATTTCCGGCAGCAATCACGTTAGCCGGAATGTCGTTGACGACGATACTGCCAGCACCGATGATACTGTTGTCGCCAATCGTGACTCCACCGACAACGGTAACAGCCGCCCCAAACCAAACGTTGTCGCCCACCGTAATCGGTCGGGCCTTGACGTAGCCAAGCCGCCGGCCGACCGGATCTTCAACGTGGTCGGAAGTATAGAAGCCGCACTTAGGACCAATCTTGACGTCATCGCCAAACTTAATCGGTGCACAATCCATAAAGAAGCCATCGTAATTGGCAAAGAAATTGCGCCCCAGATAAATATTGCGCCCAAATTCGACGTGAACATCCGGAAGAACCGTGAAGTTGTCACCAGACGTTTGGGCAAAAAGCTGCCGCAAAAGTCCTTGATCCGCCTTACCGCTTTGTTTGTAAGCCCAATTGTAACGCCGGCAGCATTCCAGGGCCCAATTCCGGACCGCCGTCAAAGTCGGATTCATATCATCGTAAGGATGGCCGGTATTCACCCGGGCCAAAACCTTACTGATTAGTTGTTCGTCCATGTCTTTGTCTCCCTTGCTAACTTATTTATTCCACAAGAACTTGATCAATGCCCGGTCGACTTGGGGATTCGAGTGCAGTTTGCTGTGCTGGGCCAGCGGACCGGTCATCTTCTTTTCCTGATAAGACTTAGCGCGACCATTGATCAGGTAGCGCAGGGTTTTGGACGAATTGTTTGGCACGGTGCCGTCAGTCTGGCCGCCCTTGTCACCGTAGATATTGAGCACCCGGGCGGTCTTCGCATAAGTCTGGCGCAGAACCAGCAACGGTTTGAAGCCCCGGTCCTCTTCTTCTGGCTTCCCATTGGCAGCAACTTTGATCGAACCATCAAAGCCGTTCCAGTGGCCAGCAATGTCGACGACCCGGTTAAGACGTGGCCGCTGACTACTGTTGGCATTGGCTGCCAGGTAGTAGGCAATATCCATGTTCCCCATCGAGTGGCCCACCAGGTTCATCTGCTTGAAGCGGTAGCGATTTTGGACCGCAGTGATGACGTTGGCGGCCCACTGCCCATCCTGCTTGAAGTTGGGGTTGCGGTTATTAGTGTATTGAACCTGAATGATCGGGTTCTTCGTCCCCGCCGGAATCGTTCCCCGCAGGCGAACGTGACCATCTAGTCCAACGGTTGCCCGGATCACGGTCTTGGTCACCCCGGCACGTTTGGCGGCGTCAGTCATATGCTGTTCCGCGTGCGCACTGCTCCCGTAGCCGTGGAAGAAGAAGGTTGGGGTGCCGATCTGCGGGCGGTTAGCGACCGGCTTATATTGAGTTGCCATGTATCCCCGCACCTGACCGATCCCGAAGAGGGCCACCAGGACGACAATGATCGCCAACCAAACTTTGCTGTGTTTTCGCATCATTAAAACCTCTTTTCTTTCCACTAAAATACTCTTCTTTGCAGCCCACAACAAGATTTTCTCCTTTTTTCCATTCCTGGTCTTGCCTTGAAGTTCACTCCAAGGTATAGAATCAGTTCAATCAAATGATTGAAGGGAGTCCTTTTTCATGAAAAAACTAATGAAGTTCATCCTCGCTGCAGTCGCAGCCTTCGGAATTTTTGCGCTGGCCAGTCAACCGGCTAACGCCGCCACGAACAAAGACGGCAAGAACAAGGTCCTCATCGTGTACTTTTCCCGGACAAAAGAGGTCTACAATGGTCCCCTCAAGGTCGGAAACACGAAACGGATTGCCGACGACATTCAAAAACGGACTGGCGGCACCGAATACGAAATCGTCCCCAAGAAGCCTTACCCCAACAGCTACAACAAAACCACTCAGGTAGCGCGTCGTGAACAGCAAAATAATGCCCGGCCAGCGATCAAAAACAAGCTGCCCAACGTCAAGAAGTACTCAACTGTCTTCATCGGCTCCCCAATTTGGTGGAGTCAGTACCCGATGATCATCCGGACCTTTATGGACAAGGAACCAGCCCTAAACTCCAGTTCTAAGACCATCATTCCGTTCACTACGGCTGAAGGTTCTGGCCTGGGCAACACGGCTTCAACCATCAAGAAAGCCTTCCCAAAGGCTAAGACCCAGAAGGGCTTCACGGTTCGTGGCAGTCAAGCCGCCAGTGCTCAGGGCAAGGTTAACCGCTGGCTGAAGAGCCTTGGTTACTAATCATCGGTAAAGGAAGTGGCGCTTTTGCGGCAACGAAGCAAGTGGCAAAGCAGCATCATCTGGTTGTTTGTGATCATCATTTTGCCCATCCCGCTATTACTGTTGTTGAATCAGCAGCTAGTGGATACGGCCTCACACCTGCGAGCAGCCGATACCGGCGTCCTCGCCTATAGCTGGTGGCTAGGTGCCACGATCCTGGCCGCCCGGCCGCACTGGCTCGTCGGTCGACTCAATCTTAAGGCCGTCTACACAGTCCACGGGCTCCTCGGTCTGCTCGCCCTGGTCGCAGCGACTGTCCACCGTCAAAGCGAATTTTCCTTTCAGCCCTCGATTAAGCTGACAGGTAACATTGCCTGGTGGCTGTCCTTAGCAGGAATGATCGTGGCGATCATCTTCCTTTCCGGCTGGTTGATAGATTTTTGGCCAACGCTCGCCCGCGCCAAGTCCTGGCTGTTGCGACACGGTCTGCGCCACCAGCTAGTCATGTGGCTACACCGTCTCAACTTAGTCTGTATCGCCCTGATTTGGCTGCACGTAAACCTGATCCCCCAAGTTAGTTCCTTGCGCGCTTTCATGACCGGCTTTAATCTTTCCACACTCATCACGGCCCTGATCTATGGCGCTAGCAAGGTCCTTCCCAACAGACGCAGTCAACGTGCCGTCGTTAAAGTCAACCAAGCATTGAACAGTGCGACACGGCGGCTAGTGGTGAATCTCAACCGTTCGTGCTCGATCCAGCCCGGAACCACTTTCTTCCTCCGCTTTCCTGGAGTCCACGGCCTTCGGGAAGCCCACCCTTTCTCGCTGGTTCAAGCCAGCAGCAGTGGGCAAGCTCAGGAATTAGAATTTATCATTCGGCAAAATGGCGATGACACCAAGCGACTGAGCCAGATCAAACCCGGCGCTCCCGTTGCAATCGAGGGACCCTTCGGTGACTTTGCTCGGCTCGTGGCTGAGGCCTTGCAGCAAGATCATCCCGTCGTTCTCTACGGAATGGGGACCGGGATTGCGCCCCTCCACAACCTCAGTCAGCATTTCGCCGGCCAGGGCCAATTGCACGTCATTTGGTCCTATTCGCGCGAAGCCGATCGCTTCCCAGCAATCGACCAGCAGTTGCGGACATTGGCGGCCACCGGCCACTTCAGTTACACCCCCGTCAAGGGCCGGATGACCACCGCGCGTTGGCAGCAGCTGTTGACGCCGCAAGAAATCGCTACGGGAGACTTGATCATCGTGCCGGCCCGGCCGTGCTCCACGTTGAGGCCCAGCTGCAAAAACTTGGCCTCAAGCGCCAGCAACTGCATGATGAACGCTTAACCATGTAAGTTGTCGCATTTGTACCAAAATAATAGCTCGCTATGCCTCTTCTCGATGAGTATGGCGGGCTTTTTTGAATCATTCCAAGCTAAATCGCTTCCGCCGCTGGTCAAAATTATGCTATATTGGTCCTGTAGACAAGTAATCAGAAGGGGGCATTTTTTATGTCTGTTGATCCAAGTAAAGCACAAGATGTCTGGAAAGACGCCGGGAAAGAAGTCCAGTTTACCGTTTTAGAGCTCAAACGCCAGGACCACGACAAAGAGCTGGCGGCCGTCAAGGAATTCGTTGATCGTTTCCAAGCGATCACCCGTTCTCTGCGCATCCGGGCCCAGGAAAGCAACCTTCACGTGGCGCTAGGTTTTAGCAATGCTGCCTGGGATTATCTCTTTCCGAACACCGACAAGCCGAAGGAACTGGAGACCTATCAGACGATCAAGGGCGACAAATACGAGATGCCAGCCACCAAGGGCGACATCTTTATGCACGTCCGGGCCAACGACCGGGCAACTGTCTACGAGTTCATGCGGCAGATCATGATGTTCATCGGAGATGTCACGACTACCCTCGATGAAACCCACGGCTTCCGCTATTTCGAAGGCCGGGCCATCATCGGTTTTATCGACGGAACCGAAAATCCGGAAATCGACGAAGCCAAGGACTACGCGATTATCGGTGATGAAGATCCAGAATTCGAAAACGGTTCTTACGCCTTTGCCCAAAAGTGGCACCATGACATGGACGTCTGGGACGCCCTGTCGACCGAAACCCAGGAAAAGGCCGTTGGGCGTAAGAAGTTCTCCGACCTCGAACTGATGGACAAGGATAAGCTGAAGAATTCCCACAACGTGGCTTCACAAGCCAAGATCAACGGCGTCACCCAGAACATCGTCCGGATGAACGTGCCGTTCTCGGAGCCGGCAGAAAAGACGACCGGGACTTACTTTATCGGTTATGCCCGGCACTGGAACATTACCAAAACCATGCTCACCAACATGGTCGAAAAGCATGACTACCTGCTGAGCTTCTCCAAGATCTTGACTGGCCAACTCTTCTTCATCCCGTCCAAGACGGTTCTGGCCAAGATTACCGACGGCGACTTCGATTAATATTTGACATCTGCAGCCGCCATTGTTAAGCTATTAGCAGTTTTTATCGGGAGGGATCAAGCATTGAAGTTTTAATCTGCCACATTTTTAGCGTTGTCAATTCACGTGGGGACGTGAACTGGCTTGCGCAGGGTAGGATTAAAACTGATAGCTGATCTTCAATCACCAGGTCACTTTGGCAGTGACCACTATTAGGCCTGTCCTAGCCGGGGCGGGCCTTTTTTGTGTTCCCCGCCAAGAAAGAAAGGTGATTCACCAATGTCGACAATCTCCGTCAAGCAACTCAGCTTTGCCTACCCGGGACAAAAACCACTGTTTACCAACTGCCACTTCGACATCAGCAGTGACTGGAAACTCGGCTTGCTAGGGCGCAATGGCCGGGGCAAAACAACCATGATGAAAATTTTGCTGGGGCAGCTCGATTACCGGGGGACCGTGGAAAGTCAGCTCAACTTTGCCTACTTTCCCCTGACAATTACCGATCCTCATCAGCTGGCTGGCAGCGCCCTGCTCGCGGCCAGTAATAATCCTAATCTGGAGCAGTGGCAAATCGAGCGGGAACTCAACCTCATGAAAACTGATCCCGGAATCCTCTGGCAAGCTTATGCCACCCTCAGCGGCGGTGAACAAACCAAGGCGCAACTTGCCGTCCTCCTGGCTCAGGAGAACAAGTTTTTTCTCCTGGACGAGCCCACCAACCATCTCGACCTCACTGGCTGACAGTTGGTCGCCGCTTACCTAAAAGCCAAGCGACAGGGTTTAATAATTACAAGTCACGACCAAGATTTTTTAAATCAGGTCATCGACCACACCCTCGTCATTGAACGTCAGCAGCTGGTTCTCGAGCAGGGCAATTACGCTACTTACTCTGCTCAAAAAAAGCGTCGCGACAAAGCGGCCATCCACTCCAACCAGCAGTTACGCTCCACCATCAAAAATCTCAAAAAAACTCGCCAGCAACGTCTTTCATGGGCCCAGCGGGCAGAAAGCGAAAAGAAACACAATTCCCACGCTGACAAGGGGTTTATCGGGGCAAAATCCGCCCGGATGATGAAAAAGACAATTACCACCACAAACCGGCTCAGTCAAACCATCGAACAACGCAAGGGTCTGTTGACTGAAGTGGAAGAAATCGAGCCGCTCAGTATCAACTACGTACCTGACCACCACCAGACCTTGCTGACCGCGAAAAATTTGTGTCTCAGCTTGGACGGGCAGCCGCTTTTTCAACCCCTCAGTTTTGCCTTAACCGTTTCCCAACAGCTGTCCCTGATTGGCCCGAACGGTGCGGGCAAAACGAGCCTCATCCAAGCCCTGCGGGGACAATTTGCCGGACGGGTCACCGGCCAGCTTCAACTAGCGGCCGGCTTGACGGTCAGCTACGTTCGCCAAAATTTCAGCAGCAACCACGGCTCGCTGCAGACTTTTGCGGCCGCCAACCACCTTCCCGCCGAATTATTGCTGACGATTTTGCGCAAGCTGGGGATGGAACGGACGAGTTTCTCCGTCCCGATCGAGAAGATGAGTATGGGTCAGCAAAAGAAGATTGAATTAGCCCGCTCGCTTTCCCAAAAAGCCAATCTCTACATCTGGGACGAGCCGCTGAACTACCTCGACACTTACAACCAAGAGCAGTTAAGTCAGTTGATCCGGCAGTTCCGCCCGCCACTCCTCTTTGTGGAACACGACCAGCACTTTATCAATGCGGTTGCTAGCCAGCAAGTCCGCATCCAGCCGCTAGCTCAGCGCTAAATTGACGACGCGTTTCAATGACCGGCATGTTATGATAATCATTATGCTAAAGCTCAATTTAAAGGAGATTTTCGATCAATGAGTGACCGACGTATTCGTCAAGCTCTGATTATCATGGTGCTTGGCGCTTTTTTTGGCATCCTCAGTTCAACCGTCATGAACGTGGCCCTGCCTGTCTTAATGCGTGACTTCGGAATCGGGGCCGCCCGCGTCCAGTGGGTCAGCAACGGCTATATCCTCGTCAACGCCCTGATGATTCCAGTCAGTGCCTACTTCATCAAAAAATATTCTTTCCGCCGCCTCTTCCTAATCTTTCAGGGGATTTTCATTATTGGGACCTTCATCGGGGCCCTGGCCCCCACTTTTCCAACCCTTGTCGCCGGCCGGATGGTCCAGGCCATCGGTTCGGGGATGATGATGCCGCTGGTGAACGTGATTGCGATGAACTATGCCCCCAAGGGCCATCAGGGGCAGATCAACGGCTGGATTGGCCTTGCCTTCAACTGCTCGCCGATCGCCGGACCGGTCATCTCTGGATTGATGCTGAAATATCTTTCCTGGCGCTACCTCTTCATCATGATGATTCCCTTCATCCTGCTGATCTTCGCCTTTGCCTGGAAGAAATTGCCTGAGATCAAACACCGGCAGACCCCACGTTTCAACCTCGCCGGTCTGATCACTGTCACTATCGGGCTTTTCACCTTGATGAACGGACTTTCCGACATCTCTACCCACCGCTTTCTCTCCTGGAACGTCCTCGGCTGCATCGTGATCGGGGTCATTTTCTTGACGATCTTCGTGCTTACGCAGCGGCATTCTTCTCACCCACTGCTCAACCTCAGTGTTTTTAAATACCGGCAGTTCACAATTCCAACGGCAATCAATATGCTGATCGTGGCCACGATGTATGGCAACTCCATTTTGATCCCCCTCCTGGTCCAAACCGTCCAGAAGCAAAGCCCTCTCATCAGTGGGTTGGCGATCTTCCCGGGTGCTTGTCTGACCGGCCTGCTCTCGACCACCAGCGGCCGCTTTTATGATAAATACTCGATCCGCACCCTGGTGACCTGCGGCCTGCTCATCGATATGACCGGGACCGCTTGTCAGGCCTTGATCGGTGCCCGGACTTCCACCGCCATGGTGACCGTCTTCCAAACCGTCCGGCAGCTCGGCCTCGTCACCATGCTGATCCCCCTGCAAACCCAAGCTGAGGTGATGGTTCCGGTAAGGGTCTTGCCCGATGCCGTCGCATGTTTCAACACCTTACGGCAAATTGCGGCATCACTGGGAATGGCGGTAATTGTTGCCACCATCGGCATCGTCGACCAGCTTAGCGGCCACGGCACCACCTCCCACCTGGGCATCCAGGGTGGTTTCGGAGTTGCCTTCTTGCTCCTCTGCATCGCCCTGGCCCTGACCCCGTTTTTGAAACACCGCGGTGTACAAGACCTCGCCAGTTAAACACGCCACAACCACTCGTCAGGCAAGTGGTTTGTATCTGAAATCAAAAAGCCACGCGACCCTGTCCATTACAGGATTGTGTGGCTTAATTCATTTTTGAGAGAAGTAACATTATCTAGTTCCGGTACTTGCGCCGGTCGAGGTAGATAACCAAGCCTCCAAGCAGGACTAAGATCACTACAAGAATGACATCGAGCGTGTAGAGCCGCTTGCGCCATGGCAGCGTCATTGACTTCTGCTGGTTGGCCTTGTCATAAGCATTGCTGTTGACCGTCGTGTAGAGAATATCATGACTAGCTTGCCGCATCTGCCGAACCACGGCCGGGTTCTTCAGGCCGCTTGCTTGCGCCCCGTTCAGCCCGTTGGTGGACAACATGATGTCGCCGCCATTCTTCAGCGCTTGGTTGGAGTTCATGAACCCGCCGATGAAGTAGTCGGTCTCGACCAGCCCGTGGAAGCCCCATTCCTTGCGCAGCACATTCTGCAGCAAGTTCTTGTTGGCTCCGGCCCAGCGATTGCCGATGAAGTTGTATGAACTCATCACTGCGGTTGCACCGCCGTCTTTAACGGCCATTTCAAATGGTTTCAGGTAGTTCTCCCGAATGGACTGTTCGTTGGCCCATTCATTAATGGCCCCCATCCGGTTGGTTTCCTGTTCATTCATGGCAAAGTGCTTCATGTAACCGTAGACGCCGTACTTCTTAGCACCGCTCAGTTCGTTAGCAGCCATCGTCCCTGATAGTTGCGGATCTTCGGAGTAGTACTCGAAGTCCCGGCCGCCAAAGGCACTCCGGTGCAGGTCCATTGACGGACCATACCAGCCGGAAATACCAGCCTGCCGGCCTTCACTGCCGACTTGTTGACCCTTGTCGTTAGCCAGGTTGGAATTCCAAGTGGCCGCAATCATGTCGCCAGTTGGGAAGGTAGAAGTGTTGAGACCTTTGACCATAAAGCTCTGCAGACCTGCAGGCCCGTCAAAGTCGTAAGTGTGGCGCTTGCCAATCGAGTTGATATTCATCGTCTGGTAACCACCGTAAGCGATCAACTTCCGCATCTGCTTTGGCGTTAACTCATCAAGCAGCTTGTTCCACTTGGCATCATTGTAAGACTTGCCCCGCAACTGGTTCAGTTTGACGTTGTTGTGGGCACCCGTCGTCGGCATCTTGCCAGTGTCCTTTGGCAGCTTGTAGTTATTCGGCATCGTTGCCGTCTTTATTGTGTGCTGGGAAGCCTTGACATCGTGCGGCTTAGCCAGGGCCTGCTTAGCATTGGCAAAGTTGTTAGCCCGGCTCAGGTAAGTGACCTTGCCCTTAGCATATTGGAATTCATTCTTTGGTGCTTGGCGATCACCTGGCCGCTTGTTACTACTGTTGTAGATAATCCGGTTGTTCAAACTAAAGTTCCGACTAGCAACAACATCGTGAGAGTTGTTCTTCAACTGAATCTGGTAACGACCTGGATCCAAGACGTAGCGGCCGCCGTGGTTGCTGTCCCACGAAGCCATTTCAGCTCGGTTGACCGTGAAGCGGAGCGTCTGTGACTGATCCGGCTTCAAGTTGCGAGTCTTGGCAAAGCGTAACAGGTTCGTCGAAGCCTTTTCGATCCCGCCATTGGTGTAAGGAGCGGTGTAGTAAGTTTGCACGACGTCCTTGCCAGCCCGCCGACCCGTGTTGCGAACCGTAACGGAGTAAGAAATCTTCCCGTCGCGGCCTTGACGCAACTGACTCATCAATTGACGGAAGCGGGTGTAAGACAGCCCATAGCCGAACGGATACTGAACGATCCGGTTGTATTGATTGTTGTTAGAACCATAACGGGTTTCAAAGTACTTGTAACCGACATAGATTCCTTCGTTGTAGTTGACGTAGGACATCCGCGGATCGTTAGCGTACTTGAAATCGCCAAAGTTGTTAAATGATGGTTGATCCTTCAGGTTGTACAGGTAAGTGTCAACTGTCCGCCCAGATGGGTCGATCGACCCCTTCAGGATCTTGCCGAGGGAGTTAAAGCCACGTTGTCCTGGTCCGGACATCCACAGCACACTCTTGACGTGGCTGTAGTTGTTAAGAGCACCGAGCTGCATTGGGTTCCCGGTGTTGATCAGGACGATCACGTTCTTAAAGTTCTTATTGACCATCTTCAACATGTTCTTTTCAGTCTGTGATGGTTCAAGGTAAGACTGACCATTCTTGAAGTCACCTTTGTTGCCATGGTATACCGCGGTCTTCGGAAGCTTACCCATGTTTTCCGGCAGATCAGCCCCTTCACCACCGTTCCGGGCGAGGACTACCACTGCCGTATCAGAGTACTTTTTGGCGTGATTGATCATCTTACCGGAATATTGAGAAGTCTTTGGTTCTGGCAGGGTCCAATCCTGCTTCCACAAACCAACAGCTGGCCGCGTCTTGCGGTAGCCACAGTAGAAGTTGTACAGCTGCATGTTCGGCTTAAAGCCCGCGTGCTGCAAGCCCTGGTAGAGGGTTACTGGTGCCACATCCCCAGCAGCACCAGAACCAGTTCCCCCGTAAATCGGGTTCGTAGAAGCCCAGCCAAAGACGTTGATCTTGCCCGCCTTCATCGGCAGATTGTTGCCGCTGTTCTTCAGCAGGACCGTCCCTTCACCGGCGATGTCCTGACTGACTTGGTTAGAGGTTTGGACCGTCGGCCGGTTGACCTTGGCGATCTGAGCCTGACTGACATTCATCAGGGCGACCATCGGCCCCGTCAAAATGACGTTGACAGTCAGAATTGCCACCCCGATAAAGGCAAGCAGCGATTCCCACTTAAACCAGAAGTTAAATCGTTCACTGCAATTCCAAAATGCGATCAAACCGATAATGATCAAAACCAGCAGGACAATCAGTGGAATCAAGTACTTGATGATCACTGAAGCGGTACTGGTAATATCCTGCGCTGAAACGACCCCAGCCTTAATCAGCGATTGAACGGCAAAGTAACCACCGATAATGACAATCGCGATCAAAGCAAGGATAATGCCCAGCGTGATGAACAAACTGCGAAGTCTCTTCTGACGCATTGTTCGATACCCCTTTCTCAACAAAACAAACTGAATGAACTTGCTTAATGATTGCAACCTTCTTAACGGTTCCTATGTTAGCGTTTACACCTAATAAAAGGCTTTCATTTGAATAAGTTGCCACTTTGTGAGCATAACTAGTCATAATAACTTACATTAGTAATTATCAATGCTTAAAATGAATTACTAGCAATAAAAACACGGCATAAGAAAAGCCACAATTGCGGGTACCGTGGCCCTCAATTGCGGTTGGCTAGTGATAAAAGCAAAAATCCCCCGCCATCAACAGTCTAAGCCATCGATAGCGAAGGATTAGCATTCAGTTTGTAAGGGTGTAGCCGTCAATTAGTCACGGTACTTGCGCCGGTCGAGGTAAACGACCAGGCATTCCAGCAGTACCAGGATGATGACGAGGACCACATCAATCGTGTACAACCGCTTCTTCCACGGCAGGGTGACGGCGTTTGCCGTCTTCACGGCATCCTTGCTGTAAGCGTTGCTGTTAACAACGGTGTAGAGGATGTGGTGGGAAGCTGTCCGCATCTGCCGAACGACAGTTGGGTTGTTGAGGCCTTGTGGCTTAGCACCCATTGCCCCGTTAGTTGACAGCATCAGGTCGGTGCCGTTAGCCAACGCGGAGTTCGAGTTCATGAAACCACCGGCAAAGTAGTCGGTTTCAACTAAGCCTTTGTAGCCCCATTCACCACGGAGCACGTTGTTCATCAGATTGTTGTTAGCACCACACCAACGGTCGCCGATGAAGTTGAAGGCGTTCATCGTGGCCATGGCGTGACCATCTTCAACCGCCATTCGGAATGGTTTCAGGTAGGTTTCCCGGATTGATTGTTCGTTGGCCCACTCGTTGATACCACTCATCCGGTTGGTTTCCTGGTTGTTCATGGCGAAGTGCTTCATGTAGGAGTAAACGCCATACTTCTTGGCACCCTTGATTTCATTGGCTGCCATTGTCCCAGCCAGTTGCGGGTCTTCAGAGTAGTATTCAAAGGTCCGGCCGCCGAATGGGTTCCGGTGAATGTTCATCGCTGGACCGTACCAGCCAGAGATTCCGGCAGCTTGGCCTTCCTTCCCAACTTGTTGGCCCTTGTCATTTGCCATTTGGGCGTTCCAAGTAGCAGCCGTCAAGTCGGCAGCCGGGAAGGTCGTCGTCTTCAGATTCTTGACGATAAAGCTGGACAAGCCCGAAGGACCATCAAAGTCGTAAGTCTGGTTCTTGCTGATGGACTTGATCGCCGGTGTCTGGTAACCACCGTAGGTAACCAGCTTCTGCATATCCTTGACACTCATCTGATCGAGCAGCTTGTTCCACATTGGGTTGTCGTAAGATTTACCGCGCAGTTGAGCCAGCTTAAGGTTGTTGTGTGCCTTGGTCGTTGGCATCTTGCCAGTGGCCTTTGGCATCTTTTCGTTCTTCGGCACGGTCGTGTTCTTGGCAACACTAGCCGGTGCCTTCGTGTTCTTGCTTGGCGCTGCCAAAGCCTTCTTGGCGTTGGCAAAGTTATTGGCCCGACTCAGGTAAGTAATCCCATGGCCCTGAGCTTCCTTGAATTCATTCTTGGTGGCTTTCTTATCGCCCGGCAACTTGTTGTAAGCAATCCGGTTGGCCAGGTTGAACTGGCGCGTCGTTACTACATCGTGAGCGTTATTCTTCAATTGAATCTGGTAGTTCCCAGAATCGAGGACGTATTTACCAGTCTTCTGGTCAAATGAGGCCATGTCCGAACGGTTGACCGTAAAGTGAATCGTCTGGGATTGACCCGGTTTCAGGTTGCGAGTCTTCGCAAAACGCAGCAGGTTCGTTGAAGCCTTTTCGATGCCGCCGTTGGTGTAAGGAGCTGTGTAGTAAGTCTGAACAACATCCTTGCCGGCCCGCCGGCCTGTGTTCCGCACCGTGACGGAGTAGGAAATCTTGCCGTTGCGACCCTGGTGTAACTGACTCATCGTCTGACGGAAGCGGGTGTAAGACAGCCCGTAGCCGAATGGATATTGGACGATCCGCCGGTACTGACCGTTGTTGGAACCGTAACGGGTTTCAAAGTACTTGTAACCAACATAAATGCCTTCAGTGTAGTTTGCAAAGGCTAAGCCCTTGTTGCCACTGTTGTAAATCCGCTTACCATTGCTGTACTGGAAGTCACCAAAGTTATTGTTCGATGGTGAGTTCTTGTCGTTGTACAGGTAAGTGTCGACTAACCGCCCGGATGGGTCCGTCTTCCCCCGAATGATGTTACCGAGGGCGTTGAAGCCTTGTTGACCCGGACCTGGCATCCAGATTGCACCCTTGACGTGGCTGTAATCGTTGAGGAAGCCCAGCTGCATCGGGTTAGCAGAGTTGATCACGACAACAACGTTCTTAAAGTTCTTGTTGACCTTGGTCAGCATTTGACGTTCGGTCTTGTCAATCTGCAGGTAAGATTGGCCTTTCTTGAAGTCACCCTTGTTGCCGTAGTATACCGCACCCTTTGGCAGATTGGTCATGTCCTTCGGCAAGTCGGCGCCTTCACCACCAGAACGACTGATGACAACAACTGCATTGTCAGAGTAGTTCTTGGCGTGGTTCATCATCTTAGTTGAATAAGTGCTTGCTTTCGGTTCAGGCAGAGTCCAATCTTGGGTATTCATTTGAACCTGTGGCCGATCCTTACGGTAATGACGGTAGAAGTTGTAAAGCTGCATGTTTGGCTTGAAGCCGGCGTTTTCCATTCCCTGGTAAAGGTTGGTCTGCTTGATAGCACCAACACCACCGGAACCAGTCCCGCCGTACAGCGGGTTCGTCGAAGCCCAGCCGAAGATGTTCACGTTCTTCTGCCCATCAAATGGTAAGACATTGTCCTGGTTCTTCAGCAGAACCGCCCCTTCACCGGCAATGTCTTCATCGGTGGCAGCAGACTTCTTCAAGGTCTTCGAACTGACCGTCCCTAACTGCGCCTGCTGAACACTCAGCAAAGCAGCCATCGGGCCGACCATCACGATGTTTACCGTTAAAACGAGGACCCCGATAAAAGCTAACAGCGATTCCCACTTAAACCAGAAATTAAAGCGGTCGCTGCGGTTATGAAAGACAATAATACCAATAATGATCAGCAACAGTAAGATTCCCAGCGGGATAAAGTATTTCCCGGCCAGGTTAACGGTGGACATGATGTCCATCATCGTCACAACCCCTTGCTTGATCAAAGCGCTGATTGCGATGTAGGCCACCAGTGCAATAACGACAATTAAGCCGATAATGATGCCCAGCGAAATCCACATGCTGCGAAGTTTGCTTTTCTTACGCATGTCCCTGCTCCTCTCAAAAAAATGAATAATGATTAATACGGTTTCAGTATAGCGCTTTCACAATTAGAAACGGTGAAATGGCATAAGTTGTTAATGTAAGCGCATAAGTCGCACAAAACACCAAAAAAAAGCGGCCGGTGAAAGCTTTCATCGACCGCTTATTAACTTATTTCATAATTACAAACTTCATCATCGGCCAGTTAATCGCCACTTGGACCACAATGTTGACGATATTGGCAACCGTCGGGGCCCAACCACCAATGGCCGGTTTGGTCAAACCGATAATGTATGGTGGCAGCCATACCGAGATGATCCCGGCGACGGTCACGGTCAAAATGTACCAGACAATCACCCGCCGAATCTCAACGTGGGATCCGAAGACCACCTTCCGTTGGACGAAGAAGTTAACAATTTGGGAACAAACGTAGGCAAGAAGGAAGGCAATGAAGCCGCCCAAACCGCCCTGGTCTGTTGAGTAATGGAAAATCCACCAGCTAAAGGCCGCATTCACGTTCTTCAGCGCCGCGTCGCTGATCCACAGCACGACGAAGTTCGTGATCGTCGCTACGTTGGAAAAGATGTTAAACATGATAAACTGCCAGACGTTCGGATACTTATCCTTGAAACGTTTGATGGCGCCAACCAGGCCGTGATAGTTTTCCGTTGATTTTGCTTGTTCCGCCATGATTAGTCCTCCTTAAATTGTGTCTTCTTTTGTAATGAACGATTGCTAAAGTAGTCGCCGATGAGGTGACCCAGGCCGCCCCAGAAATGACCGTTGACGGCGTCCAGCATGTCATCCACCATCTTGATGCTGACAGCACCTTCTGTCATCTTGGCCATGGCCCGGAATGGCATGTTGTACAGGAAGAGGATGTTGAGGTCGGGCTTGCCTGCCTGCTCGCTCTTCTCCAGCCGGTTCTTCAAAATATTGCCGATCCGCCGGCCCAGCCAGCCGCGAGCAAAACGCAGTTCAGACAGGGTGTTGTTCCGTTGCAATTTCTGGCCAGCTTGGAAGTCGTTGCTTGGCATCTCCTCTCCATAAAGAGCGGCAAAGGTCGCATCCGTGACACCATCGAGCTTGCACTGGTAGTAGGCATCCAGTTGATGATTAATTTCAGTTTGCACCGTACCCTGCTGGTCGATCGAACCCGTCAGTTTGATGTCGGCCACACTGGCGCCAACCATGATCTGATAAGTGCCACCTTCGACCTGCCAGGCATTCGTTTTGACGTCCCAGAAGCGGAAGGTCTTGTCGTCAAAAGCAATCTTGACGTGCTTGCTCTCACCTGGCTCCAAGGCAACTTTGGCAAAGCCCTTCAGTTCCCGCAGCGGCCGGATAATATTGCTGTTCGGCTTGCCAACGTAAAGCTGGGCAATCTCTTCTCCAGCCACCTTGCCGGTGTTAGTGAGGTCAAACTCAACCCCTTGCTTTGTCACTTTCAGATGGTCATATTGAAAACTCGTGTAGGATAGGCCAAAGCCGAACGGGAAGCGGACCGGCACCTTGGCCGTCTGGTAGTAGCGGTAACCGACGAACAAACCTTCTTTATAGTAGGAATTCCGTTGGGCTTGCGGATAGGCGTCCCCAAAAGGAACGTCAGCATACCGCAGCGGATAAGTTTCGGCCAGTTTGCCCGACGGGTTGACCTTGCCCGTCAGCACATCCAGCATCGCTCCGGCACCAGCCTCGCCACCGAGGTAACCATCGACGACCGCCGAAGCAGCATCCAGCCACGGCATCGTGACGCTGGAGCCAGCAGACAGGCAAACGACGACCGGCTTGCCAAGCTTAGCCAGTTCTTCAATCAAAGAAACTTGGTTGGCTGGCATATCCAGACTTGGCCGGTCGAGCCCTTCTGATTCAGCGATTTCATCGAGGCCACCGAAGAAGAGGACGACATCCGCTTTTTCCGCCAACTGCTTGGCTTCTGCTACCAAAGCGGAATCAGCATCGCTGTTTCGTTTGTAGCCCCGGGCATAGCCAACGGAATTCAGACCGCTCTCTGGCAATAAGTCGACGATCGACTCGAGCTGCTTCGTGTTGACCAGTGATGAACCAGCCCCCTGGTAACGCGGTGTCTTGGCAAAGTCGCCGACGATTGCCACCTTTTCCTTGGAATTCAGCGGCAGGACGTCATCGTGGTTCTTCAACAGGACGATCGCCTTGGTAGCCGCCTGCCGCGCCACTTCGTGCTGGTGGTCCCAGTCGATCTTCGGCTGATCATCTGCCTGCATCGCCGTTGATGACTTGACCGCGGAGAGCAGTTCATCAACCCGCGCGTCCAGGTCTTCCTCGGCTAAGCGGCCATCCTGAACCGCCTTAACCAGTTCCAGCGGGCCGTTGACTCCTTGACCCGGCATCGCCAGGTCGGAACCATGTTGAACACCTTTCACGTGGTCGTTATCGCCGCCCCAGTCGGTCACAACATAACCGTCAAAGCCCCATTCCTTGCGGAGAATATCCTGCAACAGGTGGGCATTTTCGTTGGCGTAGGTGCCGTTAATTTCGTTATAGGAAGTCATGATCGCGCCCGGCTTACCTTCCCGGACCGCAATTTCAAAATTGGTCGTGTACAACTCACGAAAAGTCCGTTCGTCGACCACTGAATTGGAAGCCATCCGCCGCAATTCCTGGTTATTGGCCGCGAAGTGCTTCGGACAAGCCTTCGTACCATTTTCCTGAATACCGCGGATCATCCCCGCACCCATCTTGCCGGCCAGGTAGGGGTCCTCGCTGATGTATTCGAAGTTCCGCCCGCAGCGGGGATTGCGCTTGATGTTGAGCCCCGGGCCGAGGACAACTTGCACCTGATGGGCCTTGGCTTCGTCACCGATGGCTTCACCAACCATCTGGGTTACTTTCGGATCCCAACTGTTCGCGAGTCCAGCCGGGGACGGGAAGCAGGTAGCCGGTACACTGCCGTTAAGTCCCAGGTGATCGCCCGCCCCTTCTTGTTTCCGCAAGCCAAGCGGGCCGTCTGACATAAACATGGCTGGCACCTTGCCCTTGATCGCAAAGGTCTGCCACTCATTGGCTCCAGACATCAACGCCGCCTTCTGCTCGAGCGTTAACTGATCGATCAGTTTTTGATTTTTTAGCATCTGTCAAAGCCTCATTTCTTCATTTTGCTTATTTAATGGAACAGGATCAATATAGCCCAAATGAAAACGCTTTATATCAAAACTGACACAGTTGGTCGTTTCACAACCATAACTTGTTATTCCCGTGCTACAATTACATTTAACAGCTAAGGAGGAATATTATCATGCGGATTGCCATCGTTGAAGACGACAAGGATGCCAGCCAAAAGCTCAGCGGATATATCCGTCGCTACGCAAAAGAGCACCATTTAGGTGTCGACATACTAACATTTAATGATGGCGTGCAGATCACCAGCAATTATCCGGCCAACCTGGACGTCATCTACTTTGATGTACAGATGCCAGTGATGGACGGGATGACCGCCGCCAAAAAGGTTCGCCAGCATGACAAAAAGGTTCAAATTGTTTTCTTGACCAATTACGTTCAGTACGCGATCGACGGTTACGAAGTCCAGGCGGCAGATTTCCTGTTAAAGCCGATCACCTATTTCAGTTTCAGCACCCACTTTGCCAAAATGACTGCCCGGCTCCAAAATAATACCGGTGACCAGTACATCACCGTTAGTCATGGCGATGAAATGCACCGCGTTCCTTTAAAGGAACTCTACTACGTCGAAAGTGCCGGCCACTATCTCCGCTTCCACCTCCATGATAAGGAATACAGCATGATCGGCAGCCTCAAGAATACCGAGCAGGAGCTGGCGGACAAAAACTTCTTCCGCTGCAACTATGGCTACCTGGTCAATCTCGCCCTCGTCACCGGCGTCAGCAACAACGAGGTCCACGTCGGCCCCTTCGTCCTGCAGATCAGCCGCTCGCGCAAAAAGGATTTCCTGCAACACCTGACTGACTACCTGGGAACGGAGGAATTATGATGAATCTGACAACGACTATCTGGCCCAACATCCCCCGCCTCTTTACCGCTGTCGCGGAGTGGCTGGCCTGCATCCAAGTCATCATGATGTTGTCTCACCACCATTGGAAAAAAATGAACGCCCTTGCGCTCGTGGCCTGTCTATTGGGACAGGTCTTTTTGCAAATCTGGTGCGGTTCCTGGCCGATTCAGCTCTGGCTGGTCGGCATCATCGCTAACATCGCCTGGATGCTATTCACCATCTTCGTCATCGCCCCCAAAGCCGGATGGCGTCGGCTCTTCTACGGCTTGTGCCGGGCCTTTGTTTTGGCGGAAACCTTTGCGTCCGTCTCCTGGCAGCTCGTTTGCATGGTACTGTTGCCGCTGCACGTCAGCAACAGCGTTGTTTTCTTCTGGATTCTCGTTGACTTTTTAGCCCTCTTTGCCTTCTTTTATTTCACCCAGCGCCGTTTCACCATCGACGAGATTTCCTTTCGGGAAGACGCGGTCGCTGCCCTGACCGCCATGATCGTCTTTGCCATCTCCAACGTCGGCTTCATTAGCAACAACGCCGCGGCTTTCTTCGGCGGATCAGCCGTCATCTTCACCATCCGGTCCTTCGTCGATATCTGTGGTGTGCTGATGCTGACGCTGGAGGACCGGCAGCGCATGGTGACCCGCTTGCGCACCGACCTCAACACCATCAACCGCATGATGGAGTCGCAGTACCAGCAATATCAAGAATACAAGCAGAGCAGCGAGTTAGTGAACCAGCACTTCCACGATCTCAAACACCAACTGACCGTCCTGGCGATGGAAGATGACAGCAAAAAACGCCAGCAGTACCTCAACGAAATATCCCAAGATATCCACCTCTACAACGTCGGCGTCAAAACCGGCAATAAGATTGCTGATGTCATCCTGACGCGGAAGAACGCCTACTTTAAACAGCACCACATTATCTTCACCTGCATTGCCAACGGCTCGTTGCTCAACATGATCAACACGATGGACCTCTGCAGTCTGCTCGGCAATTCCCTGGATAACGCCACCGAAAGTGTCGAACAGGTGCACGATCCCGAAAAACGAATGATCAACCTGCGCATCGTCAACAAGGGCAACTTCATCATCTACCAGGTCGAAAACTACACGACCGCGCAGCAGAACTTCACCGACCTGCCCCAAACGACCAAGCAGGACAAAAAGCGCCACGGTTACGGGCTCAAGAGTATTCGCCGGATTGCCCACAAATATAACGGTACGATGACCGTTGGGATTAAGAATCACTGGTTCCGCCTGACAGTGATGTTCAACCAGCCGCAAAGCAAGGAAGCTAAGGAGGAGGCAGAGCAATGATCGATTATTACCTGCTTGAAGAGCTCGTCACTTTTGCTGACAATAAAACCCTGGCCAAAACCGCCGAAAAATTGATGGTCACCCAACCGACCATCACCAGGGGGATGCAAAAGCTGGAAGAGGAATTGGGGGTCACCCTCTTTTACCGGCAGCCCAACAAAATCACCCTGACTAAAACGGGTGAGGAAGCCGTCCGCAACGCCCGCCAACTACTGGCCGCCAACCGTGAATTCGTCACGAAAATTCAAAATTACGACCAGAGTCACCAGAAAGTGCGGATCAGCGCCGTCGCTCCAGGACCCCTTTACGTGGCCGATCTTCTCACTGACCAAAAAGGTCCCGCCATCGAGGTCCAGCACAACGGCTTCGTTCCTGCAAAGCAGGTGGCAGACCAGTTACTCCAAAACCAAACCACCCTCATCATCAATAACGAAGAAGTGCAGACGGACCAGGTCGAATCCCTGTATCTCGGCCAGGAACAGCTCTACGTCAACTTGGACCAGTTCATGTACCTGGCCAGCCAACAATCGATTACCTTTAGCGAATTAAAGGGACTCAGTTTCGTCGTCTATAACGACATCGGCCCTTGGAAAGCCATCATCCAGGACAACATCCCCGATGCCAAATTCCTCTACCAGGCCCAGCGAGACGCTCTCGCCGAGATCACCCGCTACTCGAATTTTCCCTTCTTCAGTTCCAGCATCACTTCCTTGCACGGCAGTGAGCAGTTCCAGCTTCAGCAAGAGGACCGAGTGACCCTGCCGATCACGGACGAAGCGGCAACGATGACCTTTTATGCCACCTACTTGAAGAGCAATAAAAAAATTCTGCGCCCCGTCATCAAAGAACTGGCACAGAATTGGCCGAAACTGAAGTTATAACTCCACAAAAACAAGCGCCTCCCCTACCTGATCAGTATGGAGAGACGCTTATTTTATTATTTATTCAAAACCATATAATTTTTCAGCCATCCGGTAAGTCCCGACCGTCATCTTCCGGCCAACCTTGCCTGGCAGGTTGACGGCCACCCCAAAGGAACTATGCCGGAAGTGGCGGTAGAGCTTGCGGTCGAGGTCTTTGATTTCGTGCCACAAGTCCTTTTTGGCGGCTAAACTTGCCGGCGTGTTCTGTTCGATCAGCAAGACCGAGGTGATGGTCGTGATAATCTGCAGATACTTGCTCAAGTAAGCCTTGAGGTGCTTCCCCACTTCCGGATGCGCCACATAGAAATGCAGCATGATCCGGTTAACCTTCAGCTGCTGGTCTGCCCGGGAAATCATCACCGCGTCGTTGACGGACTGATCATCGCGGCCCAGGAAGTAGTGGTACAGATTGATGTTCAGGTAGTAGATCTTGTGGACGTAGATCAGCGGCTCAAACACATAAATGTTGTCGACATAAAAGGTATGCTTTGGCAGTTGTAATTGTGCTTCATCCCTGACCATGCTGGTCCGGTAAATGACGGAGTGCATCAAGAGATACTTACCAAAGGGAAAGTGGACTTCTTCCCAGTTAAAGACCCGGTCTGTTGGCAACTGAGGGTAAGACATCACTTTCTTGTGATTGGACCCCTGCTTGTCGAAGACGAAGTTGGCAATTACCATGTCCATCACGTTATCTTGTTCCACCGTCTTATTTAAAAAAGCCATTATCTGGTCGAGGGCCGCGTGGTCTAACCAGTCATCACTGTCGACCACCTTCAAATAGACGCCACTGGCATGGGCCAGTCCGGTATTGATTGCCTGGCCATGGCCACCGTTGGGCTGGTGGAGAGCCCGGACCTTTTTGGGAAATTTAGCTTGGTATTGGTCAACTAATTGCGGGGTGGCATCAGTTGAACCATCATCGACCAGTAAAAGCTCGACATTGTGATCCCCCGCCAGCAGCGATTCAACGCAACGATCGAGGTAATCCGCTGAATTGTAGCACGGCACGATAATGCTGAGTAATGGTTGATCCAAAACGATTTCGCTCCTTTTTTCGGTTCTAAACACATTGCCCTTATTATATCGGCCCCGGCCGTAAAATGCACGCCCCGCGCGCAACTTGTCCGGATCCGTGCATAATCAGCGAAAGCGCTACCGATTGTATAGTAGCCGGACACTGCGGGCATCTTCATGCGTGATCCCCGTACGCACATTACGTGGCACCATCACACTGTGCTGGTATTCCTGGGCGTGAGCCAAGCCGAGAGCGTGCCCCAGTTCGTGTTCAGCAACCTCCGTCCGGTATGCCAGGCTGGTCCCGTTCAGCGTCCCCGAATCGAGGATCGACGTTGCCCGCAACATGGCGTGAGTTTGCGGATCGTAAGACGTTTCCGTCGTCCCGAGTTGGCGGGTAGTGGTCCCTGCCGTGTTCTGGTTGGCCGTCGCTGTCAAGTCACCGTCCGTGGCGATCACCTGGGCTTTGGATCGGTGCTTTGTCCAGATAAAATGAATCGCTCCGGTAGCATTCCAGCCGCGGACAGCGTGCCGAAAACCGGCGCGAATCTCCGGATTGCCACTTGCCAAGTAGATTTTAATTTTTCGCATTTTCCAACGGTAGCCTTCCAAAGGGATCGGTGTTTCTTGAGGAATTGTCAACGGCCGCACTGGTTCGTTATGGTCATCAGCAGGGTTGTCCGTCCCCGTGGAAGTGCCAGAATTAAAATATTGCTGATCACCATTGTTGATGACAGTGGCCGCTTGAGCCACGGAACTGAGACCGATGGACATGCCAGCAAGCGCAATGAGCAAGAGCAGTCTTTTCACAATCACTTTCCTCCTTATATCACCAATTATTCTACCGTCCGCCCTCGCTAATGCAAAGTCAAAGGGCTTGCCGGTGCCCGACAAGCTCGCACTGCGCTAGGCGGCCGCGATATAATATAAGCATTGTTTTAAAGGGAGGTTTTCACGTTGCTTAACCTTGGTCACCGTCGCCTTTCTTTTCCGACGGTATTGACAGTTAGTTTTCTGCTGATGATTCTGATCGGCAGCAGTCTCTTGATGTTGCCCATTGCAGGAGCACATGGCCAGGCGACAGATTTTATCGACGCCCTGTTCGTTTCAACGTCCGCGGTCTGTGTTACTGGCCTGACGACGGTCACCACCGCCACTCACTGGTCGTTCTTTGGTAAAGTCGTGCTGGCGATCTTAGTGGAAGTCGGTGGGCTGGGCTTCATGACCTTTGCTGTCATGCTAGCCAACTTGATGCGTCACCGGCTAAGCTTCGGTGCCCGCATGTTGACGGAAGAATCATTAAATCTCGACCATCCTTCTCAATTGCGGGTCATCCGGCTGATCATCCGGCTATCCCTGCTGATTCAGCTAGGTGGTGCCGCCCTATTGTTCTGTGACTTTGGACCGCGCTTCGGTTGGGCCAAAGGTTTATGGTACAGTGTTTTTCATGCCGTCACCGCTTACTGCAATGCCGGTTTTGACCTTTTTGGCCCCTCCCTGGTCGGGCTCAACCATGATCCCTTCGTCTTGATGGTCATCGCTCTGTTGATCTGCGCAGGCTCGTTTGGTTTCCTGGTGTGGCGCGACATCCTCACCTATCATCGACGGCACCGCATTACCCTTCACACACGCCTGGCCCTGGTGAGCGGCGGTTTAATCCTGGGACTGTCGATCATCGCTTTTCTGATCAGCGAGCACAACCTCAGCCAGTTCAGTGACCGCCTCAATGCCGGGCAACGGCTGGCCAACACCATTTTCCTAGCCGTCACCCCACGGACTGCCGGCTTTTTCTCGGTCCCTTATCCCCAACTCAGCACGGCAGGATTGATCATTACGATTGTCCTGATGTTTATCGGTGGGACACCCGGCTCGACCGCTGGCGGGATTAAGACGAACACCGTTGCGGTCCTTTTCTTGCAGTGCATTGCGACCTTCCGCGGACAGGAAGCATCCTTTCACCACCGGCGTTTTGCCCGCGAAGACGTCACCCGGGCGCTGACCCTTTTCGTGTCGGCGATCGGTTTGCTGCTACTGGCAGTGCTGATTCTGGCAATGACCCAGCCCTTGCCGACTCACGACGGCGTCACAGCGGTCATTTTTGAAGCGGTCTCGGCCTTCGGAACCGTCGGCTTAACCCTCGGTCTGACACCCCACCTCACCATCCTTGGTAAATTAATCATTATCCTCTTGATGTTTATCGGCCGGGTCGGGCTCTATACCTTCATGTTTTCTATTTTCCACAATCATTCGACAACCCACACATACTGTTATCCAAAGGAGCGAATTATCATTGGCTAATCGAGAAAGTTTTGCCATCCTCGGCTTAGGCAAGTTTGGGATGGCCCTGACCATGGAGTTGGTCAAAGCAAAGCAAGACGTTTTAGTGGTCGACGCAAACGAGAGCGTCATTGATGACATCTCCCATTTCGTCACCCGGGCGGTAATTGCGGACGCCACCGATGAAGAAGAACTAAAGGACCTGCAAATCGGCACCTTTGACCACGTCTACGTCACCCTGGGCGAACACGTCGCCGCCAGTATCATGGCAACAATGATTGCTAAAGAACTGGGAGCTCCCGATGTCTCCGCTCGGGCCAACAGCGAGAATCACGGCAAAGTCCTTCGTAAGATCGGTGCCGACCACGTCATTGCCCCGGAGCGCGACCTAGCCCGCCAGCTGGTCTTCCGTCACCTCCACCCGAACGTCGTCAACTACGTTCACATCACTTCCCAGATTACCCTGGCCGAATTGACGGTTGACAACCCGGCCTACTTTAACAAGACCCTGGGTGATCTCAATTTCCGCCGCCGCTTCCACGTCAACGTCATCGCGATCGCGGACGACAAGGATCATCTCAACCAAGTGCCTCAGGCCAACGACATCATCGGGCCCCATACCCGCATTACCGTGATCGGGCAAAGTGCTGACATTCAAAAAGTTAATAACATTCTCAGTCCCAAAAATTAAAGCAAAAAAGGGGGCTGTGACATAAGTCCCTAAAATGATAAAGCTCATTCGGAATTTGGCAAAAATTCTGAATGGACTTTTTTTAATTGATGGGATGTTTTGAAAAATGGATGGCCTATCGGCCATCTTTTTCATATTTAATGCCATTAAGGCAATTCCAACTTGCCCTTTGGCTTTCTCAAGGCCACGTACCGTGAATCTCTTGAAACTCAAATAAGCCTTCAAATTTCCGAACACTGTTTCAACGTCGTATTTACGGCGTGAATAACTATCGGAATTTGAAAGCGATCTGCGTGCTTTTGCCTTAAAATACTCCCATTGTGGATTGACCATAATGTATTTGGTGTAACCATGTGGAGTTAATGCTTTAGGATTAATCTGATGATTTTCATCGTACTTTTCTGCCTGATATACTTTGAAATCACGATGAAATCCATACTTGTCATTACGATAAGCATAACGTTTAAAATTGAAACGAACACCAGCTGGGTTTACATAATAATCGTCTTCGGGATGATATTGCC
>NZ_CANDNU010000003.1 GCF_947387495.1 Limosilactobacillus difficilis
AACAACGAGGTACCAATGAAAACACTAATGGGCTGATTAGAGAGTATTTTCCCAAAAGAACCGACATTGATAATTACACAGAAAAAGACGTCGAATTCTGTCAGTATCAACTGAATCGACGTCCTAGAAAAATATTAAACTATCAAACACCGTTTGAGATATTTTTTGAAGAACCGTTGCACTTAGTTTGACAATTCGTCGGATTCAAATGTTTCAAAAATTGAGAAATCTTTGCTAGAATGTAAACACAATTAATAACGGGGAGGATATTACCATGTTTGAAGATACAAATGGGACTGACAACAACGGGACCATTCACTGTTCATTCTGTGGCAAATCCCAGGACGAAGTAGCGAAAATTGTCGCTGGTCCTGGCGTTTATATTTGCAATGAATGCGTTGATCTGTGCAAGCGGATTATTGACGAAGAATTGGCTCAGGAACATCCAGTCGAAGACCTCAAGGTGCCGACTCCGGAAGAAATCGTTCACCAGCTCGACCAGTACGTCATTGGCCAAGAGGATGCTAAGAAAACTTTGGCTGTTGCCGTTTATAATCACTATAAGCGCATCACAGCGATGGATAAGAACGAGACTGACAATACCGAGTTGGCCAAGAGTAACATCGCGGTGATCGGGCCAACTGGTTCTGGGAAGACCTATCTAGCACAGTCCTTGGCACGGATCCTGAATGTACCCTTCGCGATTGCCGATGCGACGACCTTGACTGAAGCCGGTTACGTTGGTGAAGACGTCGAAAACATCATTTTGAAGCTGTTGCAAGCGTCGGACTTCAATGTTCAGCGAGCTGAGCACGGCATTATCTACATTGACGAAATTGATAAGATCGCCAAGAAGAGTGAAAACGTTTCGATTACTCGTGATGTTTCCGGGGAAGGGGTTCAGCAAGCACTGCTGAAGATTCTTGAAGGAACCATTGCTAACGTGCCGCCGCAGGGAGGACGCAAACATCCGCAACAAGAATTCATCCAGGTTGATACGACCAACATTCTTTTTATCGTTGGTGGAGCCTTCGATGGCATTGAAAATATCGTTAAGGAACGACTTGGCGACAAGACGATTGGCTTTGGGACGGATTCTAAGGAAGCTGTGCAGGTTAATGATAAGAATGTGCTTCAGCATGTCATTCCTGAGGATCTGCGCCGTTTCGGCCTGATTCCTGAATTTATCGGCCGACTGCCAGTTTTGACTGCTTTGCAAAAGTTGGATGAGGATGATTTAGTCCGGATTCTGACGGAGCCGAAGAACGCCTTGGTCAAGCAATATCAGGAATTAATCAAATTGGACGGCAGCAAATTGAAGTTTACTGATGGTGCTTTGCGGGCGATGGCCCGGATGGCGATCCAGCGGCGAACCGGTGCACGGGGCTTGCGTTCGATTATTGAAGATGTCATGCGAGATGTGATGTTTGATCTGCCAAGCCGCCAGGATGTGGCAACGGTGGTGATTGATAAGCGTTGTGTCGGTGATCATCGTGAACCGCGTTACATTCTCAAAGATGAACAGGCATCTTAGAATGCTAGCGAGGTGAAGACTAATGCAAGTCCATAATGTTGAATTGACAATCAGTGCGGTGCGGGCTGATCAGTACCCGAGCGGTGATCAACCTGAGATTGCCTTTGTTGGGCGCTCCAATGTCGGCAAGTCGAGTCTTACCAACGTTTTAATCAACCGCCGCAACTATGCTCATACTTCAAGCCAGCCTGGTAAAACGCAGACTCTAAATTTTTACCACGTGGAAGATCAACTTTATTTTGTTGATGTTCCCGGTTATGGCTTCGCGAAAGTCTCTAAAAAAGAGCGAGAACGGTTCGGGAGGATGATTGAAGCCTATTTGACTAAGCGTCAGCAGTTGCGCGGGGTAGTTCTTTTGGTCGATGCCCGTCATCAGCCGACCGATGATGATGTCACGATGTACAATTACTTAAAGTACTATCAATTACCGACTCTTGTGGTGGGGACCAAGAGCGATAAACTGAAACCCAGCCAGCTGGCCAGGGCTAAGAAAACGATTGAAAAGACACTTGATCTGGATCGGAAAACGGGGCTGGTGATGTTCGCAGCTCCGACCAAGCGGGGTCAAGATGCTATTTGGCAGTGGATCGAAAAAATGTGCTGATAGCTGATAAAAGAACGGATGGTAAGCTGTTTGGCCTATCACCCGTTCTTTTTACTTTATTTCTTGTTGTCAGACTTTTTCTCAGGGTCTTTGATTTCTACACCCTTCATTTTGCGTTTTTTGCTGTCTTCTGGCAAATTAGCAAATTTTTTGAAGAGGTCGTCGAGCGAACGACTCTGCCGGGTTACTAATCCCATCGATATTTACCCCCTTTAGTATTTGCTTCATGTTAGCATTTCAGTTGGCTAGACGCAACTATGCATTATTGTTGCATAAACAGTCAAAAATTCGTGAAAGGGTTGCATATTCAAACATTGTTAGGTATAATAACAGCATTAACTTAACGGACGGAGGATCTATAATGGCAGATTCAGAGACAATGATTGAAATACAGGACCTCAAAAAGGTCTTTGGCAAGAACGTCATCTTTGATCACGTTAATGGCATGGTGAAAAAGGGAGAAGTGGTTTGTGTTATCGGTCCTTCTGGTGCTGGTAAGTCAACATTCTTGCGCTGCCTAAACTTGCTCGAAAAGCCGACGTCAGGAAAGGTACTGTTTGAAGGTACCGACCTCACCAGTCTGGATGATAAACAAGTTCAGCAGATGCGGGCTAAGATGGGAATGGTGTTTCAAAGTTTTAATCTCTTCCCCAATATGAGCGTTTTGGAAAACATCGAATTGGCACCCAAGAAAGTTCGTAACGAAAGCGATGAAGCTGCGAAAAAAGAGGGCTTAGCATTGCTTGATCGGGTCGGGATGAAGAGCAAAGCCGATGCCTATCCTTTATCACTGTCAGGTGGTCAGCAGCAGCGGGTTGCCATTGCTCGCTCCCTGGCAATGAAGCCAGAAGTGATGCTCTTTGACGAACCGACGAGTGCCCTCGATCCCGAAATGGTCGGTGAAGTGCTTAAAGTTATGCAAGAGTTGGCCAATGAAGGAATGACGATGGTTGTTGTCACTCACGAAATGGGTTTTGCCAAAAACGTAGCTGACCAGATTTGGTTCATGGCTGATGGCGGCATTATCGAGAGTGGAGCGCCAAAGGACTTCTTTGCTCACCAAAAGACTAAACGGGCTCAGGAGTTTATGAAGAAAATTTTGGATGCATGATCCATTGATTGAAGAACAACGTCTGCTACCTAGCAGGCGCTTTTTTTGCGTCAGTTACTGGCTTTGTTATAAAATAAGAGTTAACTGATATAACTAAGGAAGTGAAGATGATTGGCAAGCGAGCATATTGAGCATAAGTTGAAGCTGCTGCCGGACCGTCCCGGTTGTTATCTGATGAAAAACGCCAATGGCCATATTATTTATGTTGGCAAAGCCAAGAATCTTAAAAACCGTGTGCGCTCTTATTTTAAGAGCAGCCACACGGGTAAAGTTGCCCAGATGGTGTCAGAAGTGGCCGATTTTGACACTATCATTACTGATTCAAACAAAGAATCGTTCCTGCTTGAAATCACCCTAATTCAGAAGCATCAGCCCTACTTCAACATTAAGCTGAAGAAGGGGACGGGCTATCCTTACATTAAGATCACTAACGAACGTGATCCGCGCACTGTGATCACTGGTCAGGTAGACCATGATGGTGCTTATTATTTTGGGCCTTACCCGAATGTTTACGCAGCCGAAGAAACACTTAAATTTATTCAGAAAGTTTACCCGCTACGTCGTTGCCATGGTAACGAAGGGCGTCCGTGCTTGTACTATCATCTTGGTCAGTGCCTCGGCGCTTGCTTTAAAACGGTCCCCAAAGAGGAGTATGATGCCCAAATCAAGCGCATTAAATCTTTTCTCAATGGCAATACTACTGAAGTTAAGCGCCATTTAACCGCTCAGATGAAGAAAGCCAGCGCGGCGATGGAGTACGAAAGGGCAGCCGAGATTCGCGATCAGCTCCACTACATTGAAGTAACGGTCGAAAAGCAAAAGATTATCAGCAACGATAAAACACCTCGCGATCTCTTTAATTTTTATATGGACAAGGGCTGGCTGTCGATTCAAGTCTTTTTTGTTCGGCAATCACGGTTGATGAAGCGTGAAAAACGACTTTTCCCGATTGTTGATACGGCTGAAGAAGAAATGACAAGCTTTATTCTGCAGTTTTATAACCGGCGCAATAATTTGAAGCCTCGGGAAATTTTGCTGCCAGCAGGACTGCCCAATCAAGAAATCAGTGATATTTTGGGCGTTCCAGTTCGGACCCCCCAGCGGGGCGAAAAACGTGACCTTCTCAAGATGGCAGGCGAAAATGCTCGCCTCTCTCTTGATGAGAAATTCCGCCTCCTGGAGCTTGATAAGAAAAAGACGACCGGGGCAATGAAGGAAATCACCGATGCGCTCGGTTTGCCAGAAGGCCACAAAATCGAGGCTTTCGACCACTCGCATATTCAGGGCGCCGACCTGGTTTCGGCAATGGTGGTTTTTGAAAATGGGGAACCCAATAAGAAGCTTTACCGGAAGTACAAGTTGGAAACGGTCGACCACGCTGATGAAGCGGCCAGCACACGGGAAGTCATTCGGCGACGCTATTCGCGCTTGCTAAAAGAATACAAGCCGATGCCGGACATGATTTTTATGGATGGTGGATCGATTCAGATGAATGCGGTCAAGGACGTGCTCATCAACGAACTTGACCTACATATTCCGGTGGTGGGGATGGTTAAAAATGATAAGCATAAAACGGCAGATTTGCTGTTTGGCCCAAATGATGCTCCTGTTAACCTCAACCCGCGCAGCCAGGGTTTTTATCTGGTGCAGCGGATTCAAGACGAGGTGCACCGTTTTGCGATCACTTATCATCGTCAAGTGCACACCAAGCATTCCTTAAGCAGCCGGTTAGACGAAATTCACGGTGTCGGTCCGAAGACCCGTGATAAACTGTTGCGTAAATTCGGGTCGATTACTAAAATTGCCGATGCCAGTGTTGATGAAATTCACAAACTTGGTGTGCCAATGGCAACGGCGCAACTGGTCAAGGTTTCCTTGCAGGGGAATGCTGCCGTTAACCGGGGCAGCAGTCATGACTGATTTTGACGATCCAGGGCCAATCGCCTATACTAGTTTTATCAATTGAACGGAGATTAATAATGAATACCTTTGTCGATCAAATCAGAATTGAAGTTTACGCTGGAAAGGGTGGCGACGGGATGGTTTCCTTCCGTCACGAAAAATACGTCCCGATGGGCGGCCCTTATGGTGGCGATGGTGGTCGCGGTGGCAGCATCATCCTGCGCGTCGATCCGGGTTTACGGACTTTAATGGACTTTCGTTTCCACCGGATTTTCCGGGCCAAGAACGGTCAGAACGGGATGAACAAAAAGATGAGTGGTGCGGCCGCTGATGATCTTGTTGTACCTGTCCCGGCAGGAACGACCGTCACAGACCTCGACAGCGGCCAACTGCTGGGAGACTTAACAAAAAATGGTCAGGAACTAGTGGTTGCCCGCGGTGGTCGTGGGGGCCGTGGCAATGTTCACTTTGCGACGGCCCGCAATTCGGCACCTGAAATTGCGGAGAATGGTGAACCTGGCGAGGGACGCCACCTGCAATTAGAACTGAAGATGTTGGCTGACGTCGGTCTCGTCGGTTTTCCATCGGTCGGCAAGTCAACCCTGTTATCAGTTGTCACTGGTGCCAAACCAAAAATCGCGGCCTATGAATTTACAACCCTGGTTCCGAATCTGGGGATGGTGATGCTCGATGACGGGCGCGATTTTGCGATGGCTGATATGCCAGGTCTGATCAGTGGGGCTTCCAAGGGCGTGGGTCTCGGTTTGAAATTCCTGCGTCATATCGAACGGACCCGGGTCCTGTTGCACTTGATTGCGATGGATAGTCAGGATCCGGATCAGGCCTTGGAACGTTTCCACGCGATCAACCACGAACTGCAGTCTTACGATCCGCAGTTATTAAAGCGGCCACAAATTATCGTGGCAACGAAGATGGATCTGCCTAACGCGGCTGATAATTTGGCCCATTTTAAAGCGGCTCTTGCCAAGGACGACACGTTGGCACAGAATCCTCGGATCTTTCCAATTTCGGCGGTCACTCACCAGGGTGTGAAGGATTTGATGACGGCAACGGCAGATCTACTTGATCAAACGCCGGCCTTTGACGCGGAAAGCCACGATGAAGCGACGACAACCGAATTTCACCCGACGCCAGAAGGACAATCCAAAACTGATAGCTTTACTATTAGCCGTGATGACGATGGCACCTGGGTCGTTTCGGGTGCGAAACTTGAAAAACTGTTGGTGATGACCAACATGGATCACCAGGAAGGACAGTTACGGTTTGCCCGGCAGTTACGGCGCATGGGAGTCGATGCGGCATTGCGCAAGCGCGGCATTAAGGATGGCGACACCGTCCGGATTCGGGATTTTGCCTTTGAATTTGTTCAATAATGATTTTAGAAAGTAGGATTAGGGAATGGAACTGCAATTTTTAGGGACCGGCGCTGGTTCACCTAGCAAGCAGCGCAATGTTACCAGCACGGCGTTGAAATTATTAGATGAACGAAACGCTGTCTGGTTATTTGACGTTGGCGAAGCGACCCAGCACCAAATTCTGCGGACTTCGATTCGGCCACGAAAAATTGAAAAGATTTTTATCACACACCTTCATGGTGACCATATTTTTGGGTTGCCAGGTTTGATCAGTTCCCGTTCTTTTCAAGGTAATGCCGGCCCCTTAACGATCTATGGGCCCCACGGGATTCGTGATTTTGTGATGACCTCTTTGAAGGTGTCGGGGACCCGTCTTTCCTACCCGTTAAAGTTTGTCACGGTGGACCACGATGGCCTGGTTTTCAAGGATCAGACTTTTAGTGTTTATGCACGAGCACTGGATCACAAAATTGCTTGTTTTGGCTATCGGATTGTGGAAGCTGATCATCCGGGCGAATTGCAGGTTGAGAAATTACGGCAGGCAGGTGTGCCATCTGGTCCAGTCTATGGGCAATTAAAAGCTGGTCACAAGGTGACCTTGGCAGATGGCCGTATTTTAGACGGTCACGATTTTATCGGCCCAGCGCAACCGGGACGAGTCGTTGCCATTATGGGCGACACGCGACCGGTCGATAACAGTGTGGCCTTGGCCAAAAATGCTGATGTAATGGTTCATGAAGCGACCTTTGCGATGGGCGAAGAAAAGATGGCTCATCGTTATTACCATTCAACCAGCAGACAAGCTGCCCAACTGGCAAAAAGAGCTCATGCCAAGCGTTTGTTGCTGACCCATATCTCCGCTCGCTACACCGGCAAAGCTGCTTACCAGCTTGCCTACCAGGTGCGCGATATTTTTTCAAACACCCGGGTTGTAAATGATTTCGATGACATTGACATTCCTTTTAATGGATAGATGGGAGGGTTTTTCGTGTTACGGCGAATCAAATCTCTACGAAAATTAAAGAACAAGATTGTGTTGATCACTGGCGGTTCCCGGGGAATTGGTGCCGCACTTGCGATTGAGGCGGCTCATCGCGGTGCAATCGTCATCGTGGTGGCACGGAATTTAGATCGGTTGGAACGGGTTGCTAAGCGTTGCCTTGTTCTTTCGGGCCGGCCCGCTTTTGCCTTTCAGTGTGACGTTACCGATCCTGATGCGGTCGACAAAATGCTAGACAAAGTTCGGCACGAAGTCGGCGATATTGATGTTTTGATTAATTCCGCGGGTATTGGCGATATGCGTGAAGTGGTCAAACAGCCTCGGCAACGAGTGTCGACGATGGTTAATGTCAACCTGCTGGCCACAATGTATTTAAGCCGGTCGGTTGCTAAAGAGATGATGGATCAGGGTTATGGTGCCATCATCAACATTGGTTCCCTAGCAGGAAAAATTCCGACACCGAATGCCGCCGCCTATTCGGCCACGAAAGCGGGGGTAATCCAGTTTAGCAATATTTTGCGGATGGAGGTTGCTGATTACGGAATTCAAGTCTTGACCGTCAATCCAGGACCGGTTGACACTCACTTCTTTAAGGCGGCCGATCCAAGTGGCAATTACCTCTCACATCTGCCGAAGAGTATGATGATCAGCGCTGCCCAGCTTGCCCAAACGGTTTGGGATAATGTTGGCTATAAGACGCGGGAAATCAACGTGCCGGGGTATACGGCCATTCTCAGCTGGATTTATCAGCTGATTCCAGGGATGGGCGACTGGACGATTAAGAAGATCTTTGACTTTCAACAAGACAAAAGAAATTTGTAAAACGGTGTTTAATTAACGAAGCGGCCATGGTGTAGATCATCAGGGCCGTTTCGTTGTGAAGTAAGGAGGTTATGATGGCGCATTATCGATGGCAGCTGGCCACGAAAGCTGATGATCAGCTGGTTGAATCAATTGCCCAGTCGACCGAATTGCCAACTATCTTGGCACAGATTTTAGTTGAGCGCGGATGCAAGTCAGTGGCGGACGCGGAGAAATTTCTTAACCCTCAGATGTCTGATATCTTACCACCGGATCACTTGCATGATATGAAGAAGACAGTCGCACGACTTGAAGAAGCCTTAGCCAACGACGAGCAAATTACGGTTTATGGTGATTATGATGCGGACGGTATTACCAGTACGTCTTTGATGTACGAAACGCTCTTAACTGTCGGTGCCAAAGTTAATTACTATGTTCCCAATCGTTTTCGAGATGGGTATGGGCCGAATGTGGACGCTTACCAACGCCTTATTGATGCGGGAACTCAGCTTATCGTTACTGTCGACAACGGGGTCTCCGGCAAGGACGCCATTGCCCTGGCGAAGAAGCAGGGAGTTGACGTGATTATTACCGATCACCACGACTTGCCAGAAGAATTGCCTGATGCCTACGCAATCGTCCATCCCCATTATCCAGGAGCAGAATACGATGGTGGTGATCTTTCCGGTGTTGGGGTGGCCTTTAAAGTGGCTTGGCAACTGCTGGAAGAGTTTCCGACTGAGTTGCTCGACTTGGTAGCGATTGGTGAAATTGCGGATGTGGTTAATGTCAGCGGTGAAAACCGGGCTTTAATCAGTGCCGGCATTCAACAACTGCGCACGGGTACACGAGCGGGCATTTATGAATTGGTAAAACTGGCGGGAGTTAACGAAAGCCAACTTAGTGATGAGGATATCGCTTTTCAGTTGGCACCGCGTTTGAACGCCCTCGGCCGGATTGCTGACGCCAATGATGGGGTGCAGCTGCTGACGACACCAGAACCGGAGAAGGCTGATGCTCTGGCAAAACATATCGACGAAATCAATCAGCAACGACGGCAATTAGTCAAGGGAGTTACGAAAGCAGCCCTTGCGCAGGCCCATTCTTCGCAAAACCTGCGTCGTCATACCCTCTTGCTACGGGGCAAGGATTGGCACCAGGGAGTCCTTGGTATCGCCGCAGCGCGGGTTGTTGAAGAAACTGGCAAACCGACAATTGTTGCTAGTATCAATAGTGGTGAAACCCTTGTCAAGGCTTCAGGACGCGCTCCAGCGGGTTTTAATCTCTTTTCGGCATTAAATAAGCACCGGGATCTAATGGTGAGTTTTGGGGGGCACCCGGCTGCTTGTGGTTTATCATTTGCGCCTGACCAAGCCGATGACTTAGCAGCGGTTCTGGAACAGGCCGCAACCGACCAAAAGCTTGATGAAAATGATAAACAGCCGTTGCTGATTGCTGGCCGCTTGACGCCACAAGCCATTAACTTAACTTTGGCCGAACAATTAAAACGTTTGGCACCCTTTGGTCCAGGCAACTCCCAGCCCGTGTTTGAATTAGCACCGGCTCAGGTTGTTTTGGCCCGTACGATGGGAAAAGGAAATGAGCATTTACGGCTAACCGTTGCCGATTCAGAGCAGCGGGTTAATGTGGTGGCGTTTAACCAAGCTAAACTCTTACCGGCAATCCAACAAGCCGGAGCCGACCACGTGAAATTAGCGGTCACCCTCGGGATCAACGAGTGGAAAGGACAACGTCGCTGCGAATTGATGCTCAAGGATATCTTGATTACACCATCACCGATTGTTGATGAACGGACACGGCAACTGACCCCGCAGATGTTTACGATGGAAAGTGATTATCTCATCTATGGGGAACGCCTGCGTAAAAACGTGGCAGGTCATATTAACGGTCGATTATTGACACCTGAGCAGGCCCGCCAGACGGATTTTGCCGATCGTAAATTGACGATCGTTGACTGTCCACCGAGTCTTCGTGAATTAGCAGCGGATTTGAAGAGTTCCGCGATGCCATCTTCCTTGCGCTTGCTCCTGTGGTCAGGCCACCCCGCAGCGGTGGAAGGCTTGCCGTCCCGACAAAGTTTTGCTCAGCTATTTTACCTCTTGCAAAAACAAGAAAAATTACTATGGCCGGCAGCGCAAACCGACTTGGCAAAGACTTTGCGTCTGAGTGGCCGTTTAGTAAAATTTATGGTAAGTGTGTTTTTAGATGCTGGATTTGTTACAATAGAAGATGGTTTCTTGCGTTTAGTTACCAAACCGGCGCGAACAGACCTGACCCAGCAACCGCATTATCGGCAGCGGGTTGCACAAATTGATGCTGAAAATTTATTGCTCGGCAGCAGTACGATGACGCTTTTGCACTGGGTCGAAAAACACCTAACGAATGATTAGACAAGGAGACGCTAGCAAGATGAGTCTAGACTACAAGAAGTACGTGAAAAGCATTCCTGATTTTCCTGAAAAGGGGATTATCTTTCGGGATATTCTTCCCCTAATGGCTGATGGAGCAGCTTACCGCGCCGCAACCGATGAAATTGTTCACTACGCGATTGACAAGCAGGTTGACATGGTGGTTAGTCCGGAAGCCCGGGGCTTTATCGTTGGCTGTCCGATTGCCTACGAACTGGGTGTGGGTTATGCACCAGCACGGAAAGCTGGCAAACTGCCGCGGAAGGCTGTTAGTGCGACCTATAATTTGGAATATGGCACTGCAACTTTGCAGATGGAATACGATGCGATCAAACCCGGTCAACGAGTACTCGTGGTTGATGACCTCTTGGCGACGGGCGGAACAATCGGTGCGACGATCGACCTGGTTCATCAGCTCGGTGGTAAAGTGGTTGGTTGTGCCTTTTTGATCGAACTGAAGGCACTGAAGGGGCGCGACAAGCTCAAGGGCTACGATATCAAGACGTTGATGGAATATTAAAGCGGGTCCGGTTAACGGTCCTGCAAAGCTAAATCAAAAACGGCTGGTGAAAGTTTCTTCACCGGCCGTTTTACAGTGTTATTAGACTTTTGCCAAACAATTTTTGGCTGAAAAAATTCTTAGAAGGTTTTACCCGTATAAGCTTGCTGTGGTAATAGCTTAAAGTCATAACTAGCGATTTGATCTACCGATTTAGTGTAGTAGTGTAGGGCTTGGCCAATCATCAAGTTGAGCGGTTCATCTAGTTCCTGGAGAACAATAATTGGCTTGTGACTGGCCGCAGCGTAACCAACTTCAAAGGCCGTCCCTGAATCCATATTTTGGTGAGTAAAGTCGCTGACAGCACAAACGACGTCCGCCCGGTCGATTTCTTTGGTGTCGAGCTGATAAACCAAGCGTGCCCATTCTGGCGTTCCTTGTTTGCCGGCGTTGTCCGTAGTATTTGTTTCCATTGGACTGAAGAAGCTATCAACTGTTGCATTATTTTGCAATGCTTGTTCTACCCGGTGAATCCGGTCAATTTGTTTTTCGCTAAAAAATGGTCCTGCTAAGTAAATTCTTGTCATTAAATTCAGATCCTTTCATTTAGTTGGTGATTTTCTCAATTAATCGACAGTTTTGATCAAGCTGGCGCAGCCCATCCCACCGCCCACGCAAAGGGTAGCCACTCCATAGTGATCATTCTGGCGTCGCATTTCGTGAATAAGGGTTACCAGGATGCGCGTCCCCGAATCGGCGAGGGGATGGCCGAGGGCGATCGCCCCACCATTAGGGTTGACCTTGTCAGGAGCAATGCCCAATTCACGAATAACGGGGATGGTCTGAGCAGCAAAGGCTTCATTGATCTCAAAGCGGTCAATTTGGGCAACGGACATGGTTGCCTTTTTGAGGAGGCGTTTAGTAGCTGGAATCGGCCCGGTTCCCATCAAGGCTGGATCGACGCCGACCAGTGTTCCCCCCAGCCACTGGGCCAATGGTCGTAAGTCGTATTTCTCAACGGCTTCCTCACTAGCTAGGATGACTGCCGCGGCACCATCGTTGATGCCGGAAGAATTACCGGCAGTGACCAGTCCATCCTCACAAAAAGCGGGATGAAGTTTGGCAAGAGCCTCGGAACTGGTATTGCGACGCGGTGCCTCATCCTCATTGACAACGAAGGTCCGCTTTTTCTGTTTGACGGTAATAGGAATGATTTCATCCGCGAAACGGCCTTGATCTTGTGCGGCTACCGCTTTTTGGTGACTGGATAGGGCAAATTGATCCATTTCCTGACGACTGATATGGTAGTGTTTGGCGACATTTTCGGCAGTGATGCCCATTGAATAGCCACGAAAGGCATCTTGCAAGCCGTCTCGCTGCACTGAATCGATGATTTCGCTATCACCTAGGCGATAGCCAAACCGTGCCTGATTCAACAAATAAGGGGCGTTTGACATGCTCTCAGTGCCTCCGGCCACAGCGAGCTGGTATTCACCAAGGCAAATGTTGCGGGCCGCGATATTGACGGCTTCGAGACCTGATGCACAGACAGCATTGAGGGTCACGGCCGGAACTTCATAAGGGATACCACTTTTTATTGCGATTTGTCGGGCCGGATTTTGTCCGTTGCCTGCTTGGATGACGTTGCCAAAATAGGTTGCATCGATTGCTGAGGGGGGGATTTGTGCTCGATCGATAGCTGCCGTTACTGCGCACTGGCCTAAATCAACGGCGGTTAGTGACGACAGTGTGCCGCCAAATTTACCAATCGGAGTGCGGACGGCACTAACGATATAAACTGAATGCAGCTTGTCCATAGAAACCTTCCTTACTAAAATTAATATAACTATTGTAACTAAAGCTCGTTTGAGCGACAATAAGTTTTAATGATAAAACTGAGGAGTAAATATTTTATGATTTTTTTGGCGCTATTTGGCGGATTAATGTTGATCTTGAGTGGTTTTTACCTGGCCAATTCCTGGATGGAGTACCGAACATGGAAATGGCCGACTTTTATGGTAATCATCAGTCTAGCGATGTTAGTTATCGGGATTTGGCGGCTGCCGGTTTGGCACAATAATCAGCGAAGTGCTTCGTCGAGCAGTCAGTCGAGTCAGCAAACGACTCGCAGCAGTCTCAGCAGCTTTTCAAATCAGCAGAGCATGACTACTAACAATGGCCAGAGTCAGAATGAAAAAGAAATGTACATTTTGCGTCAGCTCCAGAAGGGTTACAGCAAGATGGGTGATGTTCAATTTGTTAGCTCGACCAAGACTTATCAAATCAAGCCGACAAACTCGGAAAGCAAGCGGGCTCTCAATTATTTGGTACAGAATCCAGATCAGGGCAGTCAAATTGGTTGGTCGAACCTGACCAAATCTCTTCGCCAGACCTCGTCTCAGATTGAACCGGGATTGGGCAGTGGTTATTCGATCAGTCTGATGAAGCCTGGCAGTTCGAAGACTGTCCTTTATACAGTTAAGGATGGGAAGACAACTTACGACTTTACTCAAAAATAAGTCAAATACATAATTTGAACAAAAAGTGGCCCCTAATGTCCGGCTAAAGTCGGGTTATTAGGGGCTACTTTTGGGTTGGAGACGATTTGCTAGTAGTTGATCATTGCCGAGTTCAGCATTTATCGTCTCTGGTACTGACGTTGATGATTTTTCTGTCCTGTCAGAACAAAACGACTGTGATCGTGACTAATGTCGAAAGTAACATCTGCATTTTGGAGGCCTAGTTGTTGTTTGAACATCTTTTCATATTGTGAAACGGAAACTTGCTGGCGCTTTGCCAAATCTGTACGAACGTCATTAATATAATCCTGATAACCATCGACAAGCCTTGCAGTGAAGAACTCACCTGCGGCTCCCGAACCATAAGAGAAGAGACCGATTAATTCACCACTTTTTGGCTGGCCGTTTTCTAAGTAGGAAAGCAAACCGAGATAGAGTGAACCGGTATAGAGATTACCAACGATGCGGGAATATACTTGACTTGCTTTTAATGATTGACGCAAAGTCGTGGCAACTTCATCTTGGCGCTCACCTAACAAGCCATTAAGCCCCTTGGTGGCCATTTTGGTAAAGGGGAGGTGGGTCAAGATGGCCGAGAAGTCGGCTAGCTGACAGCCAGTTTGCTGTTGATAGTGACTGAAACAATTTTTAAAAAAGTCGATAAATACTTGCGTTGAGTAGTGGCCATCGACCATCGCATTTTCTGAATAAAGCGGCCGCCAAAAATCCATAATGTCTCGGGAATATGCTACCGAAGTTTGACCTAGCTTTAACACGTGGGGATGAGAAGAAACAATCATAGCGACCGCCCCGGCACCCTGAGTTACTTCCCCGGGGGTGTTCAGCCCGTAGCGAGCAATGTCACTAGCGATGACCAGGACCTTTTCTTGTGGGTTCGCTGCGACTAAACCACGCGCCATCATGAGTGCTGCGGTACCACCATAGCAGGCTTGTTTAATTTCAGCGACCCGGACGAAAGCGGAGAGCCCGAGTAAATGCTGAATATAAGTAGCGACTGCCTTAGAGTTGTCGATTCCAGATTCCGTGGCCACGAGAACACTAGTAATTTCTTTTTTTAAGGCGGGAGTCAACAATTTTTCTGCTGCCGCGGCACCAATTGTGACGACGTCTTGACTTGCTGGAACAACTGCTTGTTTGCTTTGACCAATGCCGATTAAATATTTGTTCGGGTCGACTTTGCGGGCTTTAGCCAGGTCGACTAAATCTAAGTAATAATTTGTCGTAGCAAAAGCCATTTTATCAATACCGATATCCATCATAGATCCTCCTAAAAGAAAAGCTCTAAAACGTTGAAAAGTAACAACGCTTTAGAGCTTGTAATAAAAGGAGAGTACAGGCGGCACTCCCCTTGATATGACGCTGTTTTTCACACCTTTGTGTGTCAAATGTGTGCCAAGCTCATAGCACACTTAAAGCTGAAATGATTTGCTTATCTGTTTGGTCCTTGTACTCGTCAATCAGATAAGCATACGTGTTAGCTGTAGTTTTAATATTGCTGTGGCCAAGACGCTTCGAAATAGCATAGATGTCAATGCCATTAGCTAAGAGCAAAGCAACATGACTGTGCCTTAAGCTATGAAAGTGAAAGTTACGTTTATGAATATTTAATTCATTCAACAATTTACGCAGGGTTTTATTTACAGCGTTGCTAGTCGGTATTGTACCATACTGGTTCGTGAAAACCATCGTAGAAGCTCTGTTAGAGCGTAGCTGAGAAAGCAATGCCAGCAATTCAGGATTGACCCGGATAGTACGTACTGAAGACGGGTTTTTAGTTGCTTTAAATTGCCGAATATGAAAATTCCAAGATTTATTAATTGAAATGGTTTGCTGCTGAAAATCAATATCCTTCCACGTCAGTGCTTGAATTTCAGATAGACGCATTCCTGTGTAGATTGCGGTGATAATCATGTAACGGCTGGTAAAATGGGGTGTTAAGTGAGTATTGGCAGCATGTAAAAGGGCCTTAATCTCTTTAATGTTGAGGTATTGCACCTTAACAACTAAGTTCTTATTACCACCAAGAGCAACACCCTGAGTAAAATCTTTTGTTAGGTAGTCATCAAGAATAGCTGACTGCACACAAGAACGAATGAATCCATTGATCTTTTGTACACTGGTTGGCGCATGGTCCTTACCATAACCATTGATAAACTCCTGATACTGCATTCTGGTAATATTTTTGATGCCAGTATTGCCAAAGTAATCACGAAGGTCCTTGCCCAAAGTTAGATATGTTTGCATGGTTACTTCAGCGACTTTGTCTTGCTTATAAGTATTAATCCAATGCTCATAATAATCAGCAAGGCTAACAGCCCTATCAATTTTCAGGCCAATGTTAAGTTGTTCTTCATTAGTGATAGCCCACTTTTTAGCCAGGGCTTTGGTTTTAAAGCCTGATTTTGACTTAGTGTGCCGCTTGCCAAAACTATCACGCCACTGAATTCGTGCTTGCCAGCCACGGCCACGCTTTAAAAATTGTGCCATTGTGATTCCCTCCAATATGCTATACTTGAAGGGTTGATATGCTCGCCAAAGTTATCAACCCATAGTCCGTTCTCTGTGTCAGCAGGGGACGGATTTTTTATTTTTGTAAGTTCAAAGTAATGTCATATGTATAGGAATCATCATAATTATCCTGGCCATTAGCATCAAACTTAAATCGCAAATTTTTGATATCTGTTGCTTTGGACAAATTTTTAACAGGAATATAGACATTCCCAGACTTTACAGCCCCTTTGTTAATATCACCATCCCAGCTTTCTCCCATAGCCTCTTCCTGGTCATTATTAAAGTTAGCCGTACCTTGTTGAGGATAGATAGAAATATCAGAATTTGCTTTAATCTTCATATGGATCTTAATAAACCCGTTGATATTGTACTTGCCATTATTAGCCGTATCTAATTTATAAGGCTTGCTCAATTTGTAAACGGTAATCTTATTAATTGAAACCTTTGCAGCGTTCCAATCACTATTAGAGTAATTAACGTTGTAATCTTTGCTGTCTTTGACATTGTAGTCGTCATAATCAACAGTGATTGATGATGGAGTAGAAGCGGTAGTGGCAGAACCAGCTTTCTTACCTTTACTACTGTGTCCACCAGATAAAGCGCCAATAATAAAAAGAACAACAATAATTGCTAATACCCAAATCCACCAACGTTTGTACCAAGGCTTTACTTCTACATAAGTATCGCCATTTTGGTCAGTAATCTTTTTCGCCATTTTAAATCCTACTTTCTTGCAAAAATCATAATGGCATCAACGATATAAATGATTCCGCCAATTATACCAAATACGCCACAACAGAATAAAATGTACAGCCCACACAACAGCACTAGAGTACCAATCAGTTTGCGATGCTTGTTAATGGCAAATAGCAAACAAAAAGCAACTATTGCTAAGACAATGCCAAGCGCCATCTTGCCAGTATATGCGCCACCTCCACCGAAAGCATCAGCTACAGCAGCTAAGCCGAAAGAACTAGCGATCATAATGATAGAAACTACACCGGCGATACCGCCAATAATCAGTTCTGGCTTACGGCTTCGTGTAGATGCGGCCAAATTATCTACTTTTTTGTAAACCTTGCCATCTTCTCCAACAATCTTTTTAGCCATTTAAAATAACCTCCTAAAAATCAGCTTTTAACGTCATCAGGATTTGGACAAATTCAGAGCAACAATATAATCAAGCCTTGACGGCACTCCAAACACTTCACAGAATTTTACGGCATTGCTGATGTGGATATCTTCATGATCACAGTACTGCTGGATTAGCTGAATGCCAAAGACATTAGCTCGATACTCAGCTTTGTCGTGGATGATAGCTGAGCAGTAGTACCTAATACCGAGGTCACCATCCATCACGTGACCAATCTCATGAGCAATCGCAAATGGCATCTCTTGCGGATTACCATAATGTTTATTAATAAGAATCATTCTGTGTTTAGCACTGGCAGTGTGTGGAATAGATGATGGCAATTCATCAGTCAGCACATAACCAATGCCATGATCGAAAGCATAATTAAGAAGCCAATTAATTAGATTTTCCATCCATCAACCTCCTAATCATTTGCTTTTCTAAATCCGTTAATGGTTTACCTTGATAGGTGAATAACACATCATCATCGGAAAGATCAGCTTTAATTTGTTTGCTAGGCTTATTTTCAAAGAAATAATCAATTGAAACATTAAATAAGTCAGCAACTTGTTTTAAGGAGGAAAGACGAGGTTCATCTTTTCCGCTTTCCCACCTTGACAGCCTGCCCTTGCTGAAACCTGCTTTTGAATTATTTGCATTCAATTTATTAGCCATCTGTTCTAGAGTAAGATGATTTTCTTTTCGTAATTTTTTTATTTTCTCTCCAAGTGACATTTCAATCATATCCTCTCAACATCTATATATTATCAGTAATGTTTCATTTTAGCAACATTTGTTTAAAAAAATAGTCAAAAGTTATTGACATCGAAACATAGACGTGTAAAATGATACATGTAATCGAGTTGCGATTACGAAACTAAACAAGGAGGTGCCATATGGTAAAGGATAAAGCAGAACCTTATTACGGATTAATGGTTGAAATGAAGAAGAATGGCAAAACTCAATCCGAACTCGCCAGTTTGATCCATGTTTCCCGATCAACCTTTAATCAGAAGCTGAACCGAATTGATGGCAAAGATTTCTATTATTCTGAGGCTAAGTTAATCGCTGATAATTTACATATCCAAGTCAGCGATTTTTCTTAAGATTAAAAGTTTCGAAAACAATAACTAAAAAGAGGGCAAACAAATGCAACCACAATTATTTAATTTTCGCGGGCATCAAGTTCGCACATTGACCATCGATAGTGAACCATATTTTGTTGCCACTGACATTACCAGCATTCTCGGGCTTACCAACACAACGGTTGCTTTGAGCCGATTAGATGATGATGAACGGTCTAAGTTCAACTTAGGGCGTCAAGGTGAAACCAATGTGGTTAATGAATATGGGCTTTATGAATTAATTATTGCAAGCCGTAAACCAGAAGCCCATGAATTTAAACGCTGGATTACTCACGAAGTTTTACCGACGATTCGTAAGCATGGTGCCTACATGACTGATCAGAAAGCATTTGATATTACTCATAATGCGCAAGGATTAGCAGACTTGCTTCAACAAGCTGCCGATCAATTAAAACAGAAAGACATTCAAATCGAACAAATGAAGCCTAAGGCATTGTTTGCTGACGCAGTTTCAACCGCCAAAACCAATATCCTAATTGGAGAGATGGCCAAGATTATAAAAGCTAATGGAGTTGATTACATCGTTGTTGATGGTCAAAAAGTAACGATGGGACAAAATCATTTCTTCCAATGGCTACGTGAAAATGGTTACCTGATCAAACGTCGCGGCACTGACTACAATGCACCAACACAAATGGCAATGGATAAGGGATTGTTCAAAGTTAAGGAAAGCACCTCAATTGATAGCAACGGTACTACCCGAGTTAATAAAACTACGAAAGTTACAGGAAAAGGTCAGCAATACTTCACTAATTACTTTCTTGCGGCTTAGTTTTCCATCCACAGAAAGGAGGTCAACCATGAGCGAAGAAAAGCTTAAACAAGAACTTGATAAGGCGAAAAAAGAAGCACTTTTCTGGAAAGATTTATCCCAGAAAAATGCTGAGTTGGTTAACAAATTGCTTAATCATCAGAATTGACAAATTCTTCGGCTTGCTTAGCACGCATTGTATAAATTGAAAATGCAGCCAATGCCTCGATGAACTTTTTTAAGTCTTCTACGCCATATTCAGGATGTTTTTGAAGCACGTGGGATTGGTCGTTCCCAAGCCATGTAGAAGCTTTTGCAAGATTTACCAATCTAGCGTCGGGTAACTTATTAACGGCATCTCCAAGATGCATTTTTGATATTTGCTTCTCGCTTTTAGAAAGATTTCCAAACTTAATCAAAAAGTCTTTTACAAGATATTCAACTGCTTTTCGATAACCTTCGCCATAAAGTTCTGTCATTTTAAGTCGTTCGGCCTTAATTGCCTGATTATAAGTTGTGACAAAACGTTCTGAAATAGCACGAAGCTCGTCTTGGTTCATAAGTGATTGATTATCACCCGGGAACTGAACGGTTTTATGTTCCGTATGCAAAACAGAGAAAACAGCTTGACATTGATAACGAGGACATTTAAAAACCCACAACTGACCGTTTGTTCCGAATTCTTTGTATACAGGTTTTAATTCAATATCATGCAAACAGACAGGACATTGTTGTGGGAAATACTTTGGAGCATTGATGGGATAGTGAGCATCGGGATTATTCATATTTAGAAACTCCTTTGTTTTTTATGTTTATTTTACATCAGAAAGGAAGTGATATTAAATGAGCGCACTACTAGAGCTAATCCGTGAAGCGCCGCCTGAGGATAGAAAGGCAGCAGCTGAAATGCTGAAACCATATTTAATTAGCAAACCAGCTGAGCCTGAAGAAAAATGGGTTCCGCTTGAGGAGCTGAGACAATTTATTCCTGGTCACAAGGCTAAAGCATGGATCCAGCTTTTTATCCTGGACGCTTATCCGGAGACAAGAAAGTGGTCAACAGCTCCGTTTCCAGGCAAAGGTAGATCGATTAAAGTCAATCTTCCAGTCGCTAAGAAGTGGATTCAAGATCATATATCAGAAATCGACTGGAATCAACCGCAACCATAAAGAGGAAAAGCATGATATACATTGGCGTGATCGTAGCGGTTCTGCTACTGGCAAGCCTAGTCACCACGATGGGGCTGGCAGAACGAGTAAAGGAATTAAAAAGAAGGGAACACAATGAGTGAAATCGCACTAGTGATTGTAGAAGCCATTGGCGTAGGCATTACTGTCCATGCTTATGACACCGAAAACATCGAGATGTTTCTCGGCGGCGTAGTTTTCTCACTTCTGTTCCTTATATGGACGATGGCAGGTGTGGCAGAAGAAAAAGCCACCCGGAGGTGACTTAATGGAAATTTATTTAGGAATCATTGGATGCGTTGACCCTTTAATAGCATTGCTTATGTGTGCTATTGAGGACGACGTATGGACTTTGAATAAATGTCATAAAGAGATTTTCCAATTGGTTCTAGGCCTAACTCTTCTGCTAAGCATTCTGATTCCTTTAATACTGACAATACAAAGTCGTTAAACCGATTATATGACTTTTGCTGTTCATTATTGAATTTGATTTCCGTTCCTTCTAGATCCTTATTATTCAACTTTTTAATTAATTCGTTGGCTGGAGCTTGTAATTGATCTACAGAATCAGTGCTCAAACGGTAAAACTCTTCAGTGGATTTTGGATCTAAATATTCAAGATTTTTAACGATTAAGTTGTAAAGGTTTTTATATGAACCATTTACAACCATGAAAAAGAACAAATAGGCTGAAGGACGGTTTTCATAGAAAAACTTGATGAATGGAATATAGAAATCATTGTAACGTTTCAGTTTCTGCGAGCGTTTAAATTTTCTATCTTCATCCTTACGGCCTAACCAATTGGAAATAAATATGGCGCTAAAAGACACGCAAATCGATAAAAGTTGTAGATAAACCAATATTTTCACCACCTTTATATTAGACTACTTAGATTTTATCAGAAAGGAAGTGATCACATGAACCAAGATGAACTTGATCGCCGCAATGACGAAGCCTTAGCGCACTTAGAAGATGAGTGGCTGGAGCCGGACGAGGATGAAGGCTATCGCGGTACTGGATTAAGTAAAGACGAGTGGGAAGCAAACAAAGCCGATTTAGAGGAGGACTCAGATTTATGAAAATTAGTACAAAAAAAGCGCCAGCTGCTGCAACAACTGACGAACAAAACAAAATTCTCGATTGGTTCAATTGTACCACATTCGATGAATTAAAGATGTCGCACTTAATGGTCATGAATGCCATCGCTCATACACAAGTAGATCAAATACAAGCTTTGAAGCGACTTTATGACTATCGCTGGTTAATGGAAAAAGCAATTCATACCTATAGAAAGCTGGGGACGCAATGACAGATAACGATTGGATGGTTGACTTTGCTTCAACCGTAAATGAAAAGTCTGACGTGCTCATCAAAGAGGCTTACGGACAGTGCCAGACCTATGGCCAAGCGATTCGGTATGTCAAAAAGCTTTCAGCACAAAGCTATGGAAGCATGCGTAATGCCGAAGACAAGGCGGCCAAGCACCTTAATTCGGCTGTCTGCGATTTAGCGTTAAGTAGGATTTACGACGAGATGCGGGAACTGAAAATTGATGCTTAAGCTAAGAGATTACCAAGTTAAAACCATCAAACAGGTCCAGCAATCGATGCTGCATGGCCACCATCGTATTGTGGTTCAACAGCCACCACGAACCGGCAAGACGGTAATCATGGCAGAGATTGCTAGGCGAGCAACAGCCAAAGGTAATCAAGTAATGTTTGTTATTCATCGCCACGAAGTCTTAGATCAAGCTATTAAGGCATTCAAACAACAAGATGTTGATATGAGTTTGGCCACTATGGGGATGGTTCAATCGCTGACTAGGCGAGTTAATAAATTACCACCGCCAGCATTGATATTCATAGACGAAGGCCATCATGCCTTAGCTAGAAGCTATCGCCGAATTATTGATGCTTTTCCACGTGCCTACATACTGTACTTTACAGCCACACCAATACGAACTGGGCATAATCAACTAGATCAAATCAGTGATGACATTGTTGTTGGTCAATCAATTCAATGGCTAACAAAAAATGGCTTCTTAGCGCCTTTTAAATATTACGCTCTTAGTGATATTGACCGCTCAAAGCTACGTAAGGCACATGGTGATTACAGTACAAACAGTATGGATCAAGCTATTAGCCATCAGATTTATGGCAATATTGTTCGACAATATCAACGTTTGGCAAGTGGTAAACAAGCAGTAGTTTATTGCCACTCAGTTGAAAGTGCCAAACAAGTTGTCGAGCAATTTCGTAAAGCTCACATCACGGCTGAAGAAGTTGACGGTAGTACACCAGCCAAACAACGTGATGTAATCGTTCAGCATTTTCGTAATCAACAGTTGACCATTTTAGCCAACGTCAATCTTTTTACGGAAGGTGTTGACTTGCCAAATGTTGACTGCGTGATTATGGCTCGGCCAACTTCGTCGCTATCACTTTATCTCCAGTTTTCGATGAGATGCCTTAATCCACGAAAAGATAAAACTGCCATCATCATTGACCACGTTGACAATTATTTAACCCACGGTTTGCCTGATGATGATCATGATTGGCGTAAAGCCGCGACAACTAGAGATAAGCGTAAGAAAACTGGCACTGACAACGGCCCAGCAATATATCAGTGCAAATACTGCTTCGGTGTTTTTTATCGGAAAGATATGCACGGCAATCGGTGTCCATTGTGTGGCCACGAGCTACGGTCTACTGTGCAAGACTACAAGATTGTTAATGTCGATTTACAGGAAATTCAACACAGGAAATCTATTGCTCACAAAATCATGACCAGCAATGTGATGGCTAACGTAGCTGGTAAATCACCAGGGCAATTAAAATCCCTGGCTGAATTGCAAGCTTATGCAAAACTGCATGGCTTCAAACCAGGCTGGGCCTATTATCAATGGAAAAACAGGAGGAAAAGATGAAAGTTACATTACCAGCAGATAAACCAGTAAAACCAGTACTAGCTCCGCATAACTATTTTATCTACGGAGCGCCAATGTCAGGAAAAAGCTATTTCGCTAGTTTCTTCCCACATCCACTCTCACTAAACACTGATGGCAATAGTGAACAAGGAACTGCGCCAAGCATCCAGATTCGGAACCTACGCAATTCGGACGGCAGTTTAAAGCAATCATGTATTGATCAACTAGATGGCATTCTAACAGCGCTACAGGACGAGAATAATTCGTTTCAGACCATCATTATTGATGTCATCGATGATATCTGCGTCATGATTGAGCAAGCAATTTGTATTGAAAACAATGTACGTAGTCTTAGCGACATGGGATATGGAAAAGGCTTTTCTATTTTCAACACGACATTACAGCAATTTGTGATGGACTTAAAGTCTCTACCGCTCAATGTAATTTATATCAGCCGTGAAAATGAGATTAACGATGATAACAGTGGTATTCCGGAGTTAGTGCCATCGTTAAAAACTAAGTATTACAACATCGTAAATGGTAACTGTGATCTGGTGATTCATACACAGAAGTTTGGCAAAGACCACTATACGCGGACCGTTACTGATCGGCGAGCTAAGTATAAACCAGCAGATATTAAGAACGAACGTGTTCGTCAATTATTGGAATCGTGCAAGGGAATGTTTTAGGAGGAATAAATAATGAGTTTATTAAAAGCATACAAGAACGCAACCAATGGCTGGGACGCTAAGAAAGATAATATCAACACTGGATATGAAGATATCCCAGCAGGTGATTACACTGCCATCATGAATAAAGCTGAACATTTCGTATCTAAAAAGTCAGGTTTTGAAGCTCTTACTTTCGATATGCAAGTAATTGAAGGTGACTACGCTGGCCGCCACGAACGAGTCTTCGTTAACTTAGCAGATACTAAGAAAGATGGTTCAAAAATGCCCGATTTTGTAGTTGACCGAGCAATTAAAACTGTGGCTAAGGTAGCAGCTCTATCTAACGTAAATCTGGAAGATAGCGACTTTGATGGCAATACCACTGATGTCATTGAGAAAATTGTTGAAAAATTCCGTGGAAATGAAGGTGCCACTGTAAAAATGCACATCAGTGAACGGCCAAACAAGAAGGACCCAGACAATCCCTACCGTTCATACGACTTTGCTGAGACTCCAGAAAGCACAATTAAAGATGAAGATCTGCCAACTGGTTCAAACAGCAGTGATGACGGCACAGCTAATGATGATGCTTTGCCTTTTTAAAAGTCTGAGGAAAACTTATTTAACAGCACTTAGGAGTGAACCTTTGCCAGGCGGGTTCGACCCAGACATTGACGGAGCAACAGGAGATTAGAAATGCAAAGTCTATTAAAGTATGCAATTCAATATGCTGAGCATGGTTTTAGCGTCGTTCCAACGATCGGCAAGAAACCACTGATTAAATTTGCTGACCAGCCTGCTATGACACCAGACAATCTAAGAAAGTTTTGGAGGGAAAATAAATATTTGCCAATTAATATTGCATTAAAAACCGAGCAGTTTTTTGTGGTTGATGTTGATCGGCATCCGGGTGGGAATGACGGTACTCAAGCGATTAAAGATTTGAACCATCCAGAATGGTTCAAGACACTTTGCCAGAAAACTGCACACAACGGATTCCAATTCTTTTTTAAAAAGCCAGCTGAGCGAATTACGCAAAACATTGGTTTTCTGCCTGGAGTAGACATTAAAGCTCATCCGAATAACTACGTGGTTGTAGCACCGTCATTGATCGATCATAAGCGTTACAAATGGGTTAACCATCAATCAATGATTGAACCACCCGAAGAGCTAATTCAATTGATTGAGAAAAAAGCCGAGCCTGAGGTTAGCCATAAACAGCTAACTCAATATCACCCAAAAGGACACACCAAGACGTCCGAATTGTTTGAACAGATTGTTAAAGGCTTGGGACCAACAGGTGGCCGAAATAATGCATTGGCAGCTTTTGCTGGTGGGCTATTGTTCCGCAATGTAGATCCTAATTGTGTGTTAGAGCTGGCAAGAATTGCAAACAGTAAAACTCCAGATAAATTACCTGATAAAGAAGTCATTACGACCGTTGACAGTATGATCAAAAAGGAACTCAGAAGGGTAGGTGAGAACGACGGATAAAAGCAAAGATATTATTGATTTTGAAAAAAATGCTAACAAACTAAAAAGCCACGTTGATAAGGAAGAACAGCAAAAATTGCACTTCCATTTTGATCGCAATGGCAATGTAAAAGCCAACAGTTTATATAACATTGAGCTGATTTTAGAAAACGATCCTGAGCTTCAAGGGATGTTCAAATTTAATGAATTTACCAATGAAATTGACGTGGTAAAAAGCAGTAAAAAGATGTTAATCAAGCCAGGTCAATTAAAAGACACTTACATTGACGAAATCGCTTCATACATTGAAAGAAACAAAGACGATTACCGCAATGTACTGTTTGATAACAAACATATTCGAAGCGCTTTGAACGTGGTTGCGGCTAGGCATCAATACAATCCAGTTACTGATTATTTTAATGATGCAGTTAAACACTACGACGGCGAATCACATATTGAAAATTTCTTTACTAAATGGCTTGGTGTTGAACCGACACCAGTAACAATGCTGATCGCAAAGATTTGGTTTGTTGGCGGAGTAGCTAAAGCCTATGATCCAACCTGTAAATTCGACTTCGTGTTAGATCTAGTTGGTGGCCAGGGCGCTGGGAAAACAACAATCTTGCAAAAACTAGCACCATGTGGTTATTACACGGATCAATTCTCTACTTTCGATAACAAAGATGATTTTGCTGTAATGCGCAGAAATTTAATTGTTAATGATGATGAAATGACTGCGACTAATAATAGTAGTTTTGAGATTCTTAAAAAGTTTGTTACGTTACAGGTTTTTGAATATCGAAAGCCATATGGCCATCAATCAGAACGTTTTCCAAAGGGCTTTATCATGGCTCGAACAACCAATAATTTGTACTACTTAAAGGATAAAACCGGCGAACGTAGATTCTTGCCATTACTGGTTGATAAGAATAAACAGCAGTTTAACCCGGTTACTGAATTAACGAGCGAGGATGTTAGACAAGTGTGGGGTGAAGCCGTTCAAATGTATCAAAATGACGATTATAGCTTTGACTTAACCGCTGAACAGCAAGCCATGCTTGATGACCACCGTAAGAACTTCATGTACACCGACACACTGGAAGATTCCATTGCCGATGCTTTAGACAACGATTGGAAAAACGTTGATTTCTTATCCAGTGACACCATCGGTCTAAAAGTGGCAGCTGGTGTGAATCTAGCTAAGAATCGAAAACTATCAAACCAAATCTCTAACATTATGATTAATCGGTTTGGATGGCGAAAAGGGCGTAAGAAGATTCATGGAGAAACTAAGCGAGGGTATTTGAGAAGGTGACACATTGAAATAGTGTCACCCGATGTGTCACCGGGTTGAGCCTTACAGCCCCAAGGGTTTACACCGTAAAGGTGACATTACCACTATATATAAAAGTTCTGTTATGTATCTATATATAGCACACACATGAGAAATTTTTTTAAAAATCAAAAATGTGTCACTTTAAGGGTCAATCCCTTGGGAGAGTAAGGAGTGACACATGGTGACACTATATTTTTAGTGTCACCCTTGCTAACTAAAAGTCAGTGAACTGTATCCACCGGACGGGTGAAAGGCCCATTATTAGGAGGTAACAATGACTAAAACATATATTAATTTCAAATCAGGTGACGTTCGCCTGATTGACCTGGAGACCGTCCGTGATCAATACGGGCTGGTCGACTTAATCGACTTATTCTGGCGAAAGTCGAACGTACCAATGCAAGCAACTTACATTAATTCAGATGACACGACGGGACAGATTATTTTCCGTCTATCGGATGTGGAAAGTATTGAGCAAACACGATGACCCCAGAGCATAAAATCCAGTCTGATATTTTGGTTGCCGTTTCAACCCATCATTGCACGATCTTCCGAAGCAACGTGGGTAAGGTTAAGACTACTGATGGGCGCTGGTTCGATACGGGACTACCTAAGGGACACCCGGACTTATATTGCTTTAAATGGTCAAACGGAAAAATTTGTTACATCGAAGTAAAAAACGAAAAAGGCCAATTGAGACAAGACCAGATTCGTTTTCACAAGATGCTAATGAAACATCATATTATTCATTGCTGTGCTCGCAGTGTGGATGATGCTATAAAAACAATTGATAAAGAATTAGTTGGTTATGGTTATCCTGATTGGAAGGAAAAAGAAAAATGAAAGAAATTTGGAAAGATATAGAAGGCTATGAAAACTTATATCAAGTTTCAAACTTAGGACGGGTTAGGGTACTAACCCATGAATCATGGAAGGTTTCAAACCCTATTTAGATATTGACTGGGAAGATGCACTTGAACCAGTGGAGGAAGACGAATGAATAAAGCGCTTGAGAAAGAATTACAGCAAGCACAAGAAAGAATTGAGGCGAAAGCTAAGAAAATGGCAAAAACACCAAAACTACTGGTATACAACGGTGGCGACATGCTAAGTGTGGCTAATCAAGCTAAGCATGCGGAAGAGGATCAACAGCTGCGCCGACTTGGTTATGATGTTTACTCACCACAGGATGATGAAGAAATCAACGACAAACAGAATCAAACTGAGGATAGCAATAACAGCCTAGCTGAGAAAATCTTTGATCATGATACCAAAGGAATGGCTAAGTCAGACATTATTATTTTTGAAGTGTCGAACAACAATGTGGGCACGAATGTTGAACTTGGCCAGTGGGCACAACAAGAACGCATTCAGCCGACTGGGAAACGCTATTATTTCCATTCGTATGATATTCGTCGAACTAACATCCCCGAAGCTGGCGATCGTCGTAGCTGGTCGATTAACCAGTACTTATACGGCGCAATTTTGTCGCTTAATCCTAAAGGGATTCAGAAGTGGGGTGACATCATTGACGAACTGGATCAAGGAACTAAAAATTCAGGACGAGATTAAACGACTAAAGGAAAAATATCCAGAGGCTTGGCGGCCTAATAACGACAGCCGTTTGGAAGATTTCATCCCCAAAAGTGAACTGCAAGTTTTTTATGAACTTCGCCGCAAGACTGATTTTAGTGGCAAAAGTGCCAAAAGAATTCGGCCAATTGCTAAAGGCACAGTTAAGTACTCGCAAATGGTTCGATATATGAAGCAAGGTAAAAACTTAACTGAGATCGGTAAACGCATGCACGTAAGTTATATACGAGTCAAAAGGACGATAGCACAATCAAACGAGTTAACGGAGCTGAACCATCAAAACTGGCTAAAGACACGCAGAGGTTGGGGAGCAAAGAGGTGAATCATGTTAAGACGCAATTACTATAAAAATAAACGTGGTCATGATTTGTTTTGGGAAATGGAAAATCGTCATTTCCCTTATGAACAGTGTATTGGCTTTTGTAGGATTAATATTATCAAGTATCAGCGAAGAGCAGGCCATAAACCCGGAGTTCCTAAAGAGTTAGATAATGCTAAAGCTGATACTTATCTGGCTGAAATGCGCAAACTGAAGAAATTGCGCGAGGAATATGCTGAGGCAGGAGTTGAGTGGCCGTGACATTAGGAGACTTATTAACAATCTTAATCATCGTGTCGCTATGGATAGTATTGGCATTAATCGTACCGCATGCAGCAGTAATTATTAGTTTAATTATGTCTGCACTATGCGGGGTAATCATTGTAAGGAGCGTGGATAAATGATTTTACACGGGCTAGACATCGATACGAAAGCAACTGCGGATAATGTACGGCGTTTTCTTACTAATGATTTACAGCGCTACTTGCAAATCGCTGGCACTAACCGTATCGATTTAAAAAGCCCGCAGATTACAGGAATGCCGAAAGGATCACCAGTAGGCAATACGAATGAACAACATTATGTTGAAGTTGCTTATGCTGAGTCGGTAGTGTGCTGTGTAAGCAGAGCAATCAGCAATTGCCGTGCTTTTTCCAATGCAATCTTAACTAAGAAGTATATTGATGGTTTGCCGGATTGGAAGATTGCCGTTGAGCTTCAGTATAGCTTTAGCCGTTATAAAGACTTAAAGCGAATTGCACTATGTGAGTTTGCTGATCGCTACTTATATCAGACAACACATAATCACCTCGACGTAAACGATCTACATGTTTATAAATAAAAATCGGCCTTTTGTCGGCCTTTTATCGGCCCTCGATCGGCCCAAAATGAACATATACTAGTATCGTGGAATTAATGAAAAGCATTACGACCTGGGCATGTCATTAAACTGCTTATTAATCGTCGCAGTTAATAATAGCCCTTTAAAATCAAATTGACATTGCATTCACTATTCATTCATCAATTTACTTCCTACAATAGGTTTATTGTCCGAGAACTGCGGCGGTCGTTATGGAGACCTAGAGGGACACAAGCATTGTGCTGGCAGGTGCAATTCCTGCCGCTTCCATATTGAGACTGTGCAAATTATACAGAAAGAAGGTTAGACCCCAATCAATTTTCTTCTGAATAAAGCACAGCCTTTTTTGCTAATAAAAGAATCTCTCTGTTAACTTGACTTGTACCTATATAAGGTGTATTATAATAAGTGAAGGGAGGGATAAAGATGCATGGAATTTTGAGTGATATAAAAGATGCCGCTGCAACAATTTTTTCAATCGTTTCCTCAATCGCATTAATCTGGGATATGATTGATAGACATCGTCACAACGGCAAATAACTATTAAGAATGAGGGGCCAAATGACCCCTTATTCGTGTATCATTCTACCATGTATCAATTTATCATGACAAAGTATGATATAATTTCCTGTTTCATGATTGTTTTAATTTGGCTTGCATGTTTTACTAAGAACGATGTATTCAGCATTGCAACAACGTTAGTTGTTACTCTCTACATATTAGGAGGACTCCATCGTGGCAAAAATAAGTGAGGCACGACGCAAAGCTAATAAAAAGTGGAACGACAACAACAAAGACAAGCAAAGGCTTTATCAGTACCGATCAAACGCTAAGCATTTCATTTTAGAAATGGCTAGTGAAAAAGACCTGGATAATTTTGCAAATTATATTGATCAGCGACGAACTGAGTTGAGTAAGCATTAAGACGATAGCAATGGCTACCGTCTTTTTTTATTGGAGTGACAAAAATGGATAAAGCAACTTTATTAGCAAAATTAAATCAGATAAGCGATGATGTTGTGGCGGAATACAAAGACACAATTCTAGTCATTCGTGTGTGGGGCTTTGAACCGATGTTTGTAGATTTTGATAGCCAAATATATAACGCGGACTGCTTGCCACCGCTGCCACCAAAAGGAGAATGGTATAGTGGAGCGAGATCTGATGTATGGCATAAAGTAATGAATATATTGAAAGAGTATTGGTCAGCTTAACGCTGGCTTTTTATTTTGGAGAACAATATGAAATGGACTAAGAACTGGGGCACGGTTAGCAGCAGTGCTGAACTGTACATGCTCAATCATGCTGAGCATACCCGTAAACGAAAGGTGAAGAAAAAGCCGACAGGTCAACGCTTGCCGGCTTTTAAAGTACACAAAAATAAATAAAAAAAGCCTCAACTAATCACGCAAAAGTATTGATATAAATACGCAAACGTGATATTATAATAGTCGAGGAGGTGATAAGGATATGGCAAAGCATAAAAAGAAAAAGCTTGAGCTAGAGGAAGAACGATTGAAAAATCGAACTTCGCTCTACGCAATGATTACAGCGTTAGCCTTCCCGATAGGCGTTCTGCTAAATATCATTGATTGGTTGCTCAAGCATTTTCTTAAATAACTAACAACGAGGGTTGAGCCGATAGCGACTCCCCTTATTGCCATATCCAATTATATCATGACTAGAAAAGAGAAGAAGCGTTATACCATAGCAAAATGGGCTATCGTTGCTGGATTCGTACTGTTGGCAATTGATGGGGTGCTTCACTTATGTCTAAAGTAAACCTTGATAGCCCAGACATCATGGACGCTAAGGAAGCGTCTACGATATGGGGACATAGCGAGAGTTATGTCCGCATATTTTACAAGCAGAATCCGGATAAGTTTCCGGCAGGGTCGATTAGGAAATTTGGAACGACCTGGGTTGTGACCACCGAGGGCATGGAGGCCATCACGGGGGTTAAGGACCCTAGAAAACAGGATAAGTAATTAAGGCGATAGCATTGGCTACCGTCTTTTTTATTCAGGAGGATGCAATCAAGTATAAGGATAGCCTTGCGCGGCTAGTAGTTGAAATGTTTGGATATGAATCAAAAGAAAAAAGCCGACAAGCGTTGACCTGTCGGCTTTTAAATTACGTAAAAATAAATGAGATTCTTTCAATATTCTGTTGTTATCTACACGTTAATAATGTATAATATAAATGTAGTCAAGTAAGGGACGCCTGAAAGACTACAGCGTTCCGGAAGTGATTCCCTGAATCCGGAAAGGGGATGATACTGATGGAAATAACAGTACTCCGGAAAGAGAGGCTGCCATGTTATCGCACTGACGATTTGGTTATTGTCGGTAGCCGCGATTAACTTCGCTAAGGCTTATGCGATAATAAAAAAAGCTAATCGCAAATAGCGGTTAGCGGGTTAGCTTTATTTCCGGAACGCAAAGGGACGAGAGCTGGGACCTCTTGTCCTTTTGCATATTCAGTATACCATATTAACGTGAGAAGGTCGACATTATGGTTAGTGAAGCTCAATTAAAGGCTAATAAGAAGTGGAACGATAAAAACAAGGATAAGCAACGTGTTTACCGTTACCGTTCTTATGCTCGCAAGTATGTGCGTGATATAGCGACACAAGACGATTTGTTAGAACTACGCAAGATGATTGATGAGAGGTTAAGTTAAGGCGATGGTTTTTTACCACCGCTTTTTTTATTGGTGCAATTTCTACAGATTTCGCATCGATAATTTAATGCTTGCACTGATTGATAGGGAGTGAATGACATGAAGTGGTTAATGATTGTTTTAACTGCATTGTTTGCCGCCGCTAAGTTAGCCCACATGGTTGCATGGTCATGGTGGTTGGTACTGTTACCAGTGTGGATATATCTAGGATTGGTAGTACTGATCTATATCATTGTGTTTGTAGTAGAGGTATTGAACTCATGAGGTATCGACGCTGCCGGTATCCTGGTTGCCATGCAATGGTTGCTTATCCTGATCATTACTGTACTAAGCACCATGTACATGAAGCAGAGTACTTAGCGAATAGGCAACGCTGGGCACGGTCACATAGTAAAGACTATGAGCATAGATATAACACAGTGACTAGGTATCGTAACGATACTAAGTCAAAGCAGTATCAGTTCTATCACACACAGCAATGGCAAGCATTAAGACAGCAAGCATTAGATCGTGATCATTATGTTTGTCAGTACTGTGGCAAACCAAACAGCAACACAGTCGACCACGTCGTGCCGATCGAGTATGACGATGCATTGATGACATCGTTAAGCAACCTCGCGACTACCTGCCGACAGTGTCACCATCTCAAAACCCAGTGGGAGCAAAAATATTACGGAACCGGTAAAAATAGCACTCCTAAAAAAGTGGCTGAAATACAAGACATTCCGACCATCGCTAAAATTTTAAAAATAAAATAATTTTTGAAACATCCCCCGCCCTGGTGCCCATCCAGGAAGAGCGCACACATTGCAGTCGTCTTGCATGCAAGCGGTGTTTTTAAAAATTTTGGGCGTCCGGGGCTGACTACAGATGTAAACAATACGAAAGGAGACCAAAAACATGGCAAAAAGTGCCTATTTTAAGCAAAATAACGGGCAATTGCCTAGTAAACCGCCTGAATATTTAGGCAAATTAGCTCAGCAAACTTGGCGCAAGATTGTGCCTTATCTCGAGTCAACTAGCCGAGTACAGCGAATCGATGCTTCGCTGGTCGAGCAATATTGTACTGAGTACGAACTGTACCGAATTGCTTATGCTGACATTTCAAAGAATGGCATTCAGGATAAGTTGTTCCGGTCAGTGCAAAATTCCGCTGGTGAAATCATTGGCAAGGACTTTGTAGGTGTACGAAAGAATCCAGCTGTGACAACTATGAATGATGCTCTAAAGCAGTTAAAAGCAATTGGCTCTCAACTAGGGCTATCACCGAAAGCACGGCAGGACTTAATGAAGATTGCTAGTTCCAAGAAAGGCAAGTCTGTTGCTGATCAGCTTAAAGATATTGGCTTGGTTTAGTCGGGAGGTGTAATGAGTGCAAGGAATCGATTTAACTCAGACTCATGATGTGGAGGGTGCTTATCACACCTTAAAAGTCAATGATCTTCGCAAGAAATATACGGACCCCGCAACTAAGTACGCCTTTGATGTGCTTGATGGTAAATACATCACAGGATACTTAATGAAACTAGCGGCTTTACGTCATATTCGTGACTTACAACGCGCTGAAAACACCGATTTTTCATTTCATTACGATTTAAATGAAGTTAATAAAATTCTGAAGTTTGCTGGTATTGCTCCTAATGTTGATACTGGGAAGCCAACTCAACTGATGCCCTGGCAACAGTTCATTTTCGGAATGTTGTTTGGCTGGCGTGACGAATTAAACACGAAGCGCTTCACACGGGTTGTGCTTTCTGTTGCTCGTGGGCAAGGAAAAACTTATTTAATGGCTATCTACATGACTTATTCGTTTCTGATTGAGTCGATGGGCCTATCTAACCAAGACTTCCTGGTAACTGCTGAGAACTATGATCAAACCGGTAAGCTATATGGTTATATTAAAAACATGCTTAGAAAGATCATTGATGATCAGCCGGTATTTGCCAAACTGGCTAAAGAAGACGATCTGATTATTCATGACCACACTGGCATTGTGATGAACAAATTTAATAACAATCTCCGACCCCTGTCTTTTAATGCCGGAAAGTATGACTCGTATCACTTTACGACAGCGGTTTTTGATGAAGTGGGGAACATTAACAGCCGTGAAGGAACGAAAAAGATTGTTTCCGGACAAGTTAAGGTGCCGAATCACCAGTACATCGAGATTTCGACTTCTTATCCTGACCCTTCGGTGCCTTTCCATGATGAGCAGAAAACTATTCAACAGGTCATGGAGCAGGACTTTAGCCGAGAAGCTGATCGGACACTTGGTTTAATTTGGGCACAGGACAGTCTGGATGAAACTTTTAAGCCCGGCACTTGGGTAAAATCGAATCCGCTGCTGGATTTGCCAAGCCAGAAAGATGTCCTGATGGACGGTTTACGTGACAAACGTGATGCTGACATGCTTGCTGGTACTGTCGATGACTTTCAGAACAAGAACCTCAATTTATGGTTGCAGGAAGCCACTAACGCTTATCTGAAGTTGTCCGATATTGAGTCAGCGGTGATTCCTGAGTTTGATATTCGCGGCCGTGACGTATATATCGGGTTTGACTACTCGATGTTCAGTGATAATACGGCAATCGCCTTCGTTTATCCGTATCAAGACGAGAATGGTGAACAAAAATGGCATATCGAACAGCATAGTTTTATTCCTTGGAATAAGGCAGGGTCAATTCAAGCTAAAGAAAAACAGGATGGTATTGAGTATCGTGAACTTGTTAAGAAAGGCTATTGCACGATTACAAGCCACCCACAGGGGTTAATCAATGATGACCAGGTGTACAACTGGTTGCTAACTTATGTTGAAGAGAATCGGCTCCATGTCATTTTCTTTGGCTATGATGCCTGGGGTGCTACCAATGCGATCAAACAGATGGATTTGAACACTGACTTTCCGTTGGAGGCTATTCGTCAACGGACCTCTGAGCTAAAAGACCCAACTAAGTTCTTGCAAAAGATCTTTGTAGAAGGCAATGTGACTCGCTTAGATGACAAGATTATGGAAAAGGCTTTGATTAATGCCGAATTATACGAAGATAAGATTGGCATTCAGGTTGATAAAGCCAAAGCCACGTTAAAGATTGACGTAGTCGATGCAATTATTGATGCTCTTTATCAAGGCATGTATCACTTCGAGGACTTTGGAATTGCTAACGATAAGAGTCAACAGGTTGATCGGATGACAGCTGAGCAGGTAAAGAAGTGGTTTGAAAGCAAGGATAGTGGTTTACTTGATTAGCAAATTTTTTAAGAGTATATGGCAGTATTTTGATATCATATGTTTTCTTGCCGCTATTGCTTTTGCGGTATGGGGATGCTTTTTACTGAGCTTTGTTGCTGGCATTTTTGCCATTGCGGCAGGCTTGCTTTTACTGGGCTGGTTATCTGAAAAAATAGCGTCCAGCCTTTAATAAGAAAGGAGGTGAATGCTATTGCCGATTTTGAATGTAAGAAAATCATCTAGCCAGGGAATGGCAATCAACGATGATAGTGATGTGTTGCATTTCCTGACTAACGAGGGTGACGATCGCTATGTTGACGCACGAGCTGCTCTTAAAAACTCTGACGTTTATTCAATCGTTTTTCAGTTAAGCTCCGATCTGGCTAATGGTACATTAAAAGCCGATGCGCCACGCGCCCAGGGAATTTTAAATAACCCTACGCAAACTAGCAATGGGCATGCGTTTTGGCAATCAATGTTTGCCCAGTTACTGTTAGGTGGTGAATGCTTTGCATACCGTTGGCGTAATGAAAACGGAACAGATATGTCATGGGAGTACCTGAGACCCGATCAGGTTACTCCTTTTTTGTTAGAAGACGGTTCGGGTTTAATTTATAACGTCACTTTTGATGAACCCGGTACTGGTGTTGAAGCTATTCCACAGTCGAATATGATTCATATCCGCTTGCTTAGTAAAAACGGTGGGAAAACTGGTGTTAGTCCACTCTCTGCTTTAGCCAACGAACTTCAAATCAAGAATCAATCTAACAAGCTGACTCTTTCAGCATTGGCTCGGTCGATTATGTCGCCTGGAGTGCTGACCGTAAAACATGGTGGTTTGCTGAGTGATGCTGATAAAGCGGCACGTTCGCGCAAGTTCATGAAGCAAACGAATGAGTCAAACAGCGGACCAATTGTTTTAGATGACTTGGAAGAGTACACACCGTTGGAAATCAAAAACAATGTGGCACAGTTACTGGACCAGGTTCAATGGACCAGCCAGCAAATTGCAAAGGTCTATGGTGTTTCTGATTCAATTATCAATGGCCAGGGCGATCAGCAGTCGTCTGTACAAATGATGAACAGCGATTACATTAAGTCACTGTCACGATTTGCTAAGGCAATTGTGGGAGAGCTTAATACCAAGCTTAACGCAAATATCACAATGGATTTGCGTGCTGCGGTTGATCCGCTGGGGGATGACTATGCTTCAACGGTGGCTAACTTGCAAAAGTCAGGTGTCTTAGATGCTAACCAAGTCACATGGCTATTACAGCAAAACAATTACTTGCCAGATGACTTGCCTAAGAAAGAACAATCACAAGCACAAGTTCAGCCAGTGCAGGTTGTTTCCGGTAATGATACTTCAGCGGAAGGAGGTGATAATGATGACGAAGAAGATTCCAGTGAAAGGTGACATTGTTGATAACGAAGCGGCATCTTTTTACTCATTTTTTGACATTCCAGCAACGTCTCCGGCTTCAGTAAGTAACGCAATCGATTCTGCTGATGGCGACGATCTGGAAGTTGATATTGCTTCCAATGGTGGTGATGTGTTTGCCGCTTCTGAGATCTACACGAAGCTGAAAGCCTATCAAGGTCAGGTTACGGTTAATATTGAAGGTTTGGCCGCGTCTGCTGCTAGTGTCATTGCGATGGCTGGCAATGTAATTAATATGTCACCGACAGCTCAAATGATGATTCATAAAGCATGGACTTATACCGCTGGTAATTCTGATGATTTGGCTCACGATTCACAAATGATGGATAAAACCGATCAATCAATTGTGAATGCCTATGCTGATAAAACGGGGTTGAAACGTGAGGATATTTTGAAGATGATGCAAGACGAGACTTGGATGACCGCACAAGACGCGGTAGACAAGGGTTTCGCCGATAAGATTATGTTTGTGGATGAGAAAACGCCACAGGTGGTTAACGCCGCCTCGCCTATTGTGCCCAAAGCTGCTGTAAATAAGTTGTTGACATTAATTTCGTCAGCTAAGAAGCAACCAACTGAGAACAAAACAAAGGAAAAGTCAATTCCTAGTCTACGTGACCAGAAATTGGCTATTTTATTAGGCAAAGGAGGAAATGATAATGCCTAAAAATATTAATAAATTGAATGACGCATGGATCGAAGCCGGTCAAAAGGTATCAGATCTGAATGCTAAGATTAATACTGCCGTTCTTGACGACAATTTCGATAAAAAGGAATTTTCTAAGCTCAAGGAAGAACGTGACAGTGCTAAGGCTCAACGTGATGCCATTAAGGACCAACTTGACGAAGCCCGTGCGGCTGAAGTTATCAAGATGGACAACGGTAAGGAAAATCGGAAACCGCTAAATAAGGAAGAAACTAACCTTAAGGATAAGTTCGTCAAGGATATTAAGAATATGGTTCACGGCCGTTTTGATGCGATTTCATCTGATGCAACGGTCGATAATAATGGCGATGGCGGCTTTGGCTTGACGATTCCTCAAGACATTCAGACCGCTATTCACCAGCTGGTTCGTTCTTTTGCGACTCTGCAAAATTACGTCAATGTTGAATCTGTTGGTACGAACCGTGGTTCTCGCGTTTACGAAAACGAAAACACTATCAAGCCAATGGCTAAGATGGACGAAGGTGCTGAAATCCCTGGCGCTGATCCTGCCAAGCTCCACATGATCAAGTACTTAATCAGTGATTACGGTGCTATGTACACCTTGACCAACGACTTGCTGATGGATAGTGCTGAAGCATTGTTGAACTATCTGACTACTCAAATTGCTAAGCAAGACGCAGTTACTCGGAACGTAGCTATTTTGGGTGTTATGAATGCTGCTCCTAAGAAGCCAACGATTTCCAAGTTTGATGATATTAAGGACTTGTCAAACAACACGCTAGATCCAGCAATCGAAACTACCTCCATTTTTATTACTAACCAATCTGGCTACAACATTTTAAGCAAGGCTAAGGACGCAGAAGGACGTTACCTGTTACAACCAGACGTTACTCAGCCAGGGCGTTATCAGATTGATGGTCATCAGGTTGTTCGGATTGCTGATAAGTGGTTACCAGATGTTTCCGGGTCTCACCCGTTGTACTTTGGTGATTTCAAGCAAGCTGTGACTCTGTTTGACCGCCAGGATATGCAGATTTTGGCTACTAATATCGGTGCTGGTGCTTATGAAACGAACACTTACAAGGTACGTGTAATTGATCGGTTCGACGTTCAAGCTACTGATACTGGTGCAATGGCGGTCGGCTCATTCAAGACAGTTGCTAATCAAACCCCAGCCACTACAGAAGTTACCAAGTAAGGCGGTGAATGACGATGAGTGATAGTAGCCAAGAAGTACCTATCGAACGAGTAAAAGAAGTTCTTTACTTAGATGGCAATGATGATGACGAGTTACTGCACTCATATGTCACTGCTGCGGATGCTTTCGTTCATAATGCTGTGGGCACGGACGTGAACAAGTTTTATAGTAATGACAAAGTTGAACCGTTAGTTGAAGTCGCTGTGGTTTCTTTAGCTGCGACTTACTACCAAAATCGTTTAGCTTTGTCAGATGTTCGAACTTATCCGGTCGATTTTACCGTTGATAGCATCATTGCTCAGTTACGAGTAATGCGGAATTCTTTTGAAGAGGGTGGAAAGAATGAAAATAGCTCTGCACAGACTCAACCATCTGATTGAATTTGGAACGACTAAAACTGTTTCTTCTCACACTCTCGAAGGGTCTAAGGAAACATTTGTGCCACAGCTGAAACTTCATTTTGCTTATTATCAACGTGCTCAGGCGCTTCAATACCAGCTTGTTGGCATGCACCTACAAGACACGATTGAGATCGCTGTGCGTAAAAACAAGCACGTGAATGATAAGCAACTAGCGCGGATTGTCGGTCAAAATACAATTTACAAGATCATCAATTACTCACGCGATTCAACAGGTGATCCGATTGGTTTTGACCTGATTACGCTTCGTGACAGTAAGAAGATTGGAAGTGACGGTAATGGCTGATTTGGATAAGCTGATGGAAAACTTTGCGGAACGAGCAGAAAAGCTAGTTGTGCCTGATCAAGCTAAGCGTAAAGCTATGACTGCTGCCGGTGCGGAAGTTCTAACTAAGGCTTTAAAAGAAGAAACCCGTGATAAGCACTATCGGATTCGTAAGATTGGCAAAGTTAAGCACTTAGCTGACTCGGTAACGTTTCAAAACACGGACGTTAACGGTGAAGATAATGGCAATTCAGTTGTGGGCTTTCAAGGCAAAGAATCAGGCATTAACCATGCCCGAATTGCTCGGTTTTTAAACGACGGTACAAAATACATTACTGGTGATAGTTTTGTTGACAACACTCGTCGAGATCAAGCCGCGAAGGTATTAGCCGCTGAAAAGGCGGTCTATGATTCTGGAGGTGAGGGCCGTGGATCTACCGACTAACCAAGCCGAAGACTTGATTAAGTCAGGGAAATTTGACTGGATTGATCAAATTATTGTTGGCCCAATTCCACGTGAAATGGCCGGTAATACTGATCAAACAATTTGTCGAATTAGCGAATGGCTCAATGAACCGACTGGATATGCTAATGCAACGTTTAAAGGATGGACAATTGGTGTGGAAGTTCAGATTTTCTATAAGTTTGATTCTGGCATCGCTACTTTAAATAATGAGATTGCACTAGCAAAACTATTTGTAAAAAATCATTGGACTGTTGAGCAATCTAATGATCACATTCAAGACCCTGACACGCACCAAGTGACTAAGGTCTTTTATTTTGCCAAAAATGAATTACTAAAGGAGGAAAGGTAAACATGGCAGGTACTTCTCTTAAGGGTATTGACTTCGTAATGCTCGGCCTTACGGACAATACTGGAAAGTTAATTGCAGACGCTGATAAAGGTCTGGATAAAACTGGCATTGCATTGATTGACGGTGATGGCGATGGTGCTACAACTGCTAACATCACAGCCCTCGAAGAAGCTGGTCAACAGCAATACGCTAACAACAAGGTGAAGCGGGTTAACCACGGGGTACCATCTCCGCAGGTTGCTTTGACTATGTTGGACATGCCTTATGACATTGCTCGTAAGTGCGTTGGCTATCAAGAAATTGGCGGTGGGGCTGTGTTAGGCAACAATAAACCGCACGTTGCCTTGATGATTGCTTCACATGATTTTGACGGGAATTGGTTCTTCGATGCTTTTGCAAACGGTGAAATGATTATTCCTACTCGGAATCATGGTACTAGCAACAAAAACGAAACTGATAGTAACGTGGCTTTCACCTACCAGTCATTGGCACCAATTCCGAATAATGTCTTTGTCAACAACGATGGCTCTCAACAGAGTTACAAGATGTACAACTCTGGTGATACGGGCTTCAAGTACGAAGACATGTTTAAGGAAGTCTTCGGCGGCTACACTGGTGATAATCCGATGGCCAATTATGTTGCTGGGACTACTGCTGGGTCATTTATGAATGGCAGTGGTTCTGGTGCTGATGTTCACGCTTAATTTTAAGTTGCAAACTCGCCTGAGAAAGTCAACAGTAGCTTATGCGGCGGGTGATAGGAGGATTTTAAATGAAGATTGACACAAAGCCATTAGGCATTGGTAAGAATTCCATTGAAGTCGCAGGGTCGTGGGGCCAAGTTGATAAAGCTGATGAATTAATGATTGCTCTGTACAGTATTGATGCTGATCAGAGCGATATGGTGAAGTCATTGAAGTCCGAACGAGAAATGATGAAGAAGGCTATGGAATTCTTCAAAGATATTTTCCATCTTAACACCAAAGAGGCCAATGTTGTTTTTAACAAAGTTGATGGTCAAACCATGAATCTATACATTTCCTATGTTTGCGGATTGGTTAAAGGTGCTGCGGAACAATCATTTGCCGATTTTAAGAAGAGCGTGGAGACAACCTCGGCCCCAAAAGAGCAACCGTCGGAGACGCCAAAAGAGCAGTAGATCATTATCAGCAAGAACTAGAAGACCGTAACTATTTAAAACAACAATTGCTGTTTAAAGGCGGATTAGCACCATCAGAAATTGATAAGCAGAATTATTTAACATTCTTGCAAGTTCTGAAGGCTCGCCCACGTCAAGATCGGCCAATGAATGCTGGAGATGCTCATAAGAGAATCGCTCAAATGTTTAGCAATTAGCGTATAATTAGGGCGAAAGTAAGTGAGCATAGTGAAAGAAAAATGGCTTAATTTTTACAATAGCCGATGGTTTATACCCATGACGGCAGTCATCTTGTTGGCTGTTGGCACTGCAATTCTATATGCTTTTTTAGAACACTTTCATTTGTGGTTCGCCTTATTATTAATAGTGATTTTATATGTGATAAGTAAAATAGTTGCTTGGATCTTGAGAGCAATTTTCAGATAAATTGGCCGATTTCATATCGGTCTTTTTTTCGATTTTTTTAAGGAAAGGAGGTAAAACATTGAAAGTTCAAAATGAGATGTCCACGCGAATCAGTGTGGACGCGGTTGCCGCAATTGGTTCAATGTCAGCATTTCGGAACGCCATTCGGGGCGCTAGTGATGCCTGGCGTGCCCAAGAAACTGCTCTACGTAACTCTGGCAATTACACGGAAGCTGCCACAGCCCGCATTCGTGGCTTGAACCAAGTTATTGACCTGCAAAAAGCTAAAGTTAGTGAACTACGGCAACGCCAGGAAGGCTTGGATACTTCTAATCAAAAGCAAGCCGCTCAGTTCTTAAAGTTGGAACGGCAGATTCAACAGGCTAATCGACAGCTGTCTAGCTATGAAAGCCAAGCAACTAAAGCACGCAATGCCGCGCGTTATCAAGCCTCTGGACTGGCAGAATTACAAGCCAGTTATCGACGTTCCCAATCCGCTTCTGCCGCATATGTGGCTCGTCTTACTGCTGAAGGGCGTTCGGCTAGTGCGACGGTGGAGCGCTACCGGCAGTTGCGGTCGAGCTTAATTAATTTGGAGTCTCAGTACCGCAAACAAGAATTCATGTTGCGCCAAGTAGCTAACGAATCCGGGAAAGATTCAGAAGCATATGTAAAACAGCGTGAGCAACTAGATAAAACTGCTGCTTCTATTGCCAAAACACGCACTGAAATGCGGTCATTATCTAGTGAAGAAGCACGACTACGACCGACTGGCATTAATCGAATTGACAATGCAGTAGTTAAACTGAATGATCAGACTGCTCAAATGCGTACGCGGATGCGGAGTGCATTTGATGCCATCAAAAACAATGCTATGGGCATTGCCGGTACGATTGGCACAATTGGCGCAGCTATGGTTTCATCAGCTCGCAAAGCCGGTGCGATTCAAAAAACAATGGTTGAAAACCAGAATTTGATGACCACTGCTGGTGAAAAATCAGCGGCCGCTCAACGCGAAGTGAATCAGATGTATTCTGACGGTGAAAAATATTCCGTCCAATATGGTGTTTCACAAAAGACAATCGCTGATGGTTATCAAGAATTAATCAAACGTGGTTATGATGGGCGGCAATCTTTAGGTGCTATGAAGTCGATTTTGGAAGCATCACGTGCTTCTGGAGACGACTTTAATGACACCATGAAAGTCACGACTTCTACGCTTGAAGCCTTTGGAATGCGTTCCGAAACTACTGCGGGAATGATGCGGAATACTGCCCAAGCCGCTGATGTACTGGCTAAAGCTGCTGATGTTACTTCAACTAGCTTCAAAAGTATTGGGGTTGGCATGGAATATGCTGGATCTTCTGCCAAGCAATCTGGCGTTTCAATGCGTGAAACAGCAGCTGCATTAGGTGTACTTTCAAACAATGGCTTGGAAGCATCTCAAGCTGGTACCGGGTTACAACGTATTCTTTCACGGTTGTCCGCTCCAACCTCAACAGCTACGGCTGAGTTAAAGAAGTATAACTTGTCTATTGACGACTTCAAAACAAAGAGTGGCCAGCTGAAACCGATTTCCGCTATTTTCCAAGATATTAATGCTCACGTGCCGAAAGCCGAGCGACTAGAAGTCTTTAACAAGGTATTCGGGCAGACTGCTCAAAACGCAGCAGGTATTCTTTCACGTACGGCGGCGCTAAACCGTGAGAATAGCCAATCATTGCAGCATGTGGAAGACCAATTAAAGACCGCATATTCAGAAGATTACGTTGGTAAGATGGCACGCCGGAATATGAATTCTGCTAAGAATTCATCTGATCGATTTAAGTATGCTGTACAAGCTATTCAAATTGAAATTGGACGTAACATGTTACCTGCCATTTCACGTGCTTCTGCCGCAATGGCTAATGCTTTTGCCAAGAAAGATACTCAGCAGGGCTTAAAAACGATTGCTAAAGGAATCGGTGATGTGGCAAATGCTGCTGTTTCAATGCTTGAATTCCTTGGCAAGCATACCACTACGGTTAAAGTATTTGGTGCTGCTTTACTAGCTGCTTTTGGGGCCGCTAAATTACTTGATGCAATTGGTACAACGCGCAAACGTATTGATAATTTACGTGCTGTCATTAGTAAAATCCCAATTCATAAGAAAACCACTGTCGAAGCAGATACTGCTACGGCTAAGCGCAATGTAGATGACGTGAAGTCTACTATGGATCGGGTTCCTAAGACTAAGACAAGCAAGGTCGATGTTGACACTCGTCAAGCTAATACAAATGTCAATACTACTAAGCGTGGTTTGGAGACTATTCCTAGAACTAAGACTTCACGTGTAAACGTAGATACGCGCCAGGCTACTACAAACATAAAAGAGGTTGGCGTGGCATCAAAAACAGCCGCGACAACCTCAAAGATTAGTTTTGCTTCAATTAAAGCGGCTGGTGTCAGTTCTATTTCTGCGATTGGCATGGCAGTGCGAGCTAATCCGCTTGGTGCTTTAATTACTGGTATTCAGCTTGCTAGTGTTGCATTCTCCGCGTTGTATAACCACAGTAAGACTTTTCGCCGCTTCGTTAATGGCTTGGCTTCTACCGCTAAATCAGGCATGAAGAAAGTTGGTAACTTCTTTACTAGCGGATTCCGGTCAATCGGTCGTGCTATGCAAAACAACACGAAGACTCAACAACGCGCCCAGCGCCAACAAGTTCGCCAGCAAGAACAAGCTAACCGGCAAATGCAACGAAGCTGGAACAGCTTCAGTCGAACGACTAGTCGCACTGTTTCTAATATGTGGCGAGGCATTGGCCGTACTGCTTCAAACGGTTGGCGTGGTCTGACTCGTACTGCTAATAATGGTGGCCGAACGGTTAGACGCACCTGGAATAACATGAGCCGCACAGTTGGCCGTACTTCACAGACGATGTGGAGAGCGTTATCGCGAGGTGCTACGAATGGCTGGCGGACTGTTGAACGCGCCGCTCAAAACGGGAGTAATCGAGTTCACAACTGGTATGAACGCTTAAGGAATAATACCAGCCGGACAGTTCAAGCAATGGCTCGGGAACATCCACGTACATTCCAGGCCATGTATAAGACAATCGAAGATCGCTCCAAGATGTGGCATGATCTGACATCTGGGCATTGGAACCGTTTGTCTGATGATACTCAAGATATTGCTAAAGATATGAGCAATGAATCTCGTTCAATTTTTAGTGATATGTATGACAAACTGAACAGTATTACTGGTGGTCGTCTTGGCGATATTCTTAATGCTTGGAAAAAGCATTTTTCAGATGTTATTGGCACGATTACTAGTAGTCAGAATCCTGTACATAGTGCCTTTATGGGTGTCCTGCGTGGTATTGCTACGCCATTCTCGAACATCATCAAAGGGATCGCTAACGGGATTAATTGGATTGCCGATAAAATCGGTGGTTCCCATATTTCAGCTGATTTTAGCTTGAATGGTTTTGCTAAAGGTACGCCAAATGGTGGGATTTTACATAACCAAATCGCTTTGCTTAATGATGGTGATGGCCCTCATTATCAAGAAATGGTTCATAAAGCGGCTACTGGTAAGACTTTTATGCTTCCTGCTAAGCGGAACATCATCATGCCATTGGAAAAAGGCGATGAAGTGCTTGACGGTGAAAATTCTCATCGTCTAGCTAATGCCATGCATATTGCGATTCCACATGCTAGTGGTGCAATTGGTGATTTCTTTAGTGGAGTATTTAATGCTGCTAAGGACGCTGCTGAAGATGCTATGGACTGGGTTGATAAGGCCCTTAAAAATGTTGTCGAATTTGGTACTGAGCTGTTCCATCATTTTGTAGAAGCAGTACCTGGGTCAAAAGACAACGGCCACGAATTTAGCCAAGATTTGCATAATAGCCTGCCAGGTTATTTTGCTCGAATTGGTCAAGCGTGGTTAAAGAAACAGTTGGAACAGATGCAAGATGATAATGGCGATTCCATTACACCAGAAATGATTCGTAAAGCCGCTGCTTTAGTTCATGAAACAGTTTCTGATTCGGAAATTCAAAGAATCATTAATGTTGCTGTTCATGAATCTGGCAATCGTTCTAGAGGTGTGCAAAATAACTGGGACTCAAACGCTAAAGCCGGTACACCGTCAAAAGGTGTTTTACAGTTTATTGATCCTACCTTTAATACTTATGCTGTTAAGGGACACCACGACATCTGGAAAGCTTTTGATCAAGTCTTAGCTTTATTGAATGATAGTAACTGGCGATCAGATATCCATACAGGTGGTTGGGGGCCAACTGGCGCTCCTCGTGGATATGCTGATGGTGGTCTGGTCAGCCGGCATGGTTTATATGAAGTCGCTGAAGGCAATAATCCTGAAATGATCATTCCATTAGATCAGTCGAAGCGTGGCCGTGCTTATGATTTGTTGAGCCAAGTCATTGCTCGGTTTAAGAGCGAAGATTCAGTACCTGCTAATAGCGATAATCAACAGATTCAGATCATTAGTAAGAAGTTCGACACTGTCTTGTCGCAAAATCAGCAGTTGATCAATTTGCTGGACAAGTTGATTGGCGTCACTGACTCAGCTAACGACCCAACTGCTCGGTACAAACGTACCCAACGAGATGTTAACTTGGCACAAATTCAATCATTTATTTAGGAGGTGAATCATGGCTGGCAAAGATTTAGATTTAAGTGAAATTAGTTTACTTACGCCTTCACTTTTTGTTAAACCTCCGCAAGGGGATGAAGTGAATGTGTCTGATGTGATACCGGGGCTGACCTTTCTAGGCGATGATTCGGATCCAGTAATGACTAATACTTATACCAATGATGCTGGTACTGATGGGCAGTCTTATTCTTACTCACAAATTAGTAATAACGTAGTGACTGCACGCTTTAACATTGATTTTAGTGATTGGTATGACTATAAAATGAAGAAACATGAAATTGCACGTTTCTTCATGCAAAAAGGATTGTACCGGATCAGGACTGATGCTGAACCGGGCATTGTTAAATATGTTCGAGCTGGCAATTTTACGATTGAAACTCCACAGGCTAAAACCAATGCGGAGTTTTCTATTCCATTTGATAATCCATCAGGGGTGAAATGGTCGTACGCTTATTCTGATGAAGCGATGGACTATAGTAACAACGCTTGGCAGGTAGGGATGAACTTACCAAACGGCCAAAACTTAAAGTATCACTTTGTTGATCAGCATCGTTTCAAAGTGTACAACGCCAGTGATATTACAATTGATCCACGCCAAAGATACCCGTTGCAGATTATTGTAACGGGTTTTAATGGCTTGTTTGATATTGTAAATCGAACGACTGGTGACGAATTTATTTATGATAAGAGTCTGTCGGCAAGTGACGAGCTGGTTTTGAATGGAATGGAAACCAGAGTCAATGGGAAACTAGCAAATGGTAGTACAAATCTTGCGTGGATTCGATTACAACCGAAGTGGAACGAGTTTACGATCTATGGTTACAATCCAGTCGATATTCGTTTCCATTTTCGTTTTGTTTATTTGAACTAAGGAGGTGTGAATTTGGCGATTACAGAATTGCAAGCCTTAGAAGAACATCGTTACTTTTACTTTGGCTTTGAATCACACCCCACAGAAGACAGCCCCTGGCAGGCAACACCGGTTACTGCGTATTCAGATAATCTTGTCCAGTGGGAAACCATTGCACATCATCCAGAACTTGGTAATCTCCGTGATGGCTACGTTAAAAAGATCGGTGATGTGTATTACATCATTGGTACTGATGATTTTTATAAGACTACCGACTGGATATCATTTAAAAGGCTTTCCTGGCTTAATGGCGTTAGTCAGTATCGTAATGTGTGGGCACCTGAACTCTTCCAGGATATTAGTGGCAACTGGCATATCGTATTCTGCGCTGGTAGTAATTTAGACGGCGATTTTGGCGTTTATGTTACTGACTTTGACCCGGCAACGGATTCGATTGGTACGACCAACTCACCAATTCAGATTCGCACTGATGACGATGTAAATACCTGGCGGATTGACCCAGATATCACGCTCATCGATGGAGTTTATTACTTAGTGCTGGCCGGGAACTATGTTTTTAGCTCCCCTGATTATTTAGGGCCTTATCAAAAGTTCCCTGCTAATTTTGCCGCTACTCCTCAGAAATACGGGCGAAATTATAGTAATTTGGCTAATTGGAGCGAAGGGCCAGATATGTTCGTTGACGGCGACAGTGTAAGGCTGTTCGCTGACCAAACTGCTAGTGGCTTGGTATTTCGCTCAGCAACTAAAGATAATCTTTTTGATTGGTCTGATGTTGCTAAGACTCATGCGCATTTTGCAATGCGTCATGGGTCTATTTTGGTTAATGAAAAAGTCAGCGCTAAAACCGATGAAGATTTGAGTGACCTACCAAAATTCGACACTCGAATGACTATTCAAGGTGTTCAAGCCGATTCACCAGTTGCTTTGACTTGCTACATGAAAAACAGCTTTGAGTATCAATATGAAGATAATCAAACGAATCAAATTCAGTTTGTGGCCTATGATGATGGCTCACCGTCTTTTGCATATATTGCTAATGAATCGACAGTAATGTTTAACAATGACCTTTTCATAATCAAAAACATTGAAGAGGACGATGAGGGAATTGGTTTGTACACTGTCACGATGATGCAGTATGTCAATAGTGAGATCGGTCGTGTTCGTCAACGCAATACGCGAAGCGGAGTACTGACCTACTCTGTACAAGATGTGCTTGACTATTTCTTAAATGATAAGGTGGCCAACCCGTTTGGTTTCACCTATCAGGTGTTTGGTGATTTTGACAAACAGCAAATTGAAAATCTCGGTGCCTGCTCTGGTAAAGACATGGTTTCTAAAATTATTGAAACGTGGCCAGGAACGATTATTTACCCACACTGGAAAACGCTAAACGTGTTTGCCCCTGGATCGTTCGCTAAAAATTATCAACGACGAATCGTATATAAGTACAATTCTTCTGACATGAAATTGACTGAAGACAGCACTGGCATTGTTAATCAAGTGCTGGCAATTGGTGCTACGAAAGAAGAAGACACTGACAATGAGTCTGCGGATAACAGCAGTTTATCAATTACACACCCCGTAGAAACTATTACGACAGGAGTGGATAATACATCCACCTTTCAAGCTGACGCTAAGAAGTATCTTGGTGTTCCGTATGTTTGGGGTGGTCATAATAAGGCTAATCCCTGGGCTGGCATGGATTGCTCTGGTTATGTTTCTCAGGTTTATCACGATTTTGGTATTGAAATTCCAGCTTATACTGTGTCGATGGAATCAGATTTCTATACAATTCCACGATCCCAAGTCAAGGCTGGTGATGTCGGATTTTATGGGTCACATGGAAGTAGTTATCATATTGCCTTAATGCTGGATAACTCTACGATGATTTATGAACCACAGCCAGGGGAGTCTTGTAAAACGGCGCCGATTGACAGTTACTCACCCAGTTGGTTTGGGCGGAATGATCAAATGCAAGCTAAGATCAACACTAAAAAGACTGAAACGGTCGAAGGCGAACACATTACTTATCATGACGATTACAGTGCTTCACAAGTTTCAACAACAGCTGAGTATTATTTCCAGCCGTTTATCGTTCAAGACAACCATTCGATTCAGCAATGGGGATTGCACCCAGGTGAAGATGTTCAAGACGACCGTTTCAAAGATCCAAATGCGATGGCAGCTTATGCATTAAAACAGCTGAATACTGATCCGACAATTAGTGTGGAAGTTGTTATGCATACTAATATCCAACCAATCCCAGGAGAACAGGCGTATCTTACGATTCCCGAGCGAGGAACGTTAGCAACAGGTAGCTCGTCTACTACCTCGTCTACTACACAGAGTGCTTATAACACCACAGTGACTGCGGTTGGTTTTACCTGGTATCCATTTGACTCAGCTCAGGGAACAGATATTACGTTTGATAACTTGCAAGCGTCAATATTGCACGCTAATACCACGTCGTATATCAATTCCCGCCTGGAAAAGCTTGCTAACCAGGTGCTTGATCGAATGCCGGAAATTTATTACTCCAGGTCTGATCCGTCCGCCACTCAGCAGGTTTCTAACGGTGCCATTTGGGTTCGACCAGCAGAAGATGATGTAACTGATGATGAAGAAAAAGGAAGTGATAACAGTGGCAAATGATATTTTGCAACCGCATAGTGATGAAACAGTGTCTAAAAACATTGCCGACCATAAGCGGCCATTGCAAACATCGGTCATGTCAAATGGCAAGTGGTATAACATCAGTAACACTTTGTTACAGATGAATGACCGTGAAGATCTTCATAAGGTTTCAAAAATCGTTCAGCAGCACCAAGCGGATATTACTAATGCTGAAAAAACTGCCAACGATGCGCATAGTGAAGCCCAAAAGGCTATCGATAATAGCACGGTGGCTTCTAACGCCGCTTCTGAAGTAAGTACTGCGGTCAGCGATGCTAAGTCTACAGCTTCTGATGCGCATTCAGCGGCGGTAACTGCACAAAGCAATGCTAGTGCGGCATTGTCAACAGCAAGCGGGGCAATTCACTCTGCTGAAACTGAAATTGACAAGGCTAAAGCTAATGCTTCAACAGCTTTGTCGACGGCTAATGTGGCTAGTAATGCCGCCAGTTCTAATGCTTTAGAAATCAGTAAGACAAACAGTGCAATTGCACTGAAAGCTGATTCTTCGGCAGTAGACGTAGTAAAGTCACAGGTTACTAGCACTTCTACACTAGCTAGTCAAAATGCTAACGAGTTGCAAACAAAGGCTAATGAATCTGATGTAGATGCACTGAAGAAAACTGTTGATACTCATACCACAGAAATTGATCAGAACAGCAAGCAGATTGCTTTGAAAGCTAATTCTTCTGATGTGGACGAAGTTAAGAAAACAGTGACTAGCCAAGCCGCTGAGATTTCAGCAACCAGCAGTGAAGTAGCTACTAAGGCTAGTCAAACGACAGTTGACAGTTTGTCGGGAGCTGTGTCGCAGAATACTGCATCGATTAAGACGAACGCCGATAATATCACCAGCAAGGTTACCCGTGATGATGTTTCGGGGATGCTGAAAGACGGTAGTTATGCAACGGAGAAATACGTCCAAACTACTGCCAAGCAAACTGCTGATAGCTTTAATCAGAGTGTCGTAGATCTGAACGGTAAAATCACAAACGTTAACCAGTCTATCGATGGACTGCGGACTGATGTAAAGGGTAAAGCTGACCAGTCAGCACTAACGCAATTGTCAGGTGTGGTTGATTCTAAAGTTTCTAGCAAAGACTTTGAAACTGAACGCACGCAACTTAGCAATGCGATTAATGATCGTGTTTCTAAAGGTGATGTGATCAGTCAGATCAATCAGGAAGCTGGTGGCAACACCTTGATTCAAGTAGCAAACGGAAAGGGGGAGTTGCTTTTGGACGCTGATAGTACGGTATTTTCTGGGAAGGCATTTATTCCGGGGGCTTCGATTGCATCACTAAGTGCTGATAAAATCACTGCCGGCCTTTTAAATGGCGTAAGTTTACAGATTCATGGTCTCGATGGTGTTACCACTTACACATTAACAAAGAATGATCAAGATATTGTTTATAAGACAGGTATTAGTCCAATTACAGGAAAAAAGTTTGGCTATAAAATTGTAGTAGCTCATGGCAAAAATCCGGAAAAAGAAGGCACAAAGACTTTAGCATTTGATTATGCTAATGAAGTCGATGGGGATAATGGCACAGCTGCAATCGAAAAGCAGTTTAATGATGACTTATCAAAAGCTCAGAAAGACGCTACGATTCAAAAGAGCGAGGAGTACAATTACTCAACTCTAATTGATGACACAGGGTTAAAAACTAATAATGCTCAAATTCTCGGGGGCAGTTTAGTTTTAAGCAGTGGAGATAATAATGAGACCCGGTTAGACAAAAAAGGATTGGTTTCGTATCAATCCGTTTTAGGTAAAATAGACTCACCTGGTGGTCCAATTGCTCCACAGAATTATTTCCGTAATTCTCGTTTCTGGAATGGTACTTTGTCATTTAGTGCTTCTATCAATCCACTGAAAAATGCTGAATGGTCAGAACATGTATCGTCCATTTATGGCACGCCTTTTGAAGATGGAAACTATTATGATACTGACTTGCATATTAATGCTAGTGGAAGATTACAACTTGGAGCTAACAATGACGATGAGTTGATTCTTCTTTCTGAGAATCCAACTTATACTCATCCTGATGGAACACTAGCAGAAAAATATGTTGATATTAGCAACGAAACCACAAGTGGCTTTTGGTTTAGAAATAATGTGTACTCTGAAAAACAGGTTGGCGGTGACCAGTTAATCGTATTTAATGGCGGCACTACTCATGGCCGCTTTGATTTTAATGAGAACTACACTACTTATGAAAACGGCGACGCTAACGGCTTTTGGATCAAAGACACTGATCTGTGGGTCGATGGTACGGTTCACGGCGGTAGCTGGGTTCAAACCTCCACGCTTTCTAAGAAGACTAACCTCACAAAGCTGGATCCTCAAAAAGCTTTAGACACTATTAATAATACTGACATCTACGATTATCAGTACAAGCGTGACGGCAAAGATGGTCGTCATTACGCTTCACTGGTAATTGATGATGTACATGAAAAGCCCCAGACGAAGACGCCTGAGGCTTTTGTTAGTGCTGAAGGCGATGGTCGTGATGATGGGACACAACTTGCTTACTTGACTGCTGCTGTGCAATTGATTGATCAGCGACTAAAGAAACTGGAGGATAAAAATGGATGCGAATAAATTAGTTAAAAAATTAGGCATTCGTATTGGTGAATTGGAACTGGAAAACACAATGTTGAAAGTCCAATTGGAGGAGGCAAAAGATAATGGCGATCAAAGTCAAAAATCTGGATCTGCAAAATGAGCCAACACCCTTTCAGAATGACCAGGCTTATAAGCAGAAAAATCACAACTGGGCTGTACTGAGAAATTCATGGACATCAGTTGCTGAGCAAATTGATCAAGCCCTGAATGGCTACGATATTCGAATGGCCAACATGATCCATAGTGTTGCTCAGCCTAATGAAGTGGTTGATGCACGCGTCGATGCTTACGGTAAGAAATATAACTTACTAAAAGATCGTTTGGACGCGGACCAGCTTGCCGGTGTTACTACTATTGATTCGTCTGAGTATGGTATGCCAAACGCCGAGAGTGATATTAGTGAGATTTTACAGATTAAAGATCTGACATCCACAAGCGCAAAACTAAAGTACCAGATTATTAAAGATGGCCTTAAAGTTCAGCTTCCCATGTGTGGGCTGGAGATCACTACCCTTAGTAAGATTGAGGTGGATGAAGCATGAAACATGTAAAACTAATGAAAGCTGACAGCTTTGGAAATGAAGACCAGGTCCTACCGGAAACTGACTCTGCTTCAGTAATCGGCTTAGACACTCAACTCAAAACGATCAATCAAAGGTTGAAAAACATTGAAAATCAACTAAACCAGATTAATCGTAATCGAAACAGATAAGGAGATAAAATTATGGCTGATAAAGATGTTTACTTAAAAAATGATAGCGGCGACACTTTGCTCCCAGCTTCTGACTGGAATATCTTGCAAAACAAACCGAGTAACCTTGTTACCAGTAATATGATGCCAACCGCTACAGGCTGGATGACAGATGGTATTGCCTTCGAAAATGGTGCTTATGACTGGGACCACGGGACAGCTGGTGCTAACACGTGTTATCGTTACGTTGATTTTGGCAGTTTCAAGCTTGTCGAACTTAATGTCCACATTGCTTTTAACAAAACAATTCCAAAGGGGCAAGAAATTCTAGCTGTACAGTGGCCAGATATCATCAAGCCTGATACTCGTGTCCACTCCTGGTACTTCGCAGGTGAAAATGCAACTTACTTTGACGACTGGGACGGTCCTTCAGGCCACAATGTTTGGGTTTATTTTGGTAATGCTGGCACTTCTGATACCAATACTCTATATGCTAATGCTGAGCTTTCCATGCACAAGACTTACATCACGACCGCCTAAGGGATGATTCTTATGAGGAGAACTGTGTATCTTATTGAGATCGGAATAGAGACAATTGCAATTGGCTTCTATATGTTCCTTGACCATATGGCAATGCGTGATGACCCTCGCAGTCCAGCGGTTCATGCAATGCACCAATTAAATGGCACAAATTGGGCCGCAATAATGGTTATTTTTGGAGCAGCGATTATTGCTTTAGCACTAGTTGGCTACAGTAGCACAAGATTCATGTCATATGTCCTGATATTTGCAGGCGCGTTATGGTTCTTGTACTCGGTAGCCTTTTTTATTGCCGATTTAGACTTTGAACAGTTAAAAATTTCCACAATTTTGTCGTTTGGTGTATTTGTGGAGATTTTAACGGTTGCCTGGTTTAGTGATGATTGGAGGGGGCATCGGTAAATGTGGGTAATTACATTCAAGATCTACTAATTGCTGGTGTCGGTGCCTTGATTACTGCGCTTTTTAATTTTTACGGCACATCAAGCAAGAACGCTACTGATCGGGAGGGCATATACGCAAAGTATAGCCAAACCTTAGTAGATCGGATTAATCAGCAAAATGAGATGATTAGTCAGCAGACAACGACGATTAATCATCTTCAACTTCAAGTAGAAACTTTGCAAGCACAGAATGATCGGCTACATGAACAAATCAAATCATTGATTCAAAAGGTCAATAAGCTGTCACGTGTTGAAGAGAAAACTGAGGAGGAAATTAATGATGAATGAAATTATCAATGCCATTCCGGAGTATGTACTAACCGCCGTTATTTCAGCGGTTTTTATTTTTGCAATTAAGTATGTTCGCACTTACGTACATGGCAAGGCTTTACACGCTAAAACGGTGCAGTCAAAGGAACTTTGGTCATTTATTGATCAGGTATCCGAAACAGCTGTGACGTCCCTGGTGGGTACTGATAAGGCCGGTGATCAGAAGTTCGAAGATGCTACGAAGCTGGTCCAGGACGCGCTTAAGAAACAAGGCTTCACAACTGTGGATGTTAAGCAGATCGAAGCAGCTGTACAAGCGGCCTATGAAAAGTCACCACTGACGCCAACGGCTACACCAGAAGCTGGAAAAGACCCAGTGTTGGAAGCCATTAAGACAGCTCCAAACCGAGCCAATGATATTAGTAAGGAGGCGCAGTCATGTCAATCTGTACAGTAGATGTTTATTCCGGAAGCTCCGATAGTATTATTCGTGACAGTCACGCGCAAGGCGTGATCATCAAGGCGACTCAAGGGACAGGCTATGTCAATCCAGCATGTAATCATCAGTGGGACTTAGCTGGTTCTCTAAACAAGCTACGTGGTCTGTATCACTATGCTGGTGGCGGCAATCCAGAGAGCGAAGCGCAGTATTTCATCAATAACACCAAGAACTACGTTGGCAAAGGTATTCTGATTCTTGACTGGGAATCATACCAAAACGCTAGTTGGGGTAACACCAGCTGGGCTTATCGTTTTGTGAATGAAGTTCATCGTTTGACCGGTGTTTGGCCACTGATCTACGTGCAAGAGTCCGCGCTCTGGCAAGTTGCCAATTGTGCCAACATCTGCGGTGTGTGGGTAGCAAAATATGCTTCTATGAATTGGAACAGTTGGGTTTTGCCAAATATGAACGTTTCCCACGGAGCCTTTGCCGCTTTGACTGGCTGGCAGTATACCGGTGGTGATATGGACCGGTCAATCTTTTTCATTAATGCGACAGAATGGAATCGCTTGGCTAACCCGGCTGGCAATTCAGGCTGGCAAGGCTCTGGCGATAACTGGCAATACTATGAAAAAGGTGCAGCAGTTAAAAGCGACTGGCGCAAGATTGACGGCAAGTGGTTCCACTTTGATGGCAACGGTAATGCGCAGACAGGTTGGCAAAAGATCAATGATCATTGGTACTTCTTCAATGATAAACATGATGGTGCCTACGGCAGTGCTTTAACCAGTTGGCAAAACATTAATAACAAATGGTACTACATGGACCCTACGAATGCCTGGTGTGCTACTGGCTGGCAGAAGTTAGACGATCGCTGGTTCTACTTTGACACCAAAAATGCTTGGCTGATGTCCGGCTTGCAAGTAATCAACGGTCACACGTACTACTTGAATCCGAAACATGATGGTACCTTTGGTGCTGCCCTAACTGGCTGGCAGGAATGCGACGGCAAGAAATACTACTTCGACAAGAGCAACTGCTGGGCGGTCACTGGGAAACAGACCATTGACGGCGTTGAGTATGTCTTTGCAGACAATGGATCTTTGCAAGGACAAAAACAACAGCCGGTTCAACCAAATCCTAACCCAGTGAAAAAGAGTACGTTGTCAGACGCTGATCGTCAGGCAATCGAAAACGATCTTAAACCGTACATTCAAGAGGTAGTGAAGCAAGAACTAGCTAACAATGGGAGGTGACTAGATGAATGACGTTAAAGCATTGTCACCGCTAATCCAAAAGCGCACTGAAGGTGTACAGACTTATCTCTTTCAACTTATGCAAAATAACCGGCCGGCTTTTCCAGAAGATAAATATCGGTATGTCGCTTCTTTTGCGACTTCTGATTCTTTGGTTAAGCAGGTCGATATGAAAATTAATCAAGAATTAATCGAGTTTGATTCTGACCAGATTCTTGATTTGCCAGCAGGCGTTTATCGGCTCGAAATCTATGAGATGATCAACGATGCGATTCACGCTATCTTTCCATCTGATCGTGACTTCAAGTTTCAAGTGCTTTACAACACGCTGGACTTACCAACAGGTAAAGTTTCATCACTGACACTAGACGAGTTCAAAAAGCAGTTTACCGACCTAGCTAAGCATATTTCAACCGGCACTTTTGAATCGCCGAAGTTCAAAGCCGGCGAGGTTACCACTGTTGATCCTGATCAACCAGCATCGGTTGAGATGGTAACTGCTGACGATGGAACGGTGACGATTAACTATCACATTCCACGAGGAAAAGATGGCGATAGCTGGAAACCTTACATTGCAACCGATGGACACTGGCATATCAAACTTTTAGATAAACCAACAGAAAGTGAGGAAAACTAATTATGGCATTACAAGCAGATATTGATTTAGGCGTTGTCGCACGTGGACCAAAGGGTGAAACTGGCCCTGTCGGACCTCAAGGCCCCGAAGGTAAGCAAGGCCCTCAAGGTGAGCAAGGAATTCAAGGCAAGCAAGGGGAACAAGGGGTTCCGGGTCCACAAGGCCCAGCCGGTAAAGGATTCAATGTTGATAAGACTTATCCTTCGGTTGCTGAAATGAACGCCCATTTTGCCGATGACATCAAAGAGGGCGACATGGCAATGATCGCCAGCAACGTTGATGACCCTGATAACGCTAAACTTTATATTCGGTCTAACGATACGATGAAATTCTTGGCGGACTTATCTGGTGCACAAGGTATCAAAGGCGATAAGGGTGACCAAGGCCCTCAAGGCGAACAAGGGATTCCGGGAACTACAGGTGCACAAGGCCCAACCGGTGAACGTGGACCGGTTGGCTTCACTTACGAACCCTACATCGCTGACGATGGCAATTGGCACATCAAGCTAGTAAACCCTGACGGATCCACTAACTAAGGAGGTGGTCCTATGGCAGACAATCAATTGCCTAGCGACATCGACTTAAAGGTTCCGGCTCGGGGGCCTGCTGGAAAAGATGGCAAGTCACCGATAAGAGGACAAGACTACTGGACCCAAGCAGACCAAGACGCTATCAAGCAGTGGATCGAAAACGCAATTCTCAATGGTAAATGGTAAACGAAGTGTCATTCGATAGGATGGAAATTTTTCTATATAGGAAGGAGTGAGTTCATGGTTACACTTTCACAACAACTGAAATTGCTGGCTGACGGCTTCCGCAAGCGTTACGGCAAAACGGAAACTCTGACACTGGCAGATATGACTAAGCTAGTAACGCCACCTGCTTTTCCGAGTGGGACTGACTTGCTGGGTGGCAAGCCAGTTCACTTAGGCATATCCAAATTGGATGGTGAAGACCCATCAGATACAGACGTGCCTTTTCAAATAGTTGCAGTCCCACCTAAGATGAGTGTTCCGATTACTTTATCAATCACTGTTTCAAGCGTCTCATATTTGAGTTCTACCGACAGCAAGTTAATCTTCCACAGTGATGAAAAGGGAGATATTCCAATTACATTGCCTAATATGCAGCCTAACTACGTGGAGGGTAAGACACTAATAAAAACCATTACGGCAAAAATTCCAGCTAACACTTTTATTGATAGTGACATTGTCAAATGGCGTATAAAAGCGTTGAATGAATGTTCAGTTGGTAATTTGGAAAAGATTGTCGCCACCTATGTGGGGGGGTAGTTAACCGCCTCCTTAGTGCTTTTACCTCCTTGATTGGAGGGGGCGATTATGGACGAGAAAAGTTACTGTTGTCGCAATAGCCGAATGACTTAAAGCAAGAATTACAAGGATTTTTTCAACACCCCTGATCGGCAGAAATGCTGGTCAGGGGCTTTTTTCGTAGGATCAGTTTTTTTAAAGCCATTCTTCATTATTGACAGTTGACAGCCATTCTCAGCATTTTTTTTGGCAAGTAGTGTTTTACACATTTGATGCGAAAAACTTCTTATACTGGAACTGGTGCGTTTTTTGCTCATAAATTTAATAAAAATGTGATATACTCAGAGAGTCGTTAATGATTAAGCGTCTAAATGTACTGTCTTTTTCTTGTAACTAAGGACCTACAGAAAGGACGTGGTTATCATGAGCGTATCTAAGTGTGTACGTTTAGTAATTGAACGTTCTTTGAATATTTACAAAGGACATGCTTATGCACATTCCAGACCTGATGCAGGGTTTTGCCAAAGTTATTATGGCTATGCATGGTCTGCCTATTATCGTAAACATGGGTATTTTATTGGTTGTATTGGTAATGATTGTGTTGCTTTACCGTTTTGGCATTGCCTATCTCGACCATATTTACCCAAAAAGAAAAAGCCATTAGTTTAAAACCAATGGCTTATTAAAAAGCTAGACAGTACAGCAGACGCAATGATACACAGAAAATTATTAACGTCAAGTAATCACGTCACAGACAAGCGTGGTTACTTTTTTTGTACATTAGTATAGTAAAATAGATGTCAAACAAATGCAAGTACTCTATTAATAAAGTACTTAAAGACTTCAGCACAGTTATTTATCTATAAAGAACATGAACGTAAATGTGCAGAAGATTGAACTTAGCCACTCAATCAGATGTACGTTGTCAGCCTTGCTTGCCTCGTGCTTGCAGGGCTTTTTATGTGTGATTTTGTGTGCCAAATGTGTGCCAACCTTGTTATTTTATGTTGTTTTTCAATATTTTAGTAAAACAATAAAACACCCTGAAACGCTGTTAAATCAACATTTCAGGGTGTTTTTGTTATTCTTGAATTTTGTTCAAGATTCATTAAAAAAGGAGAGTACAGGGGTCGAACCTGCTCGCCGGGATTAACCGGTTCGTCGGATTTCGAGTCCGATGCATTACCGTTCTGCCAACTCTCCATAAAGCAACATCAGTATTATATCAAGGATGATGCAGAAGGTAAAGGGGCAAATGCTAGTTGGACACCTGTTTTAGATTTTCGTTATCTGAAATTATTCAATGTCGTCGCGAAGTAAACCGACGACTTTGCCAAGAATAGTGACTTTCTCTAAAATGATCGGATCCATGTGATCATTTTCTGGTTGCAAGCGGTAGTGGTCTTTTTCTTTGTAAAAACGTTTGCAGGTTGCTTCGTTGTCGTCGGTCATTGCGATCACTACTTCACCATTTTCGGCTGTACTTTGCCGTTGGACAATCACTTTGTCACCGTTGAGAATTCCCATGTTGATCATTGAATTACCATGAATCTGAAGCATAAACAGGTCATCATGATTGTTAAGTGTTGGTGGAATCGGGAAATAGTCAGTGGCATTTTGCTCGGCCAGAATAGGTTCGCCGGCTGCCACTTCACCGAGTAAAGGCATTTTATCATTTTGGGGATGGATCCCCAAGACTTCTAAGCCTTGCGGAGTAATCTCTAAAGCCCGTGGTTTAGCAGGGTCTTTTTGAAGATAGCCTTCTTTAATGAGACGAGTGATATGACCATGCACGGTGCTGGTCGACGAAAGACCAACGGCAGTGCAAATTTCACGCACAGTTGGCGGAAAGCCATGCTCACTGACTTGACGATTAATAAAGCTGAGGACAGCCATTCGTTTGTTATAAGCTGATTTTGGCATTAGTGACACCTCATGGATCCTTTTATTGATACTAATCCACTATAACATATGTAACTTCTTCTTGCAAACATACGTTCGAATGATTTGCCATTCTTGCAATCTGCTTAGTGCTTTTGTAAACTTAGGGAAAAACGGGGTGAAGAGATTGGCAGCAGAAAACGAACAAGACCGTTTGCTCAAACGCATTAATGAATTGGCAAAAAAAAATAAGTCGGAGGGTTTAACAGCGGAAGAAAAAGCTGAGCGCAAAAAATTGCGTGATGAATATCTTAAAAATTTTCGCGAAGCCTTTCGCAGCAATGTTGAACACATGCGTATTTATGACAAGCAGGGTAAAGAAGTTACACCAAAAAAGCTGCAGGATGTTCAACGCAAAAAGGGTTTGCGCTAAATAGGCTTTGCACAAAGTCACGAAGATGTGTAACATAGGTTGAGTAAACGTTTATCAAGGAGGAACTGAATCGTGTCCGGTTTAGCCATTTTTTTAATTATCATCGCATTATTAGTTGGGATTGTTATCGGCTATTTTGGTGCTCGCCACTACATGGAAAAGTACATTCGCGAGAACCCGCCGATTACTGAGTCAATGATGCGGACGATGATGATGCAGATGGGGCAAAAACCATCTGAACGCAAACTGCATCAGATGATGCAAACGATGAAGGCTCAGGCCAAAAAAGCCAAATAGCAAGCTTCATTTCTGATGAAAAACCTGCTGGAATTGGGCAACCAATCCCGGCAGGTTTTATTTTTAAAAGTTATCATTTTTGGGTTTAGCTGGCATCACGTATTTAAATGATGGGTCCAGTTCTTTATCCAATTGATCAAAAGCAGATTGCATCTTTTGCTCGTACATATGCTGTGTGTCCTCATCAAGACGTTGGCGCCGGTCAACCAAAAAGGGTTGACCGAAGGCAATCCGTCTTTTTTTCCGTGACCACATCTGGTTGAACTTTAACGGCCCCTGGTAAACAGCTGGAACAATTGGTACCCCCGCCATTTTTGCGATTAACAGCGCACCACCCTTTAACTGGGCAGAATAACGGGAACCGCTGGGAAAAATAATAGTTGAATAGGGGCTTTTTTTGAGAAGCCGCACGGGTTTGCTAATTGCAGACGGGCCGGGGTGTTTGCGGTTGACTGGATAAGCGTGTAATGTTTTTAAAAACCAGGCAACGAGTTTATTTTGAAAGAGTTCTTCTTTGGCCATAAAAGAGAATTGCTTCGGATAAACAGCCAGTGCGAGAAGCACCGGATCCATCCAAGTTCGGTGTGGAGCCACCAGGATGTAGTTGCCTTTCGGCAGACGGTCGCGGTGTTTAATCTCTGATCGACCGTTGATTAAATTTAAAAAGGGGTTCACAATATGAACGAGAAAATTATAGAGCATTATGATCATCCTTAATTGTTGTGGTTCATGGCATTAGTATGACGAATTTTAATCTAAGTTGCAAGGGTGAGAGATTTTTATGGAAAAAAAAGTTCAATTGCTCCCGGATGAACGGATTGATGAATTAGCAAGTCAGAATATTAAGATCATTCAAAGCAAAACAGTATTTGCCTTTTCACTCGATGCGGTTTTGTTGGCAAACTTTGTTCGTCCGAACCATCGCCACCGGCTTAAAACGGTTGATCTCTGTGCAGGAAACGGCGCGGTTGGCCTTTTTCTCCATAATAAATTGGGTGGAAAATTTTACGAAGTTGAAATTCAATCACGCCTTGCTGACATGGCCCAGCGAAGCATTCAGTTGAATCAGCTTTCGTCGCGTTACGTGGTGATTAATGATGACTTGGCCAACGTGTACCAACAGATTCCCAAAGATAGTGCCGATGTTGTCGTCTGCAATCCACCATATTTTCCGACCAGCACGACCAGCGTAAAAAATCCTAATCCTTACCTGGCGATCGCCCGTCACGAGATCAAAACTAATTTGACGACTGTCCTTGACCGCATGAGTGGGTTGTTGAAGATGAATGGACATGGCTACTTGGTTCACCGTCCAGATCGCTTGCCAGAAATAATGGCCTCGCTGGTCCAACACCGACTCGTTCCGAAACGGATTCAATTTGTGTATCCCAAACCCGGGACTGATGCAAATATGGTCGTGATAGATACCATCAAAGATGGTAAGGCAGCGGGGTTGAAGATTGTGCCCCCACTAATTGTAGGGCAGAGTAACGGGAACTATACTTCGGAAGTTCTGGCGATGCTCCATGGCTAGCAAAGATTATTTCTTTTATGTGCTCTATTGTGCTGACGGCTCTCTTTATGGCGGTTTTACCAATGATGTTCACCGCCGTTTTGCGGCACACCAGAATTATAAAGGTGCTAAATATACCAGGGTGAAGTCACGCCATCCGCTACAGCTGGCTTTTTATCAGCGCTTTACGACGAAGCATGCAGCTTTGAGTGCTGAGTATCATTTCAAGCATCAGACCCATCAGAAAAAAGAAGCCTTTTTAAAAGCACATGGTGTTTTGTTGAGTTATTTCCAAAAAAAGCTGATGAAATCCCCTAAGTAGGACTTGCGACTTAGGCATCATTTTTGTATACTATTAGCTGGTGTCTAATGCACAAAACACACCTGTTGCGATGAAATAGGCGGTGCCAATTGGTCCCTATTGCAATTGAACAGCAGGGAGGACAAACTATTTGGAGGTTTTTTTATGGCTGTTGTAACTATGAAGCAATTACTTGAAGCCGGTGTCCACTTCGGTCACCAGACTCGTCGCTGGAATCCAAAGATGAAGCCGTACATCTTCACTGAACGTAACGGAATCTACATCATTGACTTGCAAAAGACAGTTAAGATGATCAACTCCGCTTACAACTACATGAAGGATGTTGCTGCTAAGGGCGGCGTTGTACTCTTTGTTGGGACGAAGAAGCAAGCACAGGATTCCATCGAAGAAGAAGCAACTCGCGCCGGTGTTTACTACGTTAACCACCGTTGGCTTGGTGGGACGCTGACTAACTGGAAGACTATCCAGTCACGGATCGCTCGCCTCAAGGAATTGAAGAAGATGTCAACTGACGGCACTTTTGACCGTCTGCCAAAGAAGGAAGTTTCTGTTTTAACGAAGCAACGCGAAAAGTTGGAACACTTCCTGGGCGGCATCGAAGACATGCCACATATTCCTGACGTCATCTACATTGTTGACCCTCACAAGGAAACAATTGCTGTTAACGAAGCTAAAAAGCTTAACATTCCGATTGTTGCCATGGTCGACACTAACACTGACCCGGACGACATCGATGTGATCATTCCATCTAACGATGATGCTATTCGTGCCGTTCGTCTGATCACTTCTAAGATGGCAGACGCTATCATTGAGGGTAAGCAGGGCCAGGACGACCAACAAGCGGTCGCAGCTCAACAAGAAGAAGCTACTGACGATGACGCTGATGCCGACAAGACTGTTTCTTCAGAAGACCTTCAGAATCTGAAGAAGAATGTTGAAGGCAAGGACGCAGAATAAATAGTTATCGCTTGGGCTGTTTTGCAGGACGACCATTTTGGCCTGAGTGCAAAACAGCCTTTTTTATTAAAAATATTTTTAAAGGAGTTACTTAACCATGGCAATCAGTGCAAAACAAGTAATGGAATTACGTAACAAGTCCGGTGTTGGGATTATGGCAGCTAAGAAGGCTTTAGTTGCGAGTGATGGCGACATGGACAAGGCAATGGACTATCTTCGTGAAAAGGGGATGGCTAAGGCCGCTAAGAAGAGTGATAAGGTTGCGGCCGAAGGTCTGACCGACATCGAAGTAGTTGGTAATACGGCTGTTATCCTCGAATTGAACTCTGAAACCGACTTTGTAGCTGCTAGTGATCCGTTCAAGGATTTGCTGAAGAAGCTGGCACAATTGCTGGTTAAAGAACAACCGGCTGACGTTGCAGCGGTTGAAGCTTTGAAGTTTGATGATGGGACAACGGTTAAGCAAGCGCTGGCCACGACGACTCAACAAACTGGTGAAAAGGTAAGCCTTCGTCGTTTCCAAATCGTTAAGAAGGAAGACGGGGATGTCTTTGGACCTTACCTGCACCAAGGTGGGCGGATTGCTGCTCTGGTTGTTCTTCAAGGGGCTGATGAAGCTACTGCTAAGGATGTCGCAATGCACGTTGCCGCAATCAACCCAGAATTCATGGTTAAGGAAGATGTTTCCCAAGAACGTCTTGACCACGAAAAGGAAGTCTTCAAGCAAGAAACTCTCAACGAAGGCAAACCGGCTAAGATTGTTGACAAGATCGTTGAAGGTCGTTTGAACAAGTTCTTGTCCGAAATTTGCCTGGCTGACCAAAAGTTTGTTAAGAACCCTGATCAGACAGTTGCTGAATATGTGGCATCAAAGGGCGGCAAGCTGAAGAGCTTTGTTCGCTACGAAGTTGGGGAAGGGATTGAAAAGAAGCAATCCGACATTGCCCAAGAAGTTCAAGATCAACTGAAGTAGTTAATGTGGAGGGCGTACTGTGACGGTACGTCCTTTTGCAAAAGAAGTGCTTAACTACCAAACAGGAGGACAAGATGTCAGATATTAAATACAATCGGGTTATTTTGAAACTTAGCGGCGAAGCATTGGCAGGTGACCAAAAATTCGGGATTAACCCTCCTGAAATTAAAGTTGTCGCCAAAGAACTGAAACAGATTTATGACATGGGTGTCCAAGTCGGCATTGTTGTCGGTGGTGGCAACATGTGGCGTGGTGTAACTGGTGAACAGTTAGGAATGGAACGGGCCCAGGCTGACTACATCGGGATGCTCGGGACGATTATGAATGCCCTATCACTCCAGGACGCTCTGGAAGCAATTAAAGTCCCAACTCGGGTTCAAACCTCAATTGAAATGCGGCAAATTGCTGAGCCATATATCCGGCGGCGGGCTATTCGTCACCTGGAAAAGAAGCGTGTTGTGATTTTTGCCGGGGGCACGGGTAGTCCATACTTCTCGACTGACACTACTGCTGCGCTCCGGGCGGCCGAAATTAATGCCGATGCAATTTTGATGGCCAAAAATGGCGTTGATGGTGTATATTCTGCCGATCCGCGAAAAGATGCTTCGGCTAAGAAGTATACTCATCTGACGCATATGGATATTCTGCAAAAGCATCTTCACGTCATGGACTCTACTGCTAGTTCCTTATCGATGGACAACCACATTCCATTGGTTGTGTTTAATTTTAATCATCCTGGCAACATCTTGAAGGCAGTTAAGGGCGAAGAAATCGGTACTACAATCGAAGGTGATTAATCGATGGCTAATGGCAAACAAATTTTAAGCGAAGCAAAAGATAAGATGGCAAAGTCGGGTGACGCTTTGCGGCGGCGCTTGGCTGACATTCAAGCGGGCCGGGCTAACGCGAGCCTGCTCAATCCGGTTAAGGTCGACTATTATGGTAGTCCAACACCTCTTAACCAGATGGCCTCCATCACAATTCCCGAAGCACGGCAGCTGTTGATTACCCCTTATGATAAGGGAACACTCAAAGACATCGAAAAGGCAATTTACGCCGCTAATTTGGGGCTGACTCCTCAGGAGAACGGGGATGCCATTCGGATTGTGATTCCACAGCTGACCGAAGACCGGCGGAAGGAATTAGTCAAAGACGTCAAACACGAGGCCGAAGAAGCTAAAGTAGCAGTGCGCAATGTTCGTCGCGAAGCGATGGATAAGTTAAAAGCTGGCCATAAAGATGGCGATTTTAATGACGATGAATTCCACGATTTGGAAGACAAAGTCCAAAAGGAAACCGATGCAGGGATCAAAAATTTGGACAACATTGCTGCCGATAAAGAAAAAGATTTGATGAACAATTAATTTCCGACTTGATCATGAGTTGGCGAACGTTCCAGATGGGTTCGTTCCCCAACTCTTTTTTATTGCCTTCTTAAGGGAGTCGGTAGAGAATAAGCTAAATATTTGTTAGAATGTGAGAGGTATGTATTTTTTAATCAAACAATTGTTGCAAGGAAATAATAATTATACCGAATGTTTTCTCTGGAGGAATTACTTTGGATAGAGAGCAGAATGAGCTCAATGAGCAATTAGATCCATCTCGCATTCCTAACCACATCGCTATCATTATGGATGGCAATGGACGCTGGGCTAAAAAGCGACATCTTCCGCGGGTTGCTGGGCACAAGGAAGGGATGAACACCGTCAAGAAGGTGGCAATTGCGGCTAGCAATTTAGGAGTTAAAGTGTTGACTTTGTATGCTTTTTCGACCGAAAATTGGAAACGACCGAAGACAGAGGTCAGCTACCTGATGCAGTTGCCAATCCGTTTTTTCAGTACCTTTGTGCCAGATTTGGTTAAACACAATGTGAAGGTAATGGTAATGGGCGATACGAGTCAGTTGCCAAAGGCGACACAAAAAGCGGTGCGGGATGCTATTAACGATACCGCTGATTGTGATGGAATGATTCTTAACTTTGCCTTGAATTATGGTGGCCGCGACGAAATCGTTCGGGCGGTCCGGGGGATTGCCACGGACGTCGCTAATAAGCGCCTAAATCTTGATCAAATTTCTGCGAAGACGGTTGATGATTATTTGATGACGGCTCCGTTAAAGGAGCTTGCTGATCCAGATCTGCTGATTCGGACCAGTGGAGAATTGCGATTATCCAACTTTTTGCTGTGGCAAATTGCTTATTCCGAATTTATCTTTACGGATCAATTCTGGCCGGATTTTGACGCGAATTCTTTGGAAAAGGCAATTATCAAGTTTCAACAGCGGAAAAGACGTTTTGGCGGCTTAATTAATAAGTAGGGAGTGTGTAATTAAAGTGAAAACACGAGTGATTACAGCGGTCGTGGCACTAGCCATTTTTATTCCGCTGATTATCTTTGGCAGTTGGCCATTAACGATTGCTGCGCTGGTCTTAGGGATCGTTGCAGTTGGCGAAATTACGACGATGAAAAAGATGTTTGTGACGTCTTTTCCAGCTTTAATCAGTTTTCTGGGTGTTATTTTATTAATTTTGCCACAGAATTGGCTAAAATTTTTGCCACACGGAATTAACCGGCTCGAAGCCTTTTATGTTCTAGTGATTTTATTGCTGCTGTACACAGTCTTCGACATCAACAAGTTCAGTTTTGATGATGTTGGCGTTCTCACCTTGGGCATGCTCTACGTTGGTTTCGGTTTTAACGCCTTTATTGCTGCGCGGGCTGTTAATTTCCAGACCTTATTGTATGGGATGCTGGTAGTCTGGATTACGGACAGCGGGGCCTACATTTTTGGCCGTCAATTTGGTAAACACAAATTGGCTCCCCGAGTTAGTCCTAACAAGACTTGGGAGGGGTCTATCTGTGGGAGTCTCTCGGCCGTCGTGATCTGTGCGATTTATCTGAAGTTTTTCCCGGTGGGCTACAGCTGGCCAATGATGGTTCTGTGGACACTGGTCCTGTCAATTTGTGGGCAATTTGGCGACCTGATTGAGTCTTCATTGAAGCGGCACTATGGTGTCAAAGACTCAGGTAAAATTCTTCCGGGACACGGTGGGATTTTGGATCGTTTTGACAGTATGTTAATTGTGATGCCACTGATGCAGTTGATCGGGATTATCTAAGCGAAGCAAAGAGGCGATTATTTGTTAGTTACAATCATTACCTTCATCATCGTCTTTGGTGTGATTGTTTTGGTTCATGAATATGGCCACTACTTTTTTGCTCAGCGAGCGGGAATCCTAGTTCGAGAATTTTCAATCGGGATGGGGCCTAAAGTATGGTGGCATCGCGGCCAAAACGGCACCACTTTCACGGTCAGGATTCTGCCACTTGGTGGTTATGTCCGCTTGGCTGGTAGTGATGATGAAGATGAAGAAACATTGCGTCCGGGAACGGCCGTTAGTCTTCAGTTGAACGATCAGCAAAAGGTCACAACGATTAACGCTAGTTCGCAGTCAACCTTGTTTCAGGGGATTCCATTGCAGCTAACGGGACATGATCTGGTGGATGGCCTGTGGCTGAAAGGCTACGTTAACGGTGATGAATCGACTGTTCAAAAGTATTCAGTTGACCATGATGCGACTTTGATTGAAGAAGACGGCACCCAGGTGCGAATTGCACCGCGAGATGTCCAATTTCGGTCGGCCAGTCTCGGCAACCGGATGCTCACGAATTTTGCCGGGCCATTTAACAATTTTATCCTGTCTTTACTGGTGTTTGTGCTGCTTGGCTTTACTTTGAGCGCTGTGCCGACTGGGGCCAACAAAATTGGCCAGGTTACTAGCAACGGGGTGGCTAAACGGGCAGGTTTGGTGGCTGGCGACCGAATTACAGCCGTTAATGGTCACCATACTGGCAATTGGCAGGAACTTTCGACGCAAATCAGCTCACATCCGGACAAAAAGATCAGCATAACCTACCAACGGCAAGGCAAACAACATCGCCTGACTTTGCGCCCGCAGAGTGTTAGGAGTGGCCGGCAGCAAGTTGGCCGGCTTGGCATCGTTGAGGAAACAACCACCAGTACTGCAGCTCGTTTATCATTTGGCTGGCGTCAATTTACCCAGTCAGGGGCCTTGATTTTCCAAGTCTTGGGTCATATGCTAACTCATGGCTTTAACGTCAATGATTTTGGCGGTCCGGTAGCCATGTATGCGGGAACCTCGCAAGCAACAAAATTAGGTATCAACGGGGTTTTATCGTTTTTGGCAATGTTGTCCATTAACTTGGGCATTGTTAATCTGCTGCCAATTCCGGCACTTGATGGGGGAAAACTGCTGTTAAACATTATCGAGGCTGTGATTCGGCGGCCCATTCCAGAACAAACTGAGGCCATTGTCAATTTCATCGGCTTCGCTTTGCTGATGCTGTTGATGATCCTTGTCACCTGGAATGATATTCAAAGATATTTTGTACATTAAAGGAGTTATAGAACGATGAAACAATCAAGAATGTTGATCCCAACTTTACGTAAGGCACCGAGTGATGCCGAAGCGCTGAGCCATAAGATGATGGTGCGGGCAGGTTATATTTATCAAGTTTCTGCCGGAATTTGGGCTTACCTGCCATTGGCACAGCGCGTGCTGGATAAGATCAACAACATTATCCGTCGCGAAATGGACAAAATTGACGCTGTTGAAACGACGATGCCCGCTCTTTTGCCAGCTGACCTCTGGAAAAAAACCCGGCGTTACTACACTTACGGGGACAACTTATTCCGGCTGAAGGATCGGCGTAAGCACGAAATGTTGCTGGGTCCGACGCATGAAGAGACCTACACCCAAATCATTCGTGATAGCATTAAGTCATACAAAAAGCTGCCGTTGCTGTTGTACCAAATCCAGGATAAGTTTCGGGATGAAGATCGGCCACGGTATGGCCTCTTGCGAACAAAGGAGTTCATCATGTATGATGGTTACTCCTTCACGGTTGACCGTGCCGGCTTGGACGCTGAATACGAAAATGTGGCCAAGGCTTATCACAACATTTTTGATCAGATGGGTCTGAACTACAAAGTGATCGTTGCTGATTCTGGGACCATCGGTGGGACCGGCAGTCAGGAATTCTCTGCTCCGGCGAAGATTGGTGAAGATACGATTGTCTACACTGACGGCGGCTACGCTGCTAACCTGGAAAAGGCTACGAGCAAGTTCAACGGCAAACAGCAGATCGCCGAAGAAAAAGAATTAACCAAGATGGCAACACCGGGAGCACATTCGGTCGACGAAGCTGCTGAAAGCCTCGGCATTGATGCAAAGCAGATTCTGAAGAGCATGCTTTTCATGGCCACCAAGGACGGCGAGGATGAGCCCGAGCCAGTGATGGTTTTGATGCGCGGCAATGACGAAGTCAACGAAACAAAGGTGACGAACGCCTTAGATGCTGATGATTTGCGTTTAGCTACCGACGAGGAAATTAGCAAGCTCTTGAATGGCGCCCATCCTGGTTCACTTGGCCCAGTTGGGGTTGGTAAGGATGTTAAGATTTTGGCGGACAATTACGTTAAGGTCTTGGTTAACATGGCGTTAGGTGCTAATGAAGATGGCTATCACTACATCAACGCCAATATCGACCGTGACTTCCGGGTTGATCAATTTGGCGACTTCCGGAACGTTCAGGAAGGTGAAATAGCTCCGGACGGGATGCCAATTAAGTTCACCAACGGGATTGAAATTGGCCACATCTTTAAACTGGGGACTCTCTACTCTGATATCCTGGGCGCTCAGGTCTTAAATGACCAAGGCCGGCAGACCGACGTCGTAATGGGTTGTTACGGAATTGGTGTTTCCCGGTTGCTGTCCGCTGTGGTCGAACAAAATGCGGACGATAACGGCCTCGTTTGGCCAACATCGATTGCACCATTTGATATCCACGTCATTCCTGTCAATGTTAAGAAGGATGAGCAGATGTCACTAGCTAACAGCATCACGACTGAACTCGAAGACGCAGGCTACGATGTTCTGATCGATGATCGAAAGGAACGGGCCGGCGTGAAATTTGCTGATTCAGACTTGATTGGGATTCCGTTGCGTGTCACTGTCGGTAACAAGGCCAAGGATGGTATTGTCGAACTGAAGCTGCGCCGCACCGGGGAAACGATTGAAGTGAAAAAAGAAGAGATTGTTAACACGGTCGGAATTTTGCTGAAGCAAGCCGCCAATGATGAACAGTCAGTTAACAAGTAAGGAATAAAAAGAGGTGGTTCACCGTGCTTTTCACTGCGGAGGACCGCCTTTTCAGCTATGAAGGAGCATAAAAAGTGGCTTTAAATCATCATGAATTGTTTGAAAAGTTGCTAGAGCAAATCAAGTTGAAGGACACGGCTCAGCCTGTCCTCAAAAGCGGGCAAATCCGGCGGGTGATTGTCCACCAGCAATCACGGGAATGGGAGTTTCACCTGACCTTTAAGCATGTTTTACCGTTCCAGCTGTACTCTGATATTCAGGAAGCAATGCAGACGGCCTTCGCACCGATTGCCAAAGTTGTTCTCAAGGTCGCGACACCTAGTGATGAACTCAATGATGAAGAAGTTAATGCTTATTGGAATCAGGTAGCTTCAGTAACCATCGGCAATTCGCCCCTCGGAATGGAAGCAGCAGCTGAAGCGATGCCCCACGTCGATGGACACCAGGTAACCCTAATTGTAAACACCGAAAAGAGTGGGGAGTATTTCGACGATAATTTGCGAGCTAAGTTGGTCAAAAACTATGTCAATTGCGGATTTCCCTCATTTTCAATGAAGGTCAAAGTCGATCAGCAAGCGGCCCAGGAAAAACAGCGTCAGATGCACGCTAAGCAGGCGGCCCATGATCAGGAATTAGTCAAGGCAGCAATGGCCAAGTTACAAGAACAACCAAAAAAGCAGAAGCACCAGGCAGAAGTGCCGACCGGACCAATCATCATCGGAAAGAAGATTAATCCGAAATTACCAATTCGGCGGATGGAAGAGATCACTGAAGAAGAAAACAATGTGGTCTTGGAAGGTTATGTCTTCAATAAAGAAGTAACGGATATCCGGAGCGGTCGGCAGATTTTGGTCTTGGAAGTGACAGACTATACTTCATCTTTTGCCATCAAGAAGTTTTCCAAGAATGACCAGGAAAAAGCCCTTTTTGCGGCGATCAACGAGGGTGATTGGATCAAGGTTCGGGGACCAATTCAGGAAGATACCTACATGCACGACTTGACAATGATGGCTTATGACATCAACCAAGTCAGTCACCAAGCTCGGCAAGATACTGCGCCAGAAGGTGAAAAGCGGGTGGAACTACATGCTCATACCAAGATGAGTCAAATGGACGCTACCAATTCGATTACTGATTTAGCAGGTCAGGCTCATAAATGGGGGATGCCGGCAATTGCGATTACCGACCATGCTGATGTGCAGGGCTTTCCCGAAGCCTATAAGGCAGCTAAAAAGTTTGACATTAAGATGCTCTATGGCGTCGAGGTCAATATGGTTGACGACGGCGTGCCAATTGTCTACAACCCGAATCATGACAACTTGATTGACGCCACTTACGTCATTTTTGACGTTGAAACAACCGGTCTGTCGGCAATTTACGATAAAGTGATTGAACTCTCGGCGACGAAGATGAAGCAGGGCGAGGTACTGGATCACTTCGACCAGTTCATCGATCCTGGTTTTCCTTTGTCAGAAACGACGATCAACTTGACCAGCATCACAGACGATATGGTTCGCGGTTCGAAGTCGGAAGAAGAAGTCTTTCAAATGTTTCGCGACTTTTGCAAGGGTTGCCTGATTGCTGGTCATAACGTTTCCTTTGATATGGGCTTTATGAACACTGGTTACCGACGTCACCACATGCCAGAAATCAGTGCTCCGGTAATTGACACCTTGCCGCTGGCGCGGATTTTGTACCCGAATCGTCGCAATTATCGGCTGGACTCATTGAGTAAGACCTTTGGGGTTAGTCTGGAACACCACCACCGGGCCAATTACGACGCCGAAGCTACGGGTCATCTCTTACACCACTTCTTAAAGGATGCGGAAGAACGTCTGAATGTCACCACTGTCGACCAGTTGAATGATCATATGACTGACAACGGGGCTTGGCGTCACGGGCGGCCCTTCCATGCTGTCTTGATGACAAAGACTCAGCAAGGACTCAAAAATCTCTATAAGCTGATCTCTTTGTCAAACGTTAAGTACTTCCAACGGGTTCCGCGGGTTCCTCGTTCGCTTTTGATGAAGTTTCGTGATGGTTTGCTGGTTGGAACGGCATGTTTCCGTGGTGAAGTCTTTACTGCCATGATGCAGAAGGGTTACGAGGCAGCCAAAGAAAAAGCTAAGTTTTATGACTATATCGAAGTGCAGCCGAAAGCAAACTATGCACCGTTGCTGGAGGAAGGGCTCATCAGTTCGCAGGCACGTTTGGAATCGATCATTGCCAACATGGTCAAGCTGGGTGATGATCTTGGCAAACCAGTGGTAGCGACTGGGGATGTACACTACCTCAATCCAGAGAATGCAGATTATCGCAAAGTCCTGATCAGTTCCCAGGGTGGGGCCAACCCGCTTAACCATACTAAGCGGCCTGATGTGCACTTTCGGACGACTGATGAGATGCTGCAGGAGTTCAATTTTCTAGGTGAGGATGTTGCCAAGAAGATCGTGGTCACCAACACCCAAGAGCTGGCTGATTCAGTGAACGAGATCGCGCCGGTTGCTGATAAGCTCTATGCTCCTCACATGAAAGGTGCAGACGAAGAAATTGAGGAGCGGACGATGAAGACTGCCAAGGACTGGTACGGCGATCCGTTACCTAAACTAGTGGCGGACCGGGTCAAACTGGAATTAGACAGTATCATCAAGAACGGCTTTGCGGTCCACTACCTCATTGCTCAACGTCTGGTGGCTAAATCTAACAAGGACGGCTACTTGGTGGGCTCCCGGGGTTCGGTCGGCAGTTCAGTGGTGGCGACCCTTTCGGGGATTACTGAAGTTAACCCCTTGCCACCGCACTACCGCTGTCCAAAATGCAAGTATTCGCATTTCTTTACGGATGGTTCCTACAGTTCAGGTTATGACCTGCCTGATAAGAAATGCCCGAAATGCGGGACCCTAATGGTCAAAGACGGCCATGATATTCCTTTCCAAACTTTTCTGGGCTTCAAAGGCAACAAGGTGCCAGATATTGACCTTAACTTCTCAGGGGACTACCAGCCGATTGCCCATAACTACATGAAAGTCCTTTTCGGGGAAAAGAATGTTTACCGAGCGGGGACGATTGGAACGGTTGCCGATAAGACAGCCTACGGTTATGTCAAAGCCTATGAACGGGAGACCAACCGAGAATTTCGCAAAGCCGAGGAGGATCGCCTCTCTAAAGGGGCAACGGGGGTTAAACGTACGACTGGTCAGCACCCGGCGGGTATTATCATCGTACCGGATGATAAGGAAATTTATGATTTTACCCCTGTGCAGTATCCGGCCGATGACCAGAATGCCGATTGGGAAACGACACACTTTGATTTTCACTCGATTCACGATAACTTGCTGAAAATGGATATTTTGGGGCATGATGACCCGACGATGATCCGGGAACTGCAGGACTTGTCCGGAATCAATCCACAGACGATTCCGATGGATGATCCAGGAGTCATGAGTCTCTTTTCAAGTCCGAAGGCTCTCGGGGTCAGCCCGGAGCAGATCAATTCCAAGACCGGGACATTGGGCTTGCCTGAATTTGGGACGCGCTTTGTTCGTGGAATGCTGGAAGAGACGCATCCTAAGAACTACTCGCAGCTGCTCCAGATCTCTGGGCTGTCACACGGCACTGATGTTTGGAACGGCAATGCCGAAGAGCTGATTAAAAATCATATTGCTGATATTTCACAGGTGATCGGGTGTCGGGATAACATTATGACCGACCTGATTCACTACGGCCTCAAGTCAGAAAGTGCCTTTCAAATCATGGAATCTGTTCGTCATGGTCGGGGAATCCCCGAACAATACAACGATGAACTCAAAGCTAATAAGGTTCCTAAGTGGTATATTGATTCTTGTGAGAAGATCAAGTACATGTTCCCGCGGGCACACGCGGCGGCATATGTCTTGATGGCTCTACGGATTGCCTACTTCAAGGTCTACTTCCCACTGGTTTACTACTGTGCCTTTTTCTCAGTTCGGGCCGATGACTTTGACGTCGTCGCTATGAGTCAGGGGAAGAATTCTGTCAAGGCGCGGATCGATGAGATTAACGAGAAAGAAAAGAATCGCGAGGCTACAGCCAAGGATAAGAATTTGCGGACCATTCTTGAACTGGCTAACGAAATGCTTGAGCGCGGCTTCCGCTTTAAGATGGTCGACTTGAAGCGGTCTGACGCTTTAAAATGGTTGATTGATGGCGACAGTTTGATTGCTCCCTTTGCGGCGATTCCTGGTTTAGGCGAAAACGTAGCTAAGCAAATTGTGGCGGCCCGAGAAGAACAGGAGTTCCTCTCGAAGGAAGACCTGGCCAACCGGGGCCACGTTTCCCAAACCCTAATCGACTTTATGACTGACCAGCACGTGTTGGATGGTTTACCAGACCAGAATCAGCTCTCGCTGTTCTAGTTTGCGTCTAAACAGCATCGATGGTATACTAAGACTTGTTAATACTCGTTTCTGAGTGAGCAGCAATGCTCGCTCTTTTTATTGCAATCAATTAGCTGGAGGTGATCATTTGGCAAACGTTGTTCAGACTGTGACTGATTTAGTTCAGCCCATTTTAGATGATCATGGTTTTGAACTATACGATGTTGAATTTGTCCGGGAAGGCGGTAACTGGTATCTGCGGGTTTACATCGATAAAGACGGTGGCATCACTCTTGAAGACTGCTCAACGGTGAGTGACGCCCTGAGTGAAAAGCTTGACGAACAGGATCCCGATCCGATTCCGCAGGCTTACTTTCTCGAAATTTCGTCCCCTGGCGCCGAGCGGCCGTTAAAAAAGCCTCGCGATTGGCAGCGAGCTCTCGGACAGTACATTCATGTGTCCTTATACGCTCCTTTAAAGGGGATGAAGGGTCAAAAAATCTTTGAGGGAACCTTAAAAGATTTGACTGATGAAGAGTTGACACTCGATTACCTGGATAAGACCCGTCACAAGACGATCGTCATTCCACGCAAGCAGGTGGCCCAAGCACGTTTAGCGATTAAGTTTTAAAAGGAGTTAGATTATGAGCAACAAAAAGCAGAACAAGGAATTGCTCGAAGCCATGGACGTTCTAGAAAAGGAAAAGGGCATCAAAAAAGAAGTCATTATTGACGCTTTAACTCAAGCCCTCGAAACGGCCTACAAGAGCAATTACGACAAAGAAACCAACGTCAAAGTGACGATTGACAAAAACACCGGCGCCTTTCACGTCTATTCGCGGAAGACGGTTGTAGACGAAGTAACAAACCCCCTCGAACAGATTAGTTTGAAGGACGCTTACCAGATTAGTCACGGTTACGAACTGGGCGATGAAGTGGACAAGGAAGTCACCCCTGCCAACTTTGGCCGGATTGCCGCTCAAACTGCCAAGAACGTTGTGATGCAAAAGCTGCGCGAAGAAGAGCGGCAAGTGGTTTTTGATCGCTACGACAAACTGCGTGATGACATTGTCGATGGGGTTGTTTCACGGGAAGACAACCGTTACGTTTACGTCGAATTGGAAGATGGAACAGAAGCGGCGATGAACAAGCACGACCGGATGCCTAATGAGCATTACCGGGTTCATGATCATCTCCAGGTCTACATTACCCGGGTTGAGCGTGAAAAGACCCGTGGCCCACAAGTTTTCGTCTCCCGCACGGCACCAGATTTGTTGCGGCGGCTATTTGAAAAAGAAGTGCCAGAATTTGCTGATGGTCCGGTTGAACTGAAAAAGATCGTTCGTGAGCCAGGTGACCGGGCGAAGGTTGCTGTTTACTCAACGGACCCGAATGTTGACCCGGTCGGGACTTGTGTTGGTCCCCGGGGGTCTCGGGTCCAGGCGATCGTCAACCAACTGGGCGGTGAAAACATCGATATTGTTGAATACGACGAAAACCCAGCTAACTACATTGCTAATGCCCTTAACCCTGCTGACGTCCTGGATGTAATCTTTGCTTCTGATCCAGCTGAGCAAAAGCCGGCAAATGATGAGGAAAATGCCTCAGACGAGAATGCGCCAGAAGTTCACCCATCCTGCACGGTGGTCGTTCCGGATGACCAGCTGTCACTGGCCATTGGGAAAGCGGGACAAAACGCGCGGCTTGCTGCCCGTTTGACCGGTTACAAGATCGACATTAAACCAGCTAGTGAGATGGAAAATGAGCCTAATAATGATCTTGAGGATGACAATCCGGACTCAACGGACGATAATGGAGACGTAGACGACTAAGTTTTTAAAAGAGCAGCGGGGTGAAATAATGAAAAAGAAAAAAATACCGATGCGAAAAGACGTTGTGACCGGAACGATGAAGCCCAAACGGGAACTAATCCGGGTTGTACGCAATAAGCAAAACGAGGTTAGCTTGGACCCAACGGGTAAAAAGCCGGGCCGGGGCGCCTACGTAGCGGTCGATGTCGAAGTGGCTAAAGAGGCCAAGGCAGAACGGACTTTTGACAAGGTCTTTGGAGTCAGTCTTGACGACCAGTTTTATGACCAGTTGATCGAGTATGCTGATCATGAACAGGCACGGCAGAAACTGTTCCACAATGATAAATAAACAAGTTTTGTCATTGCTCGGCCTCGCTCGACGGGCCCAGCAAATTGTGACTGGTGAAGGGATGGTTCTCAAAGCAGTTCGCCAGAGAAAGGTATTTTTAGTTTTCTTAGCCAGTGACGCGGGCAATGCAACGAGTAAAGAATTTCAAAATAAGTGCCGTTATTACCACGTTAGTCTCGTGCAGGACTTTACTGCCGCGCAGTTAAGTTCTGCCATCGGGATGCCACGGAAAGTCATCGGCGTCAAGCAGGCTGGTTTTGCCAATAAGATGAAGAAAATGATCAAAAATGAAACCATTTAGTTAAATTAGTAAAGGAGCGTGGACGTATGGCCAAGGAACGAATTTATGAATTAGCCAAGGAACTTGGGATGCCGAGTAAAAAACTGGTTGATTTGGCCAAGCGCCAGGGAATGTCAGTAAAGACTCATATGTCTTCTGTGACCCCGGAAGAAGCAGGCAAGTTGCGTTCGGTTGCAAAAGGCGGTGCCAAAGAGCAGGCAGCCCCGAGTCAACAAGCAAAGCATGACCACAAAGAGCAGAAAAAAGCTACTGCAAAAAAACAGCAACCACTTCATAAACAGGAGCATAAAAACCACCAAAGCCAACACGGTTTTCAGGAACAACGTGATTCCCAGAAGAACCACCAGTCAGCTAACAAACAAGAGCATCCGAACCGACAGAATAAGCAGCAAAATGAGCGTCCAAATAATAATGGGCGTTTTGGCGGTAGCCTGAATAATGAGGACAAGAAAGGCCGCAAGAATAAGAAACGTAACCGTAAGCAACGGCGGCAGGAACGGAAGAACCGGCGTCTTCGCCAGGTATCGCACAAGCAGCCGACGGCACGTAAAAACCGGCCATTGCCTGATGTTTTGGAATACACTGACGGGATGAATGCTCAGGACTTATCAAAGCTTTTGCATCGTTCAACTGCCGAAATCGTTAAGAAACTCTTTATGTTAGGTGTCATGGTCAATCAAAACCAGTCCCTGGATAAGGACACGATTGAAATTCTGGCGGCTGACTATGGTATCAAGGCAAAGGAAAAGGTTCAAGTAGACGTTGCCGACCTGGACAAGTTCTTTGAAGAAGAATCCCATAACGAAGAAAACATGGTTCCTCGGCCACCAGTTGTTACGGTTATGGGCCACGTTGACCATGGGAAGACGACCCTGCTGGATAAGATCCGGCATACTCACGTGACGGCTCATGAAGCCGGGGGAATTACCCAAGCGATCGGTGCCTATCAAGTCAAGTATGATGGCAAATTGATTACATTTCTTGACACGCCGGGGCACGCGGCCTTTACAGAAATGCGGGCTCGTGGCGCTAACATCACCGATATTACGGTGCTGGTGGTTGCTGCTGATGACGGGGTTATGCCACAAACGATCGAAGCGATTAACCACGCTAAGGCTGCCGGAACGCCGATCATCGTTGCCGTTAACAAGATCGATAAGCCTGGTGCCAATCCGGACCATGTTACCCAACAGCTGACCAAGTACGGTCTGATCCCAGAAGATTGGGGTGGTGACACTATCTACGTCCAAATCTCTGCCAAGTTCGGCAAGAACATTGATGAGTTGTTGGACAATATTCTTCTGCAAGCGGAAGTGATGGAGCTGAAGGCCAACCCGAAGCAGAATGCGGCGGGTTCCGTTGTTGAAGCTCGGCTTGACCAGGGACGGGGGGCAGTTGCTACCCTCCTGATTCAACAGGGGACGATGCACGTCGGTGATCCAATCGTGGTTGGTAACACCTACGGCCGGGTGCGGACCATGAACAATGAAAACGGCCATGCTATCAAGGAAGCAACCCCATCTACGCCAGTAGAAATTACTGGGTTAAATGATGTGCCAGAAGCCGGTGATCGGTTCGTTGTCTTTAATGACGAAAAGACTGCGCGGGCTGCTGGTGAAGAGCGGGCAAAACGGGCATTGGAAGAAGAACGACAACGGACTTCTCACGTCACGCTGGATAACCTCTTTGCGACGATGAAGAAGGGTGAAATGAAGACCTTGCCGCTGATTATCAAGGCGGACGTTCAAGGTTCTGTTGAGGCCCTAAGCCAGTCCCTGGAAAAGATTAAGGTGGATGGTGTTCGGGTTGATATTATTCACAAGGCCGTTGGTGCCATCTCCGAATCCGATGTTACGCTGGCCGAGGCTTCCAACGCTGTTATCATCGGCTTTAACGTCCGGCCAACCCCGATTGCTAAATCTGAAGCGGATCGTAGCAATATCGATATCCGGCTTCACCGGGTCATTTACGACGCCATCGAAGAAGTTGAGGATGCCATGAAGGGGATGTTGGAACCTGTTTACAAGGAAGAAACCCTTGGTCAGGTTGAAGTGCGTCAGCTTTACCACGCATCCAAGGTTGGTACCATCGCCGGCGGGATGGTAACGCAGGGCAAGATCACTCGTGATTCCAAAGTGCGACTGGTTCGTGACGGGGTCGTTGTTTACGAAGGTGAGCTTGGCAGTCTGAAGCGCTTCCAAGATGATGTCAAGGAAGTTAAGCAGGGCTACGAATGTGGTTTGACGATCGAAAATTACAATGACATCAAGGAAAATGATGTTATCGAAGCGTACCAGATGAAGCAGGTCCCTGCTGACAAGAAGTAGGAGGCATTATAATGCCAAATAAACATTATCGGGTGGACCGCTTATCGCAAGAGATCAAACGGGAGGTAGACGACATTCTCTTAAAACGGATCCGGGATCCGCGGGTTCAGGGAGTGACGATTACCGGCGTTGATGTGACAGGCGATTTACAGCAGGCCACCATTTACTACAGCATTCTCTCAGACAAGGCTTCTGATGGTGAAAAAGCGCAGGCTGGTCTCGATAAGGCAACCGGGATGATTCGAAGCATTCTGGGTGGTCGACTGAATATTTTCAAGACACCTGAGATTAGTTTTAAACGCGATCCGTCGATTGCTTACGGAAACCGAATCGACCAGCTGTTAAATGAATTACACCATAAGGACCATGAATTTTAAATAAAGCAAGCCGTAGTCATGACGACTGCGGCTTTTTTTAGATAGGGAGCGATGAATGATGAGAATTGGCTTTATCGGCACTGGCGTAATGGGAAGCGGCATTATTGCAAATTTGTTAAAGCACGATTATGATCTGGTTGTTTATAACCGAACCAAGGAGCATGCCAAGGATGTACTAAATTTAGGCGCTAAATGGGCTGATTCTCCCGCCCAAGTCGCCAGGGCTTCGGACGTGGTGATGACGATGGTGGGCTTTCCCCAAGACGTAGTAGACGTTTATTGTGGGCAAAACGGTGTTATGAAAGCCGTTAAGCCCAACCAATTGTTGATCGATTTGACGACAAGCAAACCATCGCTGGCCCAGAATTTGGCAGCTAAAGCAACTCAACGCGGTGCATTTATGTTGGACGCCCCAGTTTCTGGCGGCGATATCGGGGCGCAAAAAGGGACTTTGACGGTGATGGTTGGCGGGGACCGCGACCAACTCAACCAACACTTGGCTCTTTTTCATGCTTTTGGCCAAACTGTTCGCTACTTTGGCCCAGCAGGCAGTGGACAGCACGCTAAAATGGCTAACCAAATTATGATTGCCGGGACAATGACCGGGATGTGTGAGTGCTTGGCTTATGCTAAAGCGGCGCATTTAAAGTTGGATGAGGTACTGGCGACCGTTAATAATGGGGCGGCGGCAAACTGGAGTCTTGCTAACTACGGGCCCCGCATTTTAAAAGACGACTATACACCTGGCTTTTTTGTTAAACACTTCGTTAAGGATTTGCGGATTGCATTGGATGAGGCGGCAAAAATGCATCTGCAATTACCGGCAACTGATCAGGCAAAACGGCTTTATGAACAGTTGATGCAGCAAGGAGATAGTGACGATGGAACCCAGGCGCTGATCAAATTATGGTGGAAGTGATCCTCCTTTTCTGTGCAAGCGTTTGCAAAGAGCAAGGCGATCTGCTAGAATTTAAGAAAACGCTTACGGAGGATTTCTATGACAAGTGAAAAAGATTTAATGCTTGCAGGGCAGCCCTACATCGCCAAAGATGAACAACTATCCAAGGAACGTGACACTGGGCACCAGCTCGTATATGAATTTAATCAGACGCCGCCTCGTGACCAGGCCAAGGCCGAGAAGTTATTAAATGAGAAGATTATTGATGCGCCTTCGATGGATGCCTACATTGACTTGCCGGTACACATTGACTATGGTCCTAACATTCATGTTGGCAAGCGTTTCTATGCCAACTTTAATTGCACGTTTTTGGACTCGGCGCCGATTACAATTGGGGATAACGTGATGCTAGCTCCCAATGTCAGCTTGTATACTGCTGGCCACCCCCTGGATTCTGCTATTCGCAATGACCCGATGGATTTGGAAACGGCCGAACCGATTACGATTGGTAATAACGTTTGGCTCGGCGGGAGTGTAGTTATTTGTCCAGGCGTGACGATCGGCGATAATGTGATTGTCGGTGCCGGAGCAGTGGTGACCAAGGATATTCCCGATAACGTCATCGCGGTGGGAAATCCGACTCGGGTGCTCCGTCAGTTGACGGCGAAGGACCACCAATACTGGGAAGAGCAACGTAAACTCCATGATCAGCGCATTGCCGGTACGATTGAATTTAAGAAATAAGAGCTATTCAGCAGAGTCGCAGCTGACGTGTACCCAAAAAGTTGGAAGTTGAATATTCTGGCTTGATAATTGAATAAATATTTTTTCTAGGCAACTAGAC
>NZ_CANDNU010000004.1 GCF_947387495.1 Limosilactobacillus difficilis
TAGAAAAATATTAAACTATCAAACACCGTTTGAGATATTTTTTGAAGAACCGTTGCACTTAGTTTGACAATTCGTCGTAAACAAAAAACGCAAGAATGAAGTGAAGGTGGCTCGTGCAACATGCACTAGTTTCAACCCTGGTCATTCTTGCGTTATTTTTTGGTGATCATTTAACGGTTAAACCGGCCACGATCTGCTGGTGGATGATTTGCCGCTCGAATTGCTTGTTATGAGATCGGATTCCTACCAGCTTGACCTGGCCAACATAAACCAGGAGTGGTCCCAGCAAGATGCGGATGATTTGGCTCGGCACCAGTTGCTGGTTGATGGCTGGATAAGTTTTCTGGAGCTGTCTGATCTCCTGGTTTAAACCATCCTCGGCATTGAGCAAGGGTGCCAAGGACGCTAGCATACTGCGATCAGTGAGGACTTCTTGCAGCAGAATCTGGATCAACTCAAAATTGTCAAAGGCAAAGTTGAGGCGGTCATTGATGATGAAGTCTACTAGCTGATCGAGGGAGTGAGCTTGGTTGAGTTTGCTGAAAAAGTTGTCGCGGATGGCAATGAGGAGTGGGGTTAGCAAGGCGATCAGCAGATCTTTTTTGGATGAAAAGTATTTGTAAATTGTCCCCTCGCTCATTCCCGACTCCTTGGCAATCGCTGCCGTCGTAGTCGCATGAAAGCCCTGCTTGGCGAAAAGATGAATTGCTGCTAAGAGGACTTTTTTCTTGCCCGCCGGAATTTTGGATTCAGCGATTGATCGTTCATAGGATGGTAAGACTTGAGCCATTTTGATACCTCCCTTTAAACCTTTCGGTAGCGTTTCAAACCAATGATATTTAAGATCACGAGAATGATCAAGAAGATCAGCAGAGCGAGGATGTCCCCGCCGAGCTGGTTGATCGAGACACCCTTGAGCACAATGCTGCTCAGGGCGTCACCAGCGTAGGTGAGTGGCAGGACCTTGCCAATGTAACGGACCCAAGCAGCCATCGAATCCAGGGGGATGATTCCAGAGAAAAAGATCTGGGGGACGATCACGATTGGAATGAATTGCATCATCTGGAATTCAGAATTGGCCAGAGTTGAGAGGAGAATTCCGAAGGCCAGCGCGATTAGGGCCAAGAGCATACTGATAAAAATGATGCTGACGACGTTACCGACGACTTCGACTTTTAACAGCCAGATAGTGGCTAGGACAATGACGATTGATTGGAGAACGGCGATGATCCCGTAACTGAGCATGTAGCCATAAACGATTTCGCTGCGCTTGACAGGAGTGGCTAAGAGCCGACCCAGGGTTCCGCTGGTACGCTCGCCTAACAAGCCCATCCCGGATACCAGGAAGACGAAGAAGAAGATAAAGAAGCCCATCAGGATGGGGATGATTTTGGCAAAGAAATTAGTGTTCTCGTCGCCATAATTGTAGTGGTTGTTGATTTTAGGGGCTGTCGGGGATTGTTTGGCCGCCTGCTGGGGCAAGGCACGACCGGCTTGTGGATTCGTGCTGGCAAGGGTGTGCTGCAGCTGACGGACCGTGCCGGTCAGAGTCCCAATCGTCTGTTGGGTCAAGCCGGCTTTAAGGGCTTGCTTGGTTAGGGCCGTTTTGCTAGCATCCGTATTGGCGTAAGTTACTTCGTATCGGCCGTCATGGTAGTAGATGATTCCATCGACACTCTGTTGGCGGAGCTGGTCCTGGGCGCGCTGCTCGCTGGCCACTGGATGAATCGTGACATCTTTGACATTATCGATGCGTCGTTGCAATGATGAGCTGACGTTGACGGTTGCCAAATTGACGTGCGTGTTGGAATTGGCCGAGAACATGACGTTCATCAGCCACATCACCAGGATGGGAGCGAAAAACATCAGTGCCAGAGTACGTTTGTCACGCATCAATTCTTTTAAAACCCGCTGGGTAATCGCTAAAATACGCATTATTTCACTGCCTCCTTTTCAGCTTGGAGAAAGACGTCTTCAATCGTCGGCACGTCATATTGTTTTTCCAACTTTTGCGGCTGATCAAAGGCGACAATTTGCCCACCGATAAGGAGGGCTACCCGGTCAGTTGCCTCGGCTTCTGACATCACGTGGGTGGTAACCAGGACACTGCGACCCTGGTCCCGAATAGTCGCTAGTTCTCGCCAGATTTGGCGGCGCAGGGCGGGGTCAATGCCGACGGTCGGTTCATCTAAGATCAGCAATTCGGGTGTCCCGAGCAGGGCGATCGCCAGTGATAACCGCCGCTTCATCCCGCCTGAATAACCCTTCACCAGCTTATTGAGATCTGCGGTTAAATCCACCACTTGGCTGACGTGGCTGATTTCTTGGGCGAGTTTTGCTTTGCGCAGGCCCTTCATTTGACCGAAGAATTGAAGATTCTCCTTGGCTGTCAGGTCTTCATACAGTGCGTCGGACTGGGCCATGTATCCAATTCTGCCGAGAATGAGCCGGTTGGGCATTGGCTGCTGGAGGATGAAGGCCTGGCCGCCATCGGCACGCTCCATGCCAAGCATTGTTTTGATGACTGTTGATTTGCCGGCTCCGGACGGGCCAATCAGGCCAACGATTTCGCCTTGGTGAACGGTGAAATCGATATCGCGTAAGACTTGTTGCTTGCCAAAAGCCTTTTTAAGGTGTTGTAGTGCAATAGTGGTTTCCATCAGAATTCCTCCTTGGTGAGTAAACACTCACTCACTGGCTGCTTTAATTTTAGTGAGTATTTACTCACCTTGTCAAGCTTAAAAAGAGCAGCGCGGAAAAAGCCTACGCTGCTCTTTAAAATATGCAGAGATTATTTCATTACCGACTGACCACGAACGTTCCATGTTGTCAAGAAGATCAGACAGGCAAGGACGCTGGCAGCTAAAATCAGCATAAAGCCCATGTGCCAGCCGGCAACGTCAACGACCCAACCGAGGATTGCATTGGCCGAGAAAGAACCGAAGAAGTAGCCAAAGAGGCCGGTCAATCCGGCGGCAGTCCCGGCCGCTTTCTTTGGAACCAGGTCGAGGGATTGGAGGCCGATCAGCATGACTGGTCCATAGATCAAGAAGCCGATTGCCACGAGCGCGATGTTGATCACCGTCAATGAGTTGGCGGAGATGTAAATCAGTAAGAAGACAGAAACCAGGACCATGAAGCAGAAACTAGCAGGGCCCCGACGGCCGTGAAAGACGTGATCAGAGACCCAGCCGGCAATCAAGGTGCCGGGAATCCCGGCTAATTCGTACCAGAGATAGGAAGTCGAAGCCGTGCTGAGAGTGATGTGTTTGACTTCGGTTAGGTAGGTTGGTAGCCAGTTTTCTACCCCGTAACGGACGAGGTAGACAAAGATGTTAGCCACCGCAATGACCCAGATCCACTTGTTATTGAGGACGTGCTGGAAGAGCAGTTCCTTGGTGGAATAGTTATGTTCGCTGAGCTGGTGCTCTTTATTCGGATAGTCATTGCGGTATTCTTCGATCGGCGGCAATCCCATCTTTTCGGGACTGTTGCGGACGAGCAAAAAAGCAATGATGGCGATAATGAAGCCGGCAATCGCGGGAATGATAAAAGCCCCGTTATAGCTCTTGATCGCCAGTGAGCTGGCCGCGATTACAGCAATTCCCCAGTTGGCCAGGGGCGCCATGAGGCCGCCGCCGACGTTGTGGGCGGTATTCCATAGCGCGGTTTTACCGCCACGCTCGTTCACCGAGAACCAGTGGACGAGAACCCGACCGCAGGGAGGCCAGCCCATTCCCTGGAACCAGCCAACAATGAACAGCATAATAAACATCATCGCAATATTGCTGGTAAGGGCGGGGATGAAGCCTAGCGCCAAGTTGACGATTGAAACGAGGAAGAGACCGAGGGGCAGGAAAATTCGCGCGTCACTGCGGTCAGAAACAATTCCCATCACAAATTTGCTGATCCCGTAGGCCAGCGAAACGGCGGAGAGGGCAAAGCCCAGTTCGGCTTTGCTGAATCCTTCCTTAAGCAAACCGGGGATGGCAATGGAAAAATTGTTACGTAGCAGGTAGTAACCGGCATAGCCGATGAAGATACCCATAAAGACTTGCAGACGGAGCCGGTGATAGCTCGTGTGGACTTTGCTTTTTTGCATTATCAAATGCACTTCCTTTTTTTAATTTGGTTTCGAAAATTAAACCTCCACCATTATATCTTGGAAGCGCTTTAATAGCAATTCTGTTTACTAATTGGTCTAGTCTTTAAAACTAGATATGATCAATTACTGGAGGAGACTAGCTACTTTATCAGCCAAGGCGGGGTAAATGGCAATCAGCGCTTGCCGATATTGCTGACCACTGATTTTGAGGCCGATCACCGGCAAAAAATTGTTGATATCGTCGGCTGCGTGGTCGCCAATTTCACTGGCTCCGACGAGTTGGTGATGACTAAAGACCAGGGTGAGGGTAGTGGTCTGGTCGTTTTGGCCAGCATAAAGACTCGCACCATTTAGCGGAATCGTCTTGATTTGATAGTCAGCTTTCTTTTGTACGTCGTCAGGATTGATGCCGACTTGGGCGATTTCAGGGAAAGTAAAGGTGGCCCGGGCAACTGTCGGGTAATGAATTGGCTCAGGATTTTGCCCCGTGAGAAGGTCAAACAGGTACTGACCTTCAAATTCAGCAACTGGGGTCAGTTTTGGCTGCTTTCGATTGACGACGTCACCGATGGCGTAAACATCCTTAGCTGAAGTCATCAGATGTGAATCGACAGCAATGCCGTGCCGATCGTGCTGAATGTCAGCTTTTTCCAGCCCCAGGCGATCAATATTCGGGTGGCGGCCAGTGGCGTCGACTACGTAGTCGCTGGTCATGGTTCCCTTATCAGTTTGGAGGAGCAGACCTTGCTTGGTTTGCTGGATTGCTTGCAGGTTGGTGTTATAGGCAAAGTGAATGCCCCGCTTGGCCATGTCTTTTCCCAGGGCTATGGTTTCATTGACCGGGAATTCACGAAGCAGGCGGTCGGAATGCACAATAATCGTAACGTCGGCTCCGGCTGCCGCGACGAGCGTGGCTAATTCAAGAGCGACGAATCCACCGCCGATAAAAGCCATCTTCTTCGGGAGCTCAGTCATGGATAAGACGTCGTAACTGGTGTGAAGCAGGTCCTTGCCAGGAATGTCGAGGATGTTAGGTGTTTGACCGGTAGCGATGATAATGTTTTTGCCATGGTAATGCTGTCCCGCGACTTCGATCGTGTGGGCATTGACGAAGCGGGCATAGCCGTCGACCACGTCATGGCTCTTGCTGATGATCTCGCTGGTTTGGCCCGGCCAAGGATTGAAACGATCAAGCTTGGTCTTCATGAGCGCGGACCAGTCCAAAGTTGCTGGGGTTTTAATGCCCCGCCCCAGCAGTTGTTGGGACTGGAGAACTGCCCGCGCCGCGCCTTCCAGGAAAATCTTAGGCTCACAGCCGTAGTTAGGGCAGGTGCCACCATATTCAAAGCCCTCGACGACGAGGACGCGATGATCGGTTGTAGCGAGCAGGTTGGATAACCGGTAGGCGGCCGGACCGGAACCAATTAAAATTTCATCATAGCTTTTCATTATTATTTTCCTTTCTTGCTGGCGAGGATTTGCGTTAATTCCTTTTCAAAGACTGGTAGCCAAATCTGGTAATAACCCTCTTGGGTGGGGTGGACGTCATCAAACATTGCATCAGGTTGTGCCGCTGTCTGGGTCCGTAGCTCCTGATTGTGGAAAAGGTCGATGATAGCGAAATTCCACTTTGCCGCGAGTTGTTGCAGTTGTTGGATCAGGGTAGCGTACTTGCCGGCCGAATCATCCTGCAAACAGGTGTAAAAGGCAAGCGGACAGTGTAGCTCGCAACTGACATACTGACAGATCCGCTCGATTGCGCCGAGGGTTGTAGTTTCGTCAAAGCGATCCCGTTGCTCGGGAGGAGTGCGCTGGCCGAGGTTCTTGCCATGTCGATTATCGTTGGTTGATAGCTGGCAGACAAAGAGATCGTATTTGTTAGAAGTTGGAAAGTCGCGCTGAAGCCGAACCAGGTAGCCGCCTTGGTCATGGCCAGCCAGGGTAGTGCCGGAAACCGCTGATTTGGTGGCGATGATCCCATCGCGGGCGACTAGGTAATCGACAAATGATCGCCCTCGGGCAGCGAAACCAGCGGTCACCGAGGAACCGAGAAAGGCGATTCTTTTGCCATTCAGTGGCGATTGTGGGTTGCGGGTGACTTGCTCAGAGGCAAATTGTGGGGCATTGCCACGTTGATAAGCGGGCGATTGTGTCATCCGCTGAACGAATTGTCGCAGCGATTGACCGTTGTCATGATTAGTCATTATCAAGTGCTTCTTTCTGTTAGAGTTGCCTATATTATATAATGCATGTGAGTTTTCCCAGCTGATTTTGCTTGTCACCGAATTTTCCCGGGAAATGAAGTCAATCAGCTAGCGAGAATCTGATTTGAAAAGGAGAAGTGCGATGCCAAAACAAGAATTTGCAATTGGTCAGGACGGGCAGGCATTCGATGATGTGCAGGCACTGGTGCAGCGTCACCTTTTAATCGTTGGTCAGACCGGCAGTGGCAAAACCACGACCACTCTAGCCTTGCTCCACCGGCTTCAGGAACTGAATCATACCGCGATCGTTTTGGACCCGACCGGCGAGTACCGGCACCTATCGCATGCTGTTCGCTATCAGCTTGGGATTAATGCCTATCTAGATCCTGGGCATCTGACTGTTGACCAGTTATGTCAGGCGCTGAGCTTAAAACTGGGACCGGTCCTAAGAGAAAAACTGCACTCGGCCATCAACGCTCTGCGGATCCAACAAAATCTCGTCCAAACAGCGCAACCCTACGTCAAGCTGGGAGTGCCGATTCGCGATTACCAGCGCCAGCTCGAGCAACTCGGCGATTGGGCCCGCTCCTACCAGCCGCGGCTACTGGCTCGGCAGTTGGTTGAAGAATTCATAATTCCCTGTACTGACGAAAAAGTTGATTACTCGCTTTTAGGGCAAGACTATGCTCGCCAGCAAATCAGCCAGTGCTGGGATACTTTGACGACGATTCGTGAGCGAATGGTCAGTCGAGAATTTCGGATTCTGTTTGATCCGGATCCTCAGCGCGGCCAAGTAAAAACAGACTTGTTTTTTGCTTTAAAGATGTTTGTCAGCCAGCATACATCACGGCGAACCCTGGTGATTGACTTATCAGCTCTCCGGCGCTTTGGCCCCGCTCAGCGGGTGGTGATTTCACTACTGATGAAACAGCTGCTAGCGGACCAAATCCAGCAAGTTCGGCCGCGACCAGTCACCGCGGTTATCGATGAGGCCCATCGCTATCTGCCGACTGATCTACATGATTTGTCTACTAATGGTATTTTTCAGGTGCTACGGGAGGGACGTAAGGTTCGCTTATCGCTAACCTTGACGACCCAGTCGCCACTGGACCTGCCGGCGCGGTTGCGGTCGCAATTTACCAACCTGCTTATCCATCAACTGACCACCCCCGAAGAACTGGCTGCACTATCACAGACGAGCAACTGGGATCGTACGAGGGCGGCTCGGTTGGATCCGGGCGAGGCGCTATTGTGGTGTCAGCACCGTCTAAAAGTTATCAGAGTCCAACAAGCTCAGCGATGTTGAAGTGGCAAAAGAAAGAAGATGTTTCTGATGACGGTTCAACGTTGTCCGTGGGCGGGCATCGCCGATCCGCTCTATCGTGATTATCATGACCATGAGTGGGGCCGGTTGAATTTAAATGAAGACTACCTTTATGAAATGTTGGTGTTGGAGAGTGCCCAGGCGGGCTTGTCCTGGCTAACGATCCTGAAAAAACGGGATCATTACCGGCAAGCATTTGCGGGCTTTGACGTGACGAAAGTGGCACGCTTTGACGAGGTTGATTATAAGCGGCTGATGAATGATCCCGGGATTATCCGCAACCGCCGAAAAATCATGGCAACTATCAATAATGCCCGGGTGCTCGTTTCAATGCACGAAAAAGGCCAATCACTTGCCCAGCTGCTGCATGAAGCGGTCCCCCAGGTGATTGTCCACCATCCTCAACAGCTTGCCGATGTCCCAGCCAAGACTGACTTATCAGTAAAACTGGCCGGGAAGTTGAAGCAGCAGGGATTTCGCTTTGTCGGGCCGACGACGATCTATTCATTCTTGCAAGCAGTCGGCTTGGTCAATGATCATTTGGAAGAGTGCAGTTTTAAATACGACCGAATTAGCTCACAACACTGAGTATACCATCGACGCATACTAGTATAGAACGGTTTTACTTTGCTAGTGCTTTTGTCATCGCTACAATAAAAACAAGATATGAAAGTACAATTACGAGGAGGGCAAAATAATGCAAATTCCAACTTTTAAATTAAACGATGGTCACGAGATTCCGTCATTCGGTTTCGGGGTCTTCCAAATTCCAGCTGACGGTTCCACTTACCAGGCCGTTTTGTCAGCACTGAAGCTTGGTTACCGCCACATCGATACGGCGGAAGCCTACTTTAATGAACAAGAAGTCGGCAAGGCCATTAAGGACAGCGGGATCCCACGCGATCAAATTTGGGTTACTTCCAAGCTGTGGCTGCAGGATTACGCTTACGAGGATGCCAAAAAGACGATCGATAACACCTTGGCCAAAATGGGGCTGGATTACTTGGACCTATATCTGATCCACCAGCCTTACGGTAAGGTTGACGAAGCCTGGCGGGCAATGGAAGAAGCACAACAAGCGGGAAAGCTCCGCTCAATCGGGGGTTCTAACTTCACACCTAAGCTTTGGGCTAAGTGGAAAGACGCTTTTGCAAATGTCACTCCGGCTGTCAACCAGGTCGAATTCAACCCTTATTTCCAGCAACGGCCATTGCGGCAGATCATGGCTAAGGAACACGTGGCATTGGAAGCTTGGGCACCGCTGGGACAAGGCAATGCCGATTTGTTCCAGGAACCGGTTCTCCAACGACTGGCCAAAAAGTACGACAAGAACGTTGGCCAAATTATTCTGCGTTTTGAACACCAAGAAGGGGTCATCGTCTTCCCAAAGTCCGTTCACGAAGCACGGATTAAGTCTAATGCGGAAATCTTTGATTTTGAACTGACGAGTGATGAAATGGACGCTATTCGCGGTCTTGATAAGGGGCAGGGGATGCATGATCCAGATGCTCCCGGAGTTGCGGATTCCTTGCTGAGTGCCTTTGACGTCCACGCAAATGACTAAATGATTGATAGATCAGCATCTTTTCACCCGACGAGGGCGGAAAGGTGCTTTTTGATTTGCCTGGAGGGTGCTATACTCAAATGCAATTTGTGGGATCGGAGAGTGATGGAGATGACAGAGAGGATTGAACTTCGCTTAGCACATCCAGATGATGCACCGCAACTACTTGATATATACGCGCCCTACGTTGAGCATACGGCGATCACTTTTGAATACCGGGTGCCGCTGGTGGCCGAATTTCGGCGGCGGATCACCAAGACGATGCAGAATTATCCCTATCTCGTGGCAACGAAAGGTGGACGGCTCCTGGGCTACGCTTATCTGGGGCGCTTTGGGGCACGCAAGGCCTATGATTGGGCTGCGGAAACATCAATTTATGTTGCCCGGGATGCTCGCCACCAGGGGGTTGGCGCTAAGTTATATGCGGCCATCGAACAGCTGGCACGGTTGATGGGCTTGACTAATCTCAACGCTTGTATCGCCTATCCCAGCCGTCCTGATCCCCACCTGACGGCCAACAGTGCAGAATTTCACCAGCACCTGGGTTACCGCCTAGTTGGCCGGTTTCACCAGTGTGGGTACAAATTCGACCGGTGGTACGATATGGTTTGGATGGAAAAAATCATTACTGACCACCCGGTTCAGGCCCGGGCGGTCGATTGGTTCGCTCAATTGCTGCGGGAACACACAGCGGCTGTGAATCGAGTTTTGCGTGGATAAAAGAAGCTGGTGGTCTCTCCGACCGCCTTTTTTAAGCAACATAGTATGCTATATGCGTATACTAGCATTGATTTTTGATAATTTTCGCGGACAGCTTGCCCCACTATACTTAAATCATCAGCAAAAAATGAATCGGAGGTAAGTGCAATGCTAAATCAAATTATTGCTCTAAGTGTGATGCTAGTCGTTCTCCTGGTGCTCTTGACTTTCCCACAACAACAGAAATAGCACTACAATGCCCGTCCCACCTAGTAAATAGCGATCTGGGACAATTCCTGATAAACTGGAGATAAACAACTTTTCAGGAGGAATGGCAATGGCTCTAGCGAAAGAAACAGTGCTCGGTGTTTTGAAAGGGGAAGTAGGCGGAGTGGTCCCGGCTTCATTTTGGCGACACTTTGCGGACAATGAATTCACGGATGCTTTTCAAAAGCCGGCGGTGATTCAGAAGAATTTGAACGGTCACCGCGATTATTTGCAAGCGGTCGATGTCGACTTTGTTAAGACGATGCTCGATGGGTATTTTCCGTATCCGTTCCGGGGTGTTAAGGATCCCAAGCAAGCAGCTGACTTGGCGAAGCTGCAACCGCTAACTGATGACGATCCGTGGATTAGCCAGCAGGCCGACCTGGCCCGGCAGCAAAGGGCGTTGGCAGGTGATAAGCCGGTCTTTGTCACGATCTTTTCGCCGATGTACCTCTTTAAGTGGGCCTTGATCCAGCACTACGTGGAGCCGCTCAAACTAGCCGATCATCGTTTTGCCGATTTGTATCACCAAGATCCGCAATTGGTATTACACGTTTTAAAAGTGATCGGCCAAGACCTTGGCAAGGTCGCGGCGGCCGTAATGAAAACCGGGATTGATGGGATCTATTATTCGACCCAGTCGGTTCAGGATGATCGCCTCGATAATCCTCACTTTTTCAGCACGGTAATGGAGCCGGTTGACCAGCTCGTTCAAGAAAGGATCAATGCCGTCAGTGACCTGAACATCCTCCATATTTGTGGTTTTGCTGGCGCATATAACCACCTGGACTGGTTCAAAGATTACCCGCTGCAGGTGATTAACTGGGCTAGCAAAACAGATGGCTACTCCCTGGCAGCCGGACAAAAGCTGTTTGGCGGGCGGCCCGTTTTGGGCGGCCTCGACAACTCTACCAAGGGCGTTCTTTACAGCGGAAATAAGGAACAGATCCAGACGGCAGTGCAACAGCTATTGGACGCAGCCGGCACTAATGGCGTTATTCTGGGCGCTGATTGCACGGTGCCGCGTGATATCAACTACGACCACCTTCGCTGGGCAATCGAAGCGGCCCACCAATTTAACCGATATTGAAAACCACCTGGCTCCATCAAGCGGCGTCAGGTGGTTTTGGTGGTTTGTGAGCTAATTTTGATGATAAAAGGCACACATCGATTGGAGGGGACAGGTTGCACATTTAGGGTTGCGTGATGTGCACTGGTAGCGACCCCAGAAAATCATACTATGGTGCCCATCGAGCCACTGTTCTTTGGGAACGGCGTCCATCAAACGGTGCTCGATTTGCAAAAGGGTGGCTTGAGGGGCAACCATCCCCAGCCGCCGAGCCACCCGGCTGACGTGGGTGTCGACAGCAAAGGCCGGGATCCCGAAACATTCAGCGAGCACGACGTCAGCCACTTTGCGCCCAACACCGGACAAGGTCATCAATTCTTTGCGGGTATTAGGAACTTGCCCACCAAAGTGCTCGACGAGTTCCTGGGAACACTTGACGAGAAACTTGGCTTTGTTGTGGTATAAACCGAGCTGCTTAATGTAAGGTTCGACTTCGTCTAGCGAGGCCTGGGCCAGGTCGGTTGCTTGGGGGTAGCGGGCAAACAACGCGGGGGTGACTTGGTTGACGGACTTGTCCGTCGACTGAGCGCTGAGAATTGTTGCTAGCAGAAAGTGATAGGTAGAATCGGCTTCCAGGGTAGTGCTGGCGTTGGGAAAAGTCTGCCGCATCACTTGAATGGCGTGGCGAATTTCTTGATCAGAGAGCATGTTGAAACGTCCTTTTTCAAAATGATTGCCTTAATAATAACACTGTGGGGGACTATGCAGTAAGTTTTGCTTTTCACAAGTCTCGCCAGCCCTTATAATTGAAGAAAGGGCTTTCATGATTGCTTGGCCCGGACAAGAAAAGGAGTTGAGCCTGATGGATCTAGAAACAGCAATGAACAAGCGCCATTCCGTGCGCCAGTTTACGGATCAAGAAGTTAGCAGGGAACAGATCGAACACCTCGTTAGTCTCGCTCAGCGTTCGCCATCCTGGGTTGATTCACAACCATGGCAGGTTTACGCTGCCACGGGGGAGGTCCTCCAACAAATCAAGGCGGCTTATCAGGAGCAGGACCAGGCTGGCAACCACGGTGATCCGGACCTGAAAGTGATGTCACGGGGCGATTGGCAGGAACGTCCGCAGGCTAACATGAAGCAGTGGGGTCACGAGATTGTCCACCACTTTGCTAATTATGATGAAGCCCACGAAGCGATGACTGGGGCCGCCAATAACCTGAATTTTGCTCCGGCGATCCTCTTCATTACCATTCCCAAACAAAGTCCGGACTGGTCGATTTTAGATGCCGGGATTTTTGCTCAATCGCTGCTCCTGGCGGCGACTGCGGAAGGATTAGGCTCGATTCCAACCTACAATAGCGTACGCTTCCCCGCAATTCTTCATCAGTTCTTGGAAGTGCCGGAAGACGAACGCTTCATGGTCGGCATCGAGATTGGCTACCCGGCTGACACCAAGATCAATCAGTACCGGGCCAAGCGGCAAGACTTAGCGGACTTATTGCATTTTCGGGACTGATTTCATCTCCGGCTATCCTTCTGACTTGTATTAATCAATAATTAAAGTATAATGAGAAATAACTCATTTTGTTTAGGAGGAATCATCATGGGGAATAAAATTGCCATTATCGGGGTCGGCCATGTTGGGTCGACCGTTGCCACCAATATTGTTACAGCAGGAATTGCCCAGGAATTATACCTGATCGACGAGCAGGACAAGATTGCCCGCGCTGATGAATTCGATCTTTTTGACCAGCAAGCCTACCTGGACACGACGACGCGCGTAAAGTTTATTCCCTACCATGATGATTGGGCAGCCTTAAGGGACGTCGACGTAATCGTCTTTGCAGCTGGAAACATCAAGATTGTCCTGGGCAACCCGAATGATAAATCTAACAACCGGGTCGGCGAATTGAGCAACTCGGCACGGATCGTCCGGGAGGTTGGTCCTCGCATCAAGGCGAGCGGCTTCCACGGGACGATGGTCTGCATCTCCAACCCATGTGACGTTATCACTCAGTTGATGCAGAAAGTAACCGGCTTGCCAAAACAGTCGGTACTGGGAACCGGGACGTCACTGGACACCGCCCGGCTGCACCGAGCGGTGGCAGTGGCGTTAGGTGTTTCGATCTCTGACGTTGCCGGTTACGTCATCGGGGAACACGGGGAGACCCAGTTTGCCGCTTGGTCTTCTGTTTCAGTCAATGGTCGGCCGATGACTAAGATTGCTCAGGAAGCGGGTCTAGACTTGGATGATCTGGAAACTCAAGCCCGGATGGGCGGCCACGTCGTTGGCCTCGGCAAAGGCTTTACCAACTATGGGATTGGAATGACGGCGCTGACGATCGTCAAGGCGGTGGTCAACGATGAGCACCGGACTTTCCCGGCGACGTCATATGACGACCACTTTGGCGTCTACATCGGTCACCCGACAACGGTCGGCGCCGCGGGCGTATTGGCCCAGCCAGCCCTTGATCTGACAGCTGACGAGGAGACCAAGTACCAAAAATCGGCGGCAGCGATCAAGCACAATCTGGAATCGGTTAAATAAAAAGATTCTAAAAGACGCTTGACAATCTATAATCTTAGTGTATTATTAAAACAACATTAAAAATAACAGTGAACAGACTAGTAACGAAATGGTCATGATAAGAGAGGCCCTGGTTGGTGAAAAGGACCGGTGATCATCCGTGAATCACATCTGTGAGTTGATTTTCTGAACGTAGTAAGAAAGTCCGGGGCCGCCCGTTACAGCACAGAGTTTACTAATTGAACTCGTAGAGGCCACGATCGCGAGAGAGTGGCATGATGAGGTGGAACCGCGGAATCGCCCTCATGCTGGGATAGACCAGTATGAGGGCTTTTTTATTCGGCGGTAAGTAAACTCGTTGAGGTGGATGGTGTGAATCATTCACGAACGTGAGGTGGAATCGCGATTAGTTCGTCCTCTTGGTGTTATGGCACCAAGGGGGCTTTTTGTTTACTGGTTAACTTTTGAGGAGGTTGTACCCATGTCATTGCACTATGTTAGTCAAATTTTGCCGTCGCTGTTCAGCGGCTGCGGTGTGACATTATCACTTTTCTTCTGGACCTTGATTGGTTCGCTGCCGCTAGGAATTTTGGTGAGCCTCGGTCTTACTTCTAAGTTTTCGCCCCTGCGTTGGATCTTGGGGATCTATGTTTGGCTGATGCGGGGAACGCCATTACTGTTGCAACTGATTTTCGTTTTCTACGGTCTGCCGATTGTTGGGATCGTCTTCCAACGTTATAACGCGGCGGTCTTTGCCTTTATTCTGAACTACGCGGCCTACTTTGCTGAAATCTTTCGTGGCGGTTTCCAATCAATTGACACTGGCCAATACGAAGCGGCTCGGATGCTCGGACTTTCCTATCCTCAGACCTTGCGGAAGATCGTGATTCCCCAGGTTGTTAAAATTGTGATTCCGTCGATTGGTAACGAAGTCATCAATTTGGTTAAGGATTCTTCACTGGTCTATGTCATCGGCTTGGGCGACCTGCTGCGGGCCGGCAACGTTGCAACATCCCGGGATGTCACCCTGGTACCGCTGGTACTGGTGGCTCTTATGTACCTGATTATGATTGCGATCTGCACTTGGGGCCTGCAAAAGGTCGAAAAGCGTTATTCCTACTTCAAGTAAATTCCAAAGGGGGAACTGAGAATGCTGAAAGTTACTAATTTAAAGAAGAGTTTTAATGGACGGCAAATCCTCGACGGGATTAACTTTACGGTCAAGGATGGCGAAATTCTTTGCATCGTTGGTCCATCAGGGGCCGGCAAGACGACGATCCTGCGTTGCCTGACGGGGATGGAGCAAGCTGATAGCGGTGAATTTTCCTTAGATGACAAGCCTTTTGACCCCGCCAAGGATAGTCAACGGATTTTCGGGGTGGTCTTCCAGGACTTTAACCTCTTTCCGAACCTGAGCGTTAAGGAGAATATTACCCTGGCACCAACGCTAGTCAAGAAGATCAGCCAGGAAACTGCCGATGCCCAAGCGGCTAAGCTGGAACGTCAACTCGACTTGACCCAGGTGGAATCACAATACCCCTGGCAGCTTTCCGGGGGGCAAAAACAACGGGTTGCCATTGCCCGGGCACTGGCAATGAAGCCGCAGGTGCTCTGCTATGACGAACCAACGTCCGCCCTCGATCCGAACTTGCGGGACGAAGTGGCCGAAATGATCCTGGATTTGAAGAAGGGTGGCACCACCCAACTGATCATTACTCACGACATGGATTTTGCGAAAAAGGTCGCCGATGATTTGTTCACGGTGAAGGCGCTCGAAGGACAAGAAGATTAAGATAGGGGGCGGCATTGAGATGAAGAAAAATATTTCAACACTTCTTCGGCTTTGCCTGCTGTTTATGATCGCCGTTCCCGTGTTATTCTTGAGCGGCTGTCAAAACGTGACTTACCGGGCTAACCACCAGGATACCTGGTCACGCATTCAGCGTCGGGGCAAGGTGATCGTCGGCCTAGATGATTCCTTTGTGCCGATGGGTTTTCGCCAAAAAGACGGTCGCTTGGTTGGTTACGACGTTGATTTGGCTCGCGAAGTTTTTAAGCAGTACGGGATCAAGGTCGACTTTCAAACGATCGATTGGTCGATGAAGGAAACTGAACTGAAGAACGGGACGATTGATTGCCTGTGGAACGGCTACTCGATCACGCCCCAACGGAAAAAGAAGGTGGCCTTTAGTCGGAGCTACCTCCAAAACGCCCAGGTCTTAGTGACACAGAAGAAGAACCACATCGAAAACTTTAATGACATGAAGGGGAAGGCCTTGGGAACGCAAACCGGTTCGACTGGGCAGCAAGCCCTAGAAGACCACCCCAAACTCTTGCAGGATAAGATCAAAAATAAGAAACCCATTCTTTACGATACCTATCCGGATGCCTTCATTGATCTTAATGCCGGTCGGATCAAGGGACTGCTGATGGATCAAGTTTATGCCCGCTACTATATCGATCACATGGCTAACAGTAAGGCCTACCGCATTTACGACAATTCCCAGATGCCAACCGACTACTTCGGCGTGGGGATGCGGAAAGGTGACAAGACTCTGCAGCGGAAAATAAACGCCGGACTGGCTCACCTGCAAAAGAATGGCCAGTTGCGGAAACTGAACGAAAAGTGGTTTGGTACCAATAGTAACTACCTGGGACCAGTTGAAAAATAGCCGACTGATGAATAATCGGCTGACAAAATAAGCCTTCGCTGGCAATCCTCGTTATCACGGCAAATGAGGATGGTCAACGGGGCTTTTTTCTTTACCTCGCGGATCTGCTAAACAGAAAAGCGTGATCAATTTATAAATTAAAGATAGCATTCTTAAATAATTGCATTATAATATAAATGTATTTAATTATAGCTAATTGCTAATAAAGCTGGAGGGGTAAGAATGCAATACAAGACTATTGATGTGGAAGGACTATCAACATTTTATCGAGAATGCGGATCAAAAGATAAGCCGGTAATGCTACTGCTGCACGGGACGGCAACGTCTAGCTACATGTTCCGCAATCTAATGCCACTGCTGGGACAGACTTTCCACGTGATTGCGCCAGATTATATCGGTTGTGGTAATTCAGCTGCACCGGACCACACGAAGTTTAACTACACTTATGAGCACCTGACTGACTACCTCGATGCCTTACTCGAGGAATTGCGGGTCGAAAAATTCTATATGTATGTCTTTGATGATGGTGCCCCGATCGGCTTTAACTTGGCACGTCGCCACCCTTACAACATTTTAGGGATCGTCAGCCAGAACGGGAATATCTATCAGGAGGGGCTTGGACCAGAGTGGAACGAGCGTCAGCAGTACTGGAAGAAACCAACCCAGGAATTGCGGGAAAAGTACAAAGCGATTTTTAGTCCTGATGTCATCAAGAGCCTTTACCTGACGGGGGAAAAGGCTAACGCAATCAGTCCGGACGGCTACGCGATGGATATTTACAACAGCCAGAAAGATAATGACTTTGTGGAACGGCAGTCTGACCTCCTGGTTGACTACCAGAATAACGTCAAAAATTATTCGGACTACCAAAACTTTTTACGCAAGCACCATCCAGATTTGATCGTTGCTTGGGGACGCAACGATCCGCGTTACATCTATCCAGGCGCCTTGGCCTTTCAACGGGATGATTCGGATGTCGATATTCACCTGTTGAACGCAGGTCATTTTGCCCTAGAATCACACTATGAAGAAATCGCTGATTTGATTTGCAACAAATGGGGAAAGTAATCAGCGCGATAAATGATTAAAAGCGGTGAGGCAGGGACCAAGCCGCTTTTTGGCTGAGCGGGTAGTCAGGGCGTTGTTGAATTGGTTACAATAACAAGAGAAACTTGGAAAGGGTGAGTGTACAATGACGGAAAAGAAGAGCGATGCCCAGACGGGAGCTTCCCTCCAGCCGACAACGGACCACTGGCCGGGGCCGGCCGGGATGATCCCGGTGACGAGCGGCCGGGCCGATGATGCCAACGTGCATAATCGAAACTTTTTAGACCATCTTTTGGTAGAGATGCGGTTGATCGATGCGGTCAAACCGGATCTGACGACGACGATCTTTGGTAAAAAATACACGTCACCATTGACCCTGGCAGCCGTTTCACACCTGAACCAGGTGCTGGCTGATGATCACCGCCAGCCGATGCAGGAAAAGGCCCGGGCAGCCAAGCAGCTTGGCGTCCTCAACTGGGTGGGAATGGAGGACGACCCGACTTTCACTAATATTGCCCAGCAAGGAGCGGCGACGGTCCGGATCATCAAACCGTTTGCCGACCACCAGCGGATTTTGCGCGAGATCCAGGTGGCGGCAGACCAAGGGGCGGTAGCTGTCGGCATTGATATTGACCACGTTCCGGGCGCTGACGGTGGTTATGACGTGGTCGACGGTCTGCCAATGGGGCCCCTCACTGCTAGCGACCTCCAAAGCTATGTCCACAGCACCAAGCTGCCCTTTATCGCAAAGGGGGTCCTGTCGGTTCAGGATGCCGTGAAAGCTCAGAACGCTGGCTGCCGGGGGATCGTCGTTTCCCACCACCACGGCCGGGTGCCGTTTGGCATGCCACCTTTGAAAATTCTACCCGATATTTTGCGAACAGTTAACCGCCACCAGATGACCGTCTTCGTCGACGGATCCTTGATGAGTGGCTATGACGCCTACAAGGCATTAGCCCTCGGGGCCGATGCGGTATTGATCGGCCGGGGAATTTTGAAAGAGCTACTGGACGGCGGGCAAGATGCGGTGGTGGAGAAAGTGCAGGGGATGAATCAAGAATTGTCACGCCTAATGCTGTATACCGGTGTTAAGGATACTAAGTCTTTTGACCCGACGGTGATCCACTATCAATAAGGCTGGTTACATGATCTGCCAAGATTTGCATTTTGGGCCTGATCTTGGTATAAACAAAGCAATAAGGACTGGGAGGATGTATAATGATCGACCATTTTGGCTACGTCATGGTGTACGTGGAGGATCCAGTAGCGGTTGCCAACTTTTTTGTGGAGCAGCTGAATTTTAAACAGGTCAGCAGCGAGCAAAATGCTAATGGTGTTTTTTCGGTTCAGGTGGCACCCCGCGAAGGTTCTGACGCTCACCTCAATTTCTTTAGCAAGCCGTTAGCCCGGCAAATTTCACCCGACCTCAACTTAGCAATGCCGTCACTGTGTTTTGGCAGCTACGACGTGGTAAAGCTGCACGATGATCTGGCAGCTAAGGGCGTTGCGGTCGGAGATGTCATCAACCTGAACGGGATGAAGGCCGTTAATTTTGCCGACAACGAGGGCAACAGTTATGCGGTTCGGCAGATTGAACGCGAGAACTGATGACTGGGCAAAGACGACTACCAGTTAGTCTTGCTGATCGAATAATATTAGTTTTAAACAAAAGACCTTGAATTCGCGATGGATTCAAGGCTTTTTGTTTAAGGGGTCTAGCTAGATGATTGACTGTTCAACCGGGATGATGGTTTATTATGAGGAACGGTTAAGGTGCAGGTATCGCCTTTTTGGAGTTCCTTCTTTAAAATCGGGACGGCAACCTCGTAGCTCAACAGCTCATCAAGTCCTCGCTGAATTGGCCGTGCCCCGTTTTTTTGATCAGCATAATTGTCGACTAGGTAGTCAACCAAGTCGGTGTTCCACTGCAGTCGTATTCCCTGGTTGCGGAGTTGCAATTGCTTTTGTTTCAGCAATTTTTGGGTAATTCGGGCCAGGTCTGTCTCGGTTAGCGGATTGAAGATAACGGTGGCCGTCAGACGATTGAGAAATTCGGGACTGAAAATCCGGTGCATCGCCTCCCAAGTGGCCTGCTTCAGATGCTCGGCCATCCCCTGCTGTTCTGCTTGGATATTATTAAAGCCCAGTGGTTGCTGATAAAGCTGCTTTGCCCCCACGTTAGAAGTCATAATAATAATCGCTTGGCTGAAGTCAACGTGGACGCCCAGACTGGGTAGAAAACTGCCGTCGTCCATAATTCCCAACAACATTTGGCGCATGTCTGGCGAGGCTTTTTCAAATTCATCAAAGAGTAAAATGCATTTTGGGTTGTCGGTAATTGCCTGGAGAATCCGGTTTGCCAGTTGAATTGCGCCACCCAGGATGCCAACGAATTCTTCCATATTAAAACGAATCAAGGCTTTGGGCGAACCGTATGCTTGGGTTGCCAACACCTTCGCAGTTTCCGTTTTGCCAGTTCCCGTTAAGCCGGCAAAAAAGAAACTAGCCACGGGAGCATTTGGCCGGTTTAAACCCGCTTGACCGAGGGCAATTGCTTCGGTTAGTTTGTTGATTGCTGCATCCTGACCGATCACCTTCTCTTTCATTCGTTGCGCTAGTGTCAATGTTGAAGACTCAGCGGCGCGCCGTTGCTGCTGAATTCGGGCGATATCTGACGGTAAGATCTGCTGATCGATGATCATTTCCGTTGCTGAAATCACCTGTTGGGGATGGACCTTCATAGTATATTGATGGGGCTGGCGGTCATTTTTCTTTTGGCGAAATTGCTCTGTCAGGTGGTCAAGTTGGTGCTGTAGCTTATTAATTTGGTGCTCGTTGAGAGTTTTCTTTTTAGCACTGGTCAGTTGTTTGATCAGCCGATGTCGTTTGGTAATGTAGGCTGTTACGACCGCAGGTGTATGCTTGGCTGACGCAGTAGTTAAAGCTCCGGCATTGTCTAGAATTGTTAAAGCTGAATCGGGAAGGGGTACTTTTAGGTAAGCTTCGGCTAAGTCTACGGCCAGTTGCAACGTCGAGCGGGTGTAGTTGCAGTGATAGTAGTTTTCGTAGAGGGGCGCTGATCGCTGCACTACTTTGCTGGCATCATGGACTGCCAACGGTGCTACCGCAATCGTTTCAAAACGGCGTGCCAATGCTTCGTCGTTGTGGAAAAAATATTGGCTTTCTACAGGGGTTGTTGCCCCGATTAATTGTAAATCACCACGGGCCAAAGCCGGTTTTAATTCGTTGATTGCCCAGGAACCGCCGGCCAGACGGAGCAGCTGAATTTCGTCGATAAATAAGATGACGTTCCGCCGCTCCCGGAGCTCGGCGATTAATTTATGGATTACCGAAGAAGAAACTGCTGTATTGAGGAGCGGCAACAGGCGATCAGGATCCAGGGCGATCACCTGCCGGCCGCTTAGAAGGGGCAGTTTGCCTTCCGCGATCCGCATGGCGAGACCTTCGACGATGGCAGTTTTGCCGACGCCAGTGGGGCCAATCAGCAGGGCGTTATTTTTGTTGCGTCGGTTCAGTATTAGGGCTAAATGCCCTAGCTCTTTTTGACGACCGATAACGGGTTGCAGCTTGTGCTCCTGAGCCTCTTCAGTTAGGTTGCGGCCATAGTCGTCTAATAAGCTGTAATCACGCCGTTGCAGCTGATTGGGTAAGTGCTTTTGCTGATCTGCAACTGCTGTTTGCTCCTCTTTAACCCGACCGTCATGGTAGTAGACCGGGGTGGTGAACTGGGCTGCTATTGCATCGTGATAGCTGCCAGTATCAGTGGGAAGCCAGCCAAAACGCAGCAAGAGCTTTAGAATAATCAAAAAAGCGTTGCTCTGCTGGGCATCGATCATTCCGAAGACGGTGTCGGAGCTTTCGATTGCGGTCAGGTTGCGCTGGGCTTGTAATTGCCTGGCTAGTTCAAGGGAACTAATGACATCATCGCTGACGAAGTATTTACGATCGCCGATTGCAATTTTGCTGCGACCAGCTTCTTTACTCAGTGGTAACTGGCTGGTTCTTAGCTCCTGTTCAAAACTTTTTCGCTCTTCATTAAAGGCATCAAAGGCCAAGGGGGACATGCCCTTGATTTTGTGTTGTAAGTGGCTCTTTTCTTCAACTGAAATGAAGGATCGCGCTAACTCTTCGCTGACATTGACGGAAGTAATTCGTTGCTGAAAGAGCATGTGACCGGCTGATGAATCTTTAATCTGGGTTAAGGCCAATAGGATATTTTCAGTCTGGATCACCCGGCTGTCATTGGCGAGAGTGCGCGCTTTGGCAAAGGCTTCTTGTCCTTGACGGGTTAAAGTAAAATTCTTGATGGCCATGATATCTCTCCCCCCTAGTAATAAACGATATTTTGGTCGAGTTCTTTGCCACATTCTGGACAGTAGTTGCCAAAAGTCTCGGCAAAAGAATCGAGTAGTGCGCCGCAGTGCTTGCAGTGTGGTTGTTTAAAGAATGCCATGATGAAAATCTCCTTTCTTAATACAGATATTTCTTGCAAATATCTATGCTAGATATTATATCTTGTGATGAGATAAAATCAAGATATTTATTTGAGAAAATAATTTACGCCATGGGAATTCCATCTGCTTAATCGCGAATTAACGGGGTAAAAACTTATCATTGCCCTTTTGATGAAGTGGATGTGATGTATAATCGCTTGCATTTATCTTTAAGATATTTAAATGATATATTGTTCAGACTGGTATCTTCATATATAATAAAGAAATAAAAGAAGGTGATGATTATTTCTGTTGAGCGTATTTTGCTAGACCTTCAAGAACGAGTTCTAGCTCTCACTGATAGGGTTGACGATCTGTCCCGCCAAGTGGATCAATTGAAAGCAGCGGCGCAAAAGCAAGCTGAGAATCAGCCTGAAGAAAGAAAAACCACGCAACGCAGCCCAAAGATTAAAGGTTCCCTCAGCAAGGACCAAGTTGTCGCAGCCGTCAAGGCCGCACTAGCAAGCAAGATTCCCGCCCAAAATATTCGTAAGGGCAAGCGCAGCGACGGTTCGGGAATTGTGATCAGCAAGGGCAGCCATAAGATCAAGCTGTGCTTGCGGGCCTCCGGTTACTATGGGCAAGCGGATGTCAGCTCGCGAATGCTGTACACCGGTTTTTCGACTCTCTCAAAAAAGGCCATCGAGTCAGCTGGCCAGTTGAATTACAATTTTTTTGTGTTTGCGATTAATACTAGTGATGTCCCACACCAAGCGAAGATTGAGTTCTTTATCTTTGATCAGAAAGAGTTTAAACGGTTGCTTCAAGAAAAGACGCCGAGTGGCAGAAACGCGATGTATTATTTCTACTTTGGCAAAACTGTCGACGGGCATTTTATCGATGACCGTGAAAAGAACAGAAAAGTGGTTATCGACAGGGCACATGGCAACTGGGATCAGCTCATCCAGTATTACCAACAGCTTTAATTGGCAAAGGAGCGGTTATGAAAAAAAGTGATGAAATCGAGGAACTCAAACAGGTTGAAAGTCAAGCGGTACTGAACGCACTGCCTTACCAATTTAATAAAAATGATCGAACCTACGTAGCCTATGAGTATGACAAGGCGGATAAAGCCTTTGCCAGATTAAATGTCCCGCATGGAATTGATGTCATCTCCATTGGGATTAATCCGAAAGGGAAAGGAAACAAAGAAAGTATCTTTGCCCAGCGACGTCAGATGGCCCAACAAGGTCCCTTATATGACTATTTTTCAGCGGCAAAAGGCAAGCGGCAAAAATTTGTTTACCCCAGTGGTGTTTGGGCTAGTGCCAAGGATGCGGCCGAAGATGTTGCCAAGATGGAACACACAGTGCTCAACTCAGTTGTCTTTTTAGATCTTGTTCCATTTCCAACGAATAACGCTGCCGACATTCTCCTAAGCGAGCACAGCAAGGCTTTAAAAACTAACCTGGCATTTCTTAAAACGTATTTAGACAATACTGACGATCCGATTATGTTGGCAACCGGTAACCTGACAGACTTAACGGCGGTCAAAGACCAAAGGACGCGGAATGCGATTGCTTATATCAATCTACAACTGATGAACACTGTAATTAGAGAGAATTTTTCCCGCTTATACCTTTTGGGTTATAACGATGGCAAAAAATCTTTTCGTGCTTTTGGTAGCGGACGTCACGATAAGATCCGCAATTTCTGTCCTGATGAGGACGTCGAAACTTTAAATTGCTGGATTCGCCAACAGAATCGGCTGGCGGATGAAGGTAAGATTTGTTCAGCTTATAAAATAAGCTTGCTGAAAGCAAAGTAACATGTCCATGGTCCGAAAACGACAAAAAGATCCACCCGAAATTGTGAAAATTCCGGGTGGATCCTCTTTTGAATTTGCAACTTATTTAAGCAGGTGGTTGATGTAAGCAATCAGTGGTTCTTTTGGTCGGTAACCTTCAGCCGTACCCAAGACCTTTCCGTCCTTCTTGACCATGATGGTCGGGGTCTTGGTGATATTGTAGCGTTTGGCGATGGTGTGATTTTCCATCACGTCCATCACGAAGAAGTTAACGTTTGGCAGTTCAGCGGCGACGGCCCGGTCAACTCCCGCTTGGACGGCCCCGTTGCCGATGTCTTGCCAAAAGTCGATGACAGCAATGCCATGATTCGTATCAGTTTCAAAATTCTGGTCGCTTGTTGCGCGTACAGCCATAATTATTACCTCGTTTTCCTAGTTATGTAATTAAGTTTAGCATACTAATCCGCTTACTTGAAGTGACACCAGTAATAAGAAAAGCAGGCCACCCCCTTGGTGAGGGACTTGCAGCCTGCTTGTTCTCTATGCGATATCTTGCGATGCTGGTTTGTTTTTGGCTAAACGGAAACTGAATGCCAAGGCGATAATGATCAGTACGATGGCAAAATAGATTCCCCAGTGAAAGCCCTGAGTATAGCGCAAGGCACGACTGCCAGTTGCGGTGATGCGGCCAGCTTCGTAGAAACTGGTGGCAAGCGCCGTTGCTAGCGCCCCGACGATCTGCTGCATAGTGTTGAGAATTGTACTGCCATCAGCTGATTGCAAACCGCTGAGGGAACTGAGAGCGTTGGTGGAAGATGGCGACATGGCCAGCGGACAGCCGATCATTAAGATAACGTGGGCGGCAATGACGTAAGCAAGCGATGATTTGCTGTTAGCAAAGGCAAACAGCAGGGCTCCGACCAAGGCTAAGATGAAACCAGCGATGGCCGGCTTGCGAGCTCCAACATTATCGTACAGGCGGCCAGCAATTGCGGAAACCACCGCATTGACGATCCCACCCGGCAGCATGATAATCCCGGTCATGGCAACGGGAACCAACATTCCCTTTTGCAGGTAGTTTGGCATCAAGTACATGATGGAGAGAATGACTCCGAAGTCCAGCATCACGAGCAGGGCGCCGGTTGTAAATTCTGATTTTTTAAAGACTTTTAAGTTCAGGATCGGCTCCGTCAAGTGCAACTGACGGTAAACATAGAAGGCTAGTACGATGATGCCGATAATGAGAGCCGATAAGACCGGCACGGACAGCCAGCCATCACGACTTGCCAGACTGGTCCCGATGACCAGGCCAGAGAAACCGACGGCTGATTCGATGATCGAGAGCCAGTCGATGTGGGGCCGACTGATGTGGTTGACGTTTTCCAAAAAGCCGAGGGAGAAAGTCATCGCGATCAACAAGAATGGAATAAAGAGCCAGAAAATCCAGCGCCAAGATAGGAAGCCGAGGATGATCCCGGTGAGGGTTGGCCCAATCGCCGGTGCAAACATGATGACGAGGGAACAGATGCCCAGTGCCGCGCCCATTTTTTGTGGCGGAAAGATCTGCATGGCGGTGGCAAACATCAATGGTAGGATGAGGCCGGTTCCGATCCCCTGGATCATCCGGCCAGCTAACAAAACGCTAAAGCTATCAGCGCAAGCGGAGATAGCAGCCCCAACGATAAAAGCCCCCAGCCCGAAGACGGTAATTTGTCGGTTGGTAAACCAGCGGGAAATGAGGCTGGACAGGGGCAGGATGATCCCGATGACCAGCATGTAGCCTGTCACCAGCCACTGAATGGTGGCCAGGTTGGTGTGGAAGGCCGCCATCAGTTTGGGTAGGGCGGTATTCAGTGAAGTTTCACTGAGCATCCCGACGAAAGCGCCGAGCAGCATCCCGGCCATTGCTAGAGCGGGATGCTTGACTTTGTTTTGGGCAGTTAAATGATGATTATTCAAAATAATTCCTCCCTTTCTCACAGCTGGTTAGTTTACCAGATTCAAACTGTTGTCGTAAGTATTTATTTAATTATGGTGCAAAATGGGATAATAGGTTGCTCAGGATGATTATTTCTTTAATGACATTAATTAAATGATTGATAATCACATTAAAAAGACCCCCGGAGCTGATTACTAACTCTGGGGGTGTATGGCAGGTAGATGCTGATTACGATTGATGAGCCTTGTTTTGCAGGTAGATACCGAAAGTGACTAGCATGAGGATGATCAGCAGTACCGTCACCCACATGGCGGAACGGATTCCAGTGATCAGAGAAGCCGGGGCGTCGGCGATGACGACGACCAAGGTGACCGAAATGGCCCCAGAAACTTGCCGGAGGGTGTTGTTCAGCGCGGTCCCGTGGCTGTTTTCCAGTTGGGAGAGGTCGGAAAAGGCTTCGGACAGAGCGGGGCTGAAGACGAGGGCGTTGCCGATCATTCGGATGGCATAGGCCAGTGAAACCAGGGCCAGCGAGGTGTGGTTGCTGATCGACATGAGCGGGACAGAGGCGATTAGCATGAGGAGACCGCCGCTGATAATCAGCCACTTCGGTCCATACTGGTCATACAAGCGGCCGATAATGGAAGCCGTAAAGCCGTTGAGGATCGCTCCTGGCAATAGGATTAAACCAGAGACAAAGCTGGAGATATGCAGGGCATTTTCACCCCAAATCGGGATCAGCTGCTCGGTTCCCAGCAGGACCATGAAGGCGAAGATCCCGACGATCGTCATCAGGGTAAAGGAAGGGTAACGGAAGATCTGCACCTTCAGGAGCGGGTTTTTGAGATGCAGCTGGCGCCGAACGAGGATAGCAATGAGGACGATCCCGACGGCCATCATGATGATACCGACTGGTAAGTTGATCTCAAAGACGGTTAAACTGCCCAGAAAGAGGGCGGAGCCGATTAAGGAAATGAGAACGGACAGGTAGTCGATGTGGATATCACGTGGGATGGAATAATTAGGCAATTTGAAGTAGCCGACCACCCAGGCCAAGACCATGAAGGGCAAGACGAGGATAAAGAGCCAGCGCCAGGATAATACCTGGAGAATCAACCCAGCCAGCGTTGGACCAAAAGCAGGTCCGGAAGAGATGACGAGACTCGATAAACCGAGAATGGTTCCCCGTTTTTCGATCGGATAAATCGAAACCATGGTGGTCATTTGAAATGACATCAGCATCCCGCTGGCAGCGGCCTGGATCAGTCGGGCGGCCAGCAAGCCAGCAAAGTTGGTTGCCAGGCAGCCGATCAGACTGCCGACAATGAAGACCCCGATCGTCGTCAAGAAGACCTGGCGGTTGGTAAATTTGTCGTAGAGGTTTGATGATAAGGGCATAATGACCCCGATAATCAAGGTGTAGCCGGTGGTCAGCCACTGGGCGTTGTTGAGAGAAACCTTAAAAGTGTTGGCGATAAAGGGTAGGGCCGTCACCATCATTGTTTGGCTGGCCAGACTGATGAAGGCTGACAAGAGCAGGATGATGGTAATGATCCGCCGGTTATGGACGGAAAGATTAATTTGACTCACAATAATCTCCTTTCTTATTTTTAGAATGAATCCGATTTTTAGAATGAATCCGATTTATTGTACCATTAATAGGGCGGAACGCGAAAAGCAGAAAGTGGTGACAGAAAAACCGCTTGGCCACTTTGTGATTATGATATAATAAAATCACTTTTAAAATATGGAGGAGAGTATGATGAAAATTAATTGGCGCACTTGGGCCGGCCTTACCGCGGCTGTTCTGCTGGGGATGGCAGTTCCGGCAACGGCGAAGGCGGATGTGACGGCAACGGCTCCGTCAGCTGACGTTCCAACGACGATTGTACAGACGCCAGCACCGTCAACAACTGCCACTACGGCTACGGAAGCCAAGGCCACAGTGGATGCTGACCGGACGCAAAGCACGAATACCCAGACGACGGCTACCGCTGTTCAACCGGCTGCCGTCAGTCAGAGTGCGGTGGCAACCGCGCCGGCACCAGCCACTTACGGCAGTGACGGCTGGCATTTGGACAATTCGGACTGGTACTATTATGACAATGGTCAGATGGTTACCAGTGATTGGCGCTACCTGAACGGCAACTGGTACTACTTCAACTATGAAGGAATCATGGCGGCCAATGGCCCTTACAGTGATAATTCCGGCAATACCTATATCTTTGATAACAATGGTCACTACCTGAAGAATAGTTGGTACCATTATGATCAGAGTAATTATGCGATTTCCTATCCTTACGCCAACGGCTACTATACTTACCAGGGTCATATTTCGAATGATCTGTGGTTCTACGCCGACCAGTACGGCCACGCCGTCAAAAATGGTTGGCAGTGGATCAACGGCGCCTGGTATTACTTTGACTATTACCAGATGGTTGAGAATCGGATAGATTATGATGGCCACAATCATTATTGCTTTGATGGCAATGGTCACTATTTCCGTAATCACTGGATCTACTCTGAGAACAAGTGGTACTACTTCGACAATCAGGGACACATGCTTGATCATCAGTGGGCCTACTTAGGCGGACACTGGTACTACTTCATCGATATTTTCAATGGCATGGCTCATAATGGTATCGAAACTGATAATCATGGTGACCTTTATTACTTCGATCAGAACGGACACTACCAAAACAATGGCTGGTTCTACCGCAACAATACCTGGTACTACGCCTATGGCTCTGGAAAATTGGCTAGTGACTGGGCCTGGATCAACGGTGCTTGGTACTACTTTGACCTTAACGGTAAGATGCAGGACTCTGGTACCTTGTTCGAAGATGGCTGGACTTACCACTTCGACCGCAATGGTCACTACTGGAAGTCACGCGGTTTTTACTAAAATAAAGCGGGCGGCACTGCGAGGTGCGGCCCTTTTGTTTGACTGGGAATGTGATATAATTCACTTATAGAAAGCGGTGAATCAACATGGCAGATTTTCGGGAAGAATTAGATTTTGCTGGCCAGCAGGGAATGCTGGAGACGACGAAGAAATATTTTAACGGCTTAAAGGTAGTCCAGGATGCGGACGACCTTGCTCTGGAAGATTTGAACAAGCTGTTTTGGCAACTGACGAGCAGTGACCAATGCGCCATCAGCCAGCTTGCGCAGATCATCGAATACAGCAATAACAAGGACTTGCAGGACTTTATCGGTAGCCTCTCCTTTGAAACGCTGAACGACCGTGACAATCAGCATTTCTTGGATGAGCTGGGCAATGGCAGTAACAATCCCTACAATAGTTTGGGAGGGCTCACCGATGCCATGGCCCTCGGCATCGACAAGGACAAGAAGCTCCATGCCTGGAAGCGGGTTGACTGGGAGGACTTTCTCCGTCAGCAGGGGCTGGCCATTTTAGCCGCTTATTATCAGGAAAACAATTAAAACATCATCATAACGAAAAGAGACCGCAACGTAGGCACTAATACCTAATGTTGCGATCTCTTTTTATATTATTAATCCCGTTGTAGCCGGATCATCTTGGTAAAGACCCAGGTAAGGAGGATCATGATGGCGATGCAGACGATCAAGACGACCGTCCAAATGCCTGGGGAAGTGAGCAGATGTTCGATTTGGTTGATTTGATGCTGGCTCAGGGTCCAGTTAGTTTTGGACATCCATTGAGCGATGCAAGTCAGGATCCAAATGAGGATGGACATTAAGAGGGATGGCAGGCCGACGATGACAACGACTTTCCAGAAGCCGTGGACGAGAGCGACAATATCGGCCAGGACCTGGGTGGTGAAAAACAGGGACAGGATAATCGCCATCCCGATCCAGAAACTCCCCTGGTTGTGGCCTAGATTATTTGTGGCGAATTGCTGAAAAAGCAGACCGAGGATCGTGATCAATAAGGACCAGCAAACCGGCGTCAGGATGTCCGTCCACCAAAGAGTGTTGCGGTCAATGCCAAATTGAACGGCCAGGTTAAAGCTGCGTCGCGGCAGAACGAAGAGCATAACCAGGCCGACAACGGTGGCAACTCCAATGCTGCCGCTGAGAATTGCCGGCCAAACATTGGCCAGGTCGCCGATATTAAAGAGCAGGGTCAGCAATAGGTAAATGCCGACGCCGATGCCGAGAGCAATCCCGTTAGCGATCAGCCGGTATTTGATTAAAAACTTTGCACCTTTACTCATGATGGTGGGCCTCCTTTGTTGATTGTGCGCTAGCGATCTGTCCCATGTCAGGACTCGTCATGGCAATGAAGAGTGATTGCAAGTCGAGGTGATTTAAAGTGAGATCGGCCGGAACTTTCAGATCAGTTGGCAACTGGTCATAGATGATCACCTGGCCCAGTTTGCCCATCCTGGCAGAATGATTGATGACCTTGAAGTGACGGCCGAATGCAGTTACTTGCTCCTGGGGGCCACTCAGTTGGTAGGCTTGTTGGAGGACGGTGTCGGTGGCGTCATCGATGACGACGTGCTGTTGGTCGATGATGATTACGTGGTTGACCAAATGGGCAATTTCGTCGATCAAGTGGGTGGCGACGATGAAAATTCGCGGCTTTTCGCTGTATGTCCGCAGCAGCTCAGAATAGAAAAGCTCGCGATGGTTGGCGTCAAGCCCGAGAACCGGTTCGTCAAGCATGATGATTGTTGCGTTGACGTTAAGGGCTAGGACCAGTTTGAGACTGGTTTGTTGACCCGTTGAGAGGCGACCAACATGGGCATTTTCCTTTACACCGAATTCCTGCAACATCCGTTTGGCGTTCGCAAAGTCAAAGTCGCCATAGACGGCGTCAACCCACTTCATGATGGTGGTGACGCTAGTCCATTTACCAAACGGCATTGAAGCATTCATCAGCCAGAGCTTGGTTAGGGCCTGGCCGTTATCCTTAACATTTTGGCCGTCAACTTCGATCGTGCCGTCTGTCGGCCGGATGCCGTCGACGATCATGTTCAAGAGGGTCGACTTGCCGACCCCGTTGCGGCCGAAGAGACCGTAAATGCCGTTGCTGTCAAATTTCAGATTGATGTCCTTGAGGATGGTAGTACGGCCAAAGCGTTTGCTAAGACTGTTAATGTGCATTGTTGTCATCTTGATACCCCCGTTTGATTAACTCAATTAAGTGCTCCTCCGTTAAGCCCAATTTTTGGGCCTCCGTGACGACAGATTGGATGTAATCATCGTAGAAATGTTGCTTGCGCTTAGACATGATTTGCTGACGGGCGTCCTTGGTGACGAACATCCCCCGACCGCGGCGCTTTTCCAGCAGGCCGTCGTCGACGAGACGGTTCATTCCCTTCAGGACTGTTGCTGGATTGACGTGTAGCTCTCGCGACACCTGGGTCGTTGAGGGAACCTGGTCGCCAGCCTGAAAAACGCCGGTGAAGATCAGTTCTTCTAATTGGTCGGCTAGCTGGGTGTAAATCGGCCCCGAGTCGTCGAAGTGAAACATTGGCGCAGCCACCTCCTCGTAGTGATAGTTTCTTATATGGTTAATTACTCTGCTAACTAACCATATAACCAAAATCAACCACTGTCAACAAAAAACTGAGACCCGGTATGAGTCTCAGTTAAATCTTGTTTGCCTAAATTTCTAATTAGCGTCATCCCACACATCGCGGGCGATGTCACGAACGAGTGCTAATTTCTTCCATTGTTCCTCTTCGCTTACCTTGTTGCCTTCTTCAGTCGAGGCAAAACCACACTGGGTGGAGAGGGCTAACTGCGTCAACGGGACGTACTGACTGGCTTCTTTGATCCGCGCCTTGATTTCGGCTGGTTTTTCTAGTTCGGGAAATTTAGAGGTGATCAGTCCCAGCACAATCCGGATGTTTGGCCGGTTGTTGTAGATGGCTTGCAGCGGTTCAAAGCCCCCAGAACGTTGGTTGTCATATTCGAGGAAGAAACCGTCGTAGTTGAGCTGGCCAAGGTATTTAGCGATAACGTCGTAGGATCCGCTGAAGAGATAAGTAGATTTGAAGTTACCCCGACAGATGTGGGTAGTGATGGTCAAGTCGTCCGGCAAGCCTGCTAGTTCTTGATTGATCAGCTTGACGGCATCTTCACACAGCTTGACGTACTTGGCGTGCTCTTTTGGCTGGTCCTTGCTAGCGTTGAGTTTGGAAATCAGAAAGGCCCAAGTGGTATCGTCCTGTTGGAGATAGCGACAGCCAAGGTCGTAGAAATGCTGAATCGTTTGGTGGTAGGTGGTGGCAACGGCAGTTAAGTATTCATCCCAGGAATCATAGTATTGCGACCAGTTATCGCTGCGGTTGTCGCGGAACAGCAGGGTCGGGGATGGGATGGTTTGCTTGGCAAGAACCCCGTCTGGCGTGATGCTGTTGAGGTACTGGAAAGAAGTAAAGAAGGGGTGAGTCGGGTTATAGCTGATTTTGCCGCTCAAGCGGACGTTATCAGTTCGCGTTTTGCTGTTCTTGAACTTATAGCTTTGCTGGTAGTCGTAGCGCTCAGTTCCGCCCAGCCCCCATAGGAAGTCGAGATGCCACCAGCTGCGGTTGAATTCGCCGTCGGTTACGGCGTGAAAGCCGAGGTCAGCCTGCTTTTGGACGATCTTTTTGGTTTCTTCGCGCTGAATGGCGACAAAGTCAGCGAGCGCTAACTTACGTTCAAAAAGTTTAGCTTCGGCATCCTTCAGTGCTTGGGAACGTTTCAGACTGCCGACGAGATCGTAACGGAATGGTGCTTGTGATGATTGAGTCATATGAACTACCTCTTTCTTAAATGAAATGCAGGATTAACGAGACTAGCAAACAAAAAAAACGTCCCTGCGAAGGAAAATCCTTCTGCAGGGACGTCGTGACGTGGTACCACCTTGCTTGTTGCTCTCACTCGCGTAAAAGCTCTCAGCCAGTTGCAAACACAACTGCGCCGTGGTAAGGAAGGCGAACTCCGGCCACGCTCACTGAGCTCACGTGGCTCTAACCTCAAAGTCCATTTTCATAGCCCTTCTGCCAATCGGCTCGCATTATCCCGACTTGCTGGGTGGGGAAGCAGCTAGTACTTAACTCGTCACTGGTTATTAATTTCGTTTGCTTGATGACATTAGAATAGCATAAGCTAATCAAAATGCAAACATTTTTTTAGAATTTTCTAATCTTCACTGATGCCATCCGCTTTAAGGATTGCGGCCCGTGGCTTGTCACCCTCGGTGTTAGCCTTGTCGAGGCCGACGGATTCCCGCTTGTCTTTTGTCGGGTCGTTGATCAGACTGACGGCATATTCGGCAACACTCCGCCGGGAAACTTCGGTGCCCTTGAACGGTTCGTCACCACGAGTAACTTCGTAGTCGCTCTCGTCGTCGTCGGTTAGCCAGGCCGGCCGGATAATGGTGTAGTCCAGGTCGCTAGCCGTGATGATGTCAGCGGCTTGCCGATACTTAGTCAGATAATCGCCGAGGATTTGCTTATTCCATTCGCCAAATTTGCCGGGAACTTCGTCGTAAATTCCTAATGATGAAGTCCACAGCAGGCGTTTGACATTGTTAGCATCCATGGCGTTGACGATCGTCTGGGCCTGCTTGACCACTTCACCGGCTAGACTGGCATAGACGATGTCTTGTCCTTTGACGGCCACGCTGACGTCATCGAGATTGGTGGCATCACCGGTAATGATGTTTTGGGTTTGCAGACTTGGCCCGAGTCGTTGAGCCTGGCGAACGAAGAGGGTGACGTTGACATCCGGGTCGTTGACCAGCATGGGATCCGCCCAGAGCGCAATTCGGCTGCTAGCGCCAATTACAAGAACATTGGTCATGATAAAACTCCCTTCAAGATGAATAATGGTTTTTCTAACATCGCTTTTTATTGTAAACTTTTTTGTTTATTCTTACCAAAAAAGCTTCTCGTCACTTCGCTTCACCAAACGCGTGACAGATCTTCAAAATTGGTAAAAGGCGAAGATTATAAAATTATGAGAATAAAGAAAGCAAAATATAAGAAAAAATGGGGAGGGGCCGGTTTTAGAGGCTTAAAAATGTTATAATGGACCTTGCTGAACTAGTAAGTAAAGCAATTCCTGTGTTAAAGGCGGTGCAAAATAAGTGTTTCATAAGATTTTAATTGCCAACCGTGGTGAAATTGCCACTCGCATTATTCGTGCTTGTCACGAATTAGGCATCAAGGCAGTTGCTGTCTACGCCAAAGAGGACGAGTATAGCACCCATCGTTTTGCGGCCGATGAGGCTTACCAGATCGGAAAAGACGAACAACCGATTGACGCTTACCTGGATATTGACGAGATTATCCGGGTGGCGAAGGCCAGCGGTGCCGAAGCTATTCACCCCGGCTACGGTTTCCTTTCCGAAAACCCTGATTTAGCCCAGGCTTGCGTTGACAACGGAATTAAGTTTATTGGGCCAAAAGTCGAACATTTAAAAATGTTTGGGGATAAGTTGGTTGCCAAACAGGTGGCTCAAAAGGCTGGCCTGCACACAATTCCAGGGATGCAAGGGGCCGTCAAGGATATCGAGCAGGTCCGTGAGTTTGCCCACAAGGTTGGTTATCCGATCATGGTCAAAGCAGCCATGGGTGGTGGTGGCCGTGGGATGCGGATCATCCGTTCTGACAAGCAACTTGACGATGAATTTGAGCAGGCCAAGGACGAAGCTCAAAAGGCCTTTGGCTCCGACGAAATGTACGTCGAAAAGGATATCGAAAACCCAAAGCATATTGAAGTGCAAGTAATTGCAGACGAACACGGCCACGTGATGCATCTCTTTGAACGTGACTGTTCTGTTCAGCGGCGGAATCAAAAGGTCATTGAATTTGCCCCGAGTGTAGTACTGAGCCCCGAACGCCGACAGGAAGTCTGCAACATGGCCGTTCAGATGATGAAGAGCGTTCATTACCAAAATGCAGCGACGATTGAATTTTTGGAAACCCCAGATGATTTTTACTTCATCGAAGTCAACCCGCGGGTCCAAGTGGAACACACCATTACCGAAATGATCACCGGGGTTGATATCGTGAAGACCCAAATCCGGGTAGCTGCTGGCCAAGATCTCTATAAGGACATCCATCTGCCGAAGCAGGAAGACCTGGAATTCCATGGTTGCGCAATCCAATGCCGGGTAACGACGGAAGATCCAGAAAACAACTTCATGCCTGACACTGGCCAGATTACCAACTACAACTCACCAGGTGGGAACGGGGTCCGGCTGGACGGGAACGCCTACGCCGGCTATGTCGTGACGCCGTACTTTGACTCTCTGCTGGTTAAGTGTATCGTCCAAGCGGACAACTTTAGCGATGCCAACAAGAAGATGCAGCGGGCCCTGAACGAATTTAACATCCGGGGTGTGAAGACCAACATTCCGTTCATGCTGAACGTTCTGCGGCACCCAACCTTTGCGGACGGTAACGCCAAGACTACCTTTATCGATACAACGCCAGAACTGTTCCACTTTGACCATCAGCCAGATACGCCGACTCAGCTGATCCGCTACATCGGCAATGTGACGGTCAATGGTTTTGCCGGAGTGGAACGCCAGGAAAAGGTGCGGGTACCAGAGATGGATCTGCCGACTACTGACCAGATTCAGCCTGCCGCTGCACCAGTTAAGACCATCAAAGACATCCTGGATCAAGAAGGCGCCGATGCGGCAATGAAAGCCGTCCTCGATCATAAACGAGTGATGCTGACCGACACGACGATGCGGGATGCTCACCAAAGTCTCTTTGCGACTCGGATGCGGACTTTCGATATGCTGCCAGCGATGAAGGTTTATGACCAGGCAATGCCACACCTCTTCTCCGTTGAGAGTTGGGGTGGTGCAACTTTTGATGTTTGCTACCGTTTCCTGGGCGAAGATCCATGGCAACGACTAGCGGCACTGACCCATTACATGCCGCACACCATGCAGCAGATGCTCTTACGGGCTTCTAACGCGGTTGGTTACCAAAACTACCCTGATAACGCCCTGAAACGCTTTATCGACCACAGTGCCCAATCAGGGATCGATGTCTTCCGGATTTTCGATTCCCTGAACTGGATTGAACAGATGAAGCGACCACTGGAATATGCCCGCGAAACCGGCAAGATTGCTGAAGGGACGATGTGCTATACCGGTGACCTGCTGAAACCAACCGAGAAGAAATACACTCTCCAGTATTACCTGAATTTGGCAAGTGAACTAGTTGCTGCCGGCTCACAGAGCATCGCCATCAAAGACATGGCCGGTTTGCTCAAACCACAAGCAGCTTACGAACTGGTTGGTGAATTGAAGGCTAAGCTGAACGTTCCGGTACATCTTCATACCCACGATACGACCGGAAACGGGGTGGCAACCTATGTCGCCGCTAGCCGGGCCGGCGTTGATGTTGTCGACGTAGCTATGAGTTCGATGGCCGGCACCACCAGTCAACCATCGATGCAAACCTTCTACCAGGCACTGGAAGGTAACGAGCGGCAACCAGAACTAAACCTGGCCAATTCCCAGGTCTTAGACAAGTATTGGTCAGAAGTGCGGCCGTTATACAAGGACTTTAGCAACGGTGTTGATTCACCGAAGCCGGAACTCTACGCAACTGAGATGCCCGGCGGCCAATACTCCAACCTGAAACAGCAGGCACAGTCGATCGGGATCGACGACTTTTCTGAAGTGGAAGCTAAGTACCAGGAAGTTAACGACTTGCTCGGCGACATCATTAAAGTGACGCCAAGTTCTAAGGTGGTTGGTGACATGGCGATCTTCATGATTCAGAACCACCTGGACAAGGATAACGTTCTGGAGAAGGGCAAGACCCTTGACTTCCCAGATTCGGTTGTAAACTTCTTTGCCGGTGACCTCGGTCAGCCATACGGCGGTTTCCCGAAGGAATTGCAAAAGGTAGTCTTGAAAGACCGGCAACCGATCATCGTGCGGCCAGGCTCTCTTGCCAAACCAGTTGACTTTGCGGCTGTCAAGAAAGAACTGGCTGCCAAGATTCACCGGGAACCTAGCGAAGACGATGTGCTCGGTTACGTCATGTACCCGAAGGTCTTCCTCGACTATGTCCGCAACAACAACGAATATGGCAAGATGGGGTTGCTGGATACGACGACTTTCTACCAAGGAATGCGGCCTGGCGAAACGGTTCATGTCACCCTGGGCAAGGGCCAACAGATGATTTTGAACTACCAGTTTGCGTCAGCTCCGAATAAGAAAGGGGTCCGGACCTTGCACTTTGCCTTGAATGGCAAGCAATTCTTGATGAAGATCATGGACAACAGCCTCAAGAACAAGGTTAAGGTTGTACCAAAGGCGGATCCTGACGATCCTAACCAAATTGGGATGCCGTTGAGCGGCAATGTTGTCAAGGTGAACGTCAAGGCTGGTGATCCTGTCAAGACCGGCGATGTAATGGTGATTACCGAAGCAATGAAGATGGAAACTAACGTCAAGGCGCCGTTTAGTGGTACGGTCAAGAGTGTTACCGTCAAGGTTGGCGATGCGTTGGAAGACCACGACTTATTGCTGACTTTGGAGAAGAAATAGACGCAAGAATAAGAAGCGTGATTAGGGAATTGACCTTTAATCACGCTCCTTTTGTGTATCAGAAGGGAAGAAAAAATGACATTATTTCCGCAATTAAGTCGGCGCGGGGTCGAGGTAATCGATCGGCGTCAGGTGAGCTCGACCAACGTCTTAGTCAAGGCAATGTTGGCCGATGGCGAACTGAAGCAGCCCGTCCTTATGTTGGCGGATGAACAAACCGCCGGCCACGGTAAATTTGATCGGCACTTTTATTCGGCACCCAATTGCGGGGCCTACTTTTCAATTGGCCTCCCGCTCGCCAGTCTGCCGGCCAACTGGACGCCCCAGCACCTGACGGTCACTGCGGCGGTGGCGGTTTACCAAGTAGCCAGCCGCTTCTTTCATTGCGACTTGACCATTAAGTGGGTCAACGATCTTTACCGGGGAAACCGGAAAGTCACCGGCATCCTGGCTGAAACGGCCCTGGATCACAGCAACCAACTGCAGGGTCTGGTGATTGGCTGTGGGATTGACTTAACGACTGATCCTCATTTACCGGCGGCCATCCGGGCAAAAGTGGGAGCACTGACTGACGAACCGGTCAGCGGGACGCAACGGCGGACCTTTGTCGACCAGGTGGGCGCCCATTTTCTTGATCTCTTGGCGGCGCCCTGGGATCAAGTGCTAGCCGTCTACCGGGACCATCAGTACCTGCAGGACAAAGAGCTGACCGTTTGGATCGGCGAGCAGGAGGTGAGCGGCAGCTTTGCCCAGATTACGGATGACGGCTATCTCCAGATCAAGACAGCGACGGGCTTGCGGACTTTTAGTGCGGGTACGGTGCGGCTGCAACAATAGAAAAGTTGACTAGTAAAATTAAAGACTCATGCGGCATTGTTTTGCAGCATGGGTCTTTTTTAATGTTGACGCAAGTCACTGGGCAGGCAGCCAAACATTTTTTTAAATATCTGACGGGTGGTGCGGGGGTTAGAGAGACCATTTTTCTGAAAAAGGGTGCTGATATCATCATTACTGTTCAAAAGATCATTATGGAGCTGGTTAAGCCTAACAGTGTAGATGTAGTTGGTGAGATCTATTCCCATCTGCTGCTTGAATAGGCGGGAAAAGTAACTGGGATTATAACCAAAATATCGGGCTAATTGTGCTGCCTGCAATTTTTCCCGGTAATGTTCATTGATGTAAATAATAATTCTTTTAATGCTGCTGTCGTTAACGATTTGTTTCTTGGAGTCACTGAGCTGGGTAAAAAAGATTTTCAGCAGTTGCACAAAGACAATTTGGCTGTCAAAGCGGTAGCCAGCTGGTTTAGTTGCCTGGAGTTGTCCAAATCGCAAAATAAGTTTGATAACTTGCTGATAGGCAGGATTATCAGTTCGCCCGTTAACAAAATAAGTGCGTTCCGGGTGCATAACATAGGGCTTTAGAGCGGGAAGTGGAATTTGCAGAACAAAGGCGGTATTGGGCGTGTTGCTAACATCGTGAACCAATCCGGATGGAACAATGATAAATTGATTATCCCTGATTTTAAAATGTTGACCATTAATACTAAACGTCAATTGGCCGTGGAGAACACAGACAACTTCGATGCTGCTGTGCCAGTGAAAAGGAACGTAACCATTGATATTAGTTTGAGATTTCCAAAAGCGAATCCCGACATTCGTATTGATAACAATGTTTTCGTGTCTAAAATCCATAATCGAACACCAACCTTACAATTTTTACTTTTCAAAAATCCTTTATCGACGTGTTGACCAAATAGCATTGACGGGAAAACGCTTTCAAATTATATTAAAAACAGTTAATTTAACTAAACAACTAATTTACAAAGCTATTATATCAGTTTTTGTTCAGCTAAAGAAAGGACTAATAGTAATGAGCAAAATTGAAAATCCAATTATTCCAGGAATGGCACCTGACCCGTCGATCTTACGGGTTGGTGAAGATTATTACATTGCCAATTCGACCTTCCATTGGAAGCCGGCTATTCCCATTTATCATTCCAAGGACTTAGCCAATTGGCAATTGCTGACCTATGCGTTAGATGATTCGGTCGTTGATTTGCAGGGCACCAACACGCCTGCCGGAATCTGGGCACCGCATTTATCTTACGATGTGGCCACCAAAAAATATTGGCTAGTCTATTGTCATCTCCAGAATATGGCTGGTCGCGAATTTAACGCCGAAAGTTATTTCATGTCGGCAGATCAAATTACAGGGCCGTGGACAAAGCCACAGTATCTGACATCGTTAGGGTTTGATCCTTCACTTTTCCATGATGATGATGATGGCAAGCATTACGCTGCTGTTTTGGAATGGGAAACGCGTGAGGGTTACCAGGCTCCCGGCCACATTGTTATCGCCGAAGTAGACTTAACTACCGGTGAAACTGGTAAGTGGCATCGTGTGACTACTGGCTTTACAACTCGTGGTTGTGTTGAAGCGCCACAGATCTATAAGCATGCGGGTTTTTATTATCTAATGCTTGCTTCAGGCGGAACCGGATATGGTCACGGGATAGAAATGGGCCGCTCAAAAAATATTTTTGGTCCGTATCAGCCTAACCCGACCGGCGAGCCTATCCTGACTTCATCGCCGCATCATCTATTCTCACTAGGTGATCCGGATGCAGGACATTTTGAAATGTACAATCCGCATTCCAAGATGCAAAAAGCCGGCCATGGTTCGCTGGTCGAGACACCGGACGGTCAGTGGTACGTGGCTCACTTGATGTCGCGACCGTTGCCGGGACAAAAGCTTAATCCGTTAGGACGGGAAACATCACTGCAAAAGATGCGGTGGAACAAAGCCGGCTGGTTGGAGATGGCCGATGGCAGTAACCTGGCTAAGGAAGAGGTTGAAATACCAGTAGATGTTCAACAGAATCAAGGCACCTTTGATATCGATGACTACTTTAGCAATGGCCATTACGATCAGCGTTTCATGACTCCTTATCACGGTCAAAGCGCTGAATGGGTCCGTGTTGAGAACGGCAAGCTAATCATTAAAGGTCGTAATTCGTTCTTTTCTCAGCTATCACCGTCAATTATGGCTACCCGGGCGACGTCCCTGGATTATGATCTGAAAACAAAGGTTGAGTTCCATCCTGATCACTATTCTGAAACGGCTGGGGTCGGTCTTTACTATGATGCCAATAATTGGTATTACGTTCGACTCTGCCAATCTGATGATGAAAAGCGGGTGGTCCTAAGAACATTGCAAGCGAAGCAAGGTCAGAGAATCGACGACTACGTGAATGAAGTGGACGTGCCAGCAAATGTCGTAGAAATAAAAATTCATTATCATCTGGGCCATGTGCAGGTTAGTTTCCGTTTTTCTGATGATGACTGGCAGCCACTGATCAAGAATATTGATCTGTCCTACCTTTCCGATGAAGGGGTAAACGGGGAGCCAGGTGAAATTGGCGGCTTTACAGGTCTCTTTAACTTTATTGGGGCTGTTGATGCTAACGAACACCAATCTTATGGGAAATTTTCGTATTATCAGGTTGAAAATCATGAGGTGAACTAATAATGAAAAAAGTAACAATTAGTCTAAAACGCTTGTTACCAGCGTTGGTGATTGGGCCAGCGAGCTGGTTAGGTCCTTATGTGGTAATGAACAGCTTGTTTTTACCGGCCTTAATACAGAAAATTGATGCGGCTGATAAAGTTAAGCTGGTTTCGTTGTTTGCGACTGTCGGCATGATCTGTGCGGCGATTGCCAACATGGTGGCCGGGGCACTGTCGGATAAAACGAAGAGTCGTTTTGGGAAACGTGCTCCATGGATTGTTGGCGGGGCCTTTTGCTTTATGTTGTCGATGATCGGTGCGTCACTATGCTACAACGTTCCTAGTCTATTAATCGATTGGATGCTGGGACAGATCACCCTGAACTTTATCGTTGCCCCAATGGTTGCTTGGCTGGACTTTGCCCCTAAAGATGGGCGGGCCACTGCTTCGTCAGCTTATGGTGGATTAGGCATGGCACTGGGAAATAATGGGTTTAACGTGGTCGGTGCAATGTTTCTCAGTCGTTTTCGTTTAGGGTTTGTGATTTTTGGAATTTTTGCCTTTATCGGAACGCTCATTGCAGTGCTGATCGTACACGAACCATCCAACCTTGATGAAGTTAAAGATAAGAAGAAATTTAGCTGGGGAGATCTCAAGAGTGTCTTTCCTAAGTGGTCCGTTGGCCGTGACTATTACTTGGCTCTAATTGGAAAACTGTTCCAGGGCATAGGTAATTTTGCCATTACTGGATACATCCTCTATATCATGACTGATTTCTTACACCGTGGTGGTCAAACTCAGTCATCAATTCAGCTGATTAATGTTATTATGCTGGTTTGGGGAATTGCAATGGGGTTTGTGGCCGGCCCGGTAGCAGACAAATTCAAAATTCTGAAATACCCAATTGCTCTTTCGACACTGTCATTGGCGCTCGCCGCTCTGATTTTATTCCTCTTCCGGAACACGGCCGGAATTGCCGCCTATGCCTTCTTTGCTGGCCTGGGAATGGGACTATGGAATGCGCTGGATAATCTGATGAATTTGGAAGTTATTCCGGATAAAAATCGAGTTGCGTTTTTCCTGGGTGTTTACAACTTGGGGAATACGGTCACCCAAGCGATTGCCCCGGTAATTGCCGGAACAGTAATTTCTCTTTGTGGTTACTCAGGCGTCTTCGTGGTTTCGTTTGTCTTTGCCATTATCGGTGGGATTTGCATGTTCTCAATTAAATCAGTAAAAAGATAGTAAATAACAATGAAATAGCAATGCTCTCCATAATTACCATGTCGGCGGACATGGTATTTTTTTGCAACGGATCAATATTAAATTTTTCTAATAATTATTTAATTCAAGACTCATGTTTCACTTATTTTCGTGTATAATGATGATAGCTGATTGTGATCGTCAGCAGTCAGTCAATATTGAACGAAAGAAGTGAAGAATGATGACGAAGGTTTATAACTTCTCTGCTGGACCGGCCGTTTTGCCAGCACCAGTGATCAAGCAAGTGCAGGCCGAATTGCCGTCCTACCACGGTAGTGGGATGAGTATCTTGGAGATGAGTCACCGCTCCTCACTCTATGAAGAATTGGCTGCTGCGGCGGAAGCAAACCTGCGCGATTTAATGAAAATTCCGGATGATTACGACGTCCTCTTCCTGCAGGGCGGTGGCACCCTGCAGTTTACGATGGCCCCTCTCAATCTTGCCCGGCATTACCACCGGATCGGGGTAGTGGACAGCGGTCACTGGGCAGTCCGGGCCAAAGAAGAGGCCGAATTACTGCCGAAAATGACGGCCGAAGTAGTTGCAACGAATCAGGAGCAAAACTATGCGGCTCTGCCGAGTGCGTACCATTTAAGCGGAGATTATGACTACATCCATTTGACCCTTAACAACACGATTGAAGGGACGATGTACCGTCAGCTGCCCCAACTGGACGGCCAAGTTCTGGTCGGTGACATGTCATCTAATATCTTAGCCCAACGCTACCGGGTGGCGGATTTTGGGATGATTTACGCTGGTGCTCAGAAAAATATCGGGCCAGCCGGGTTGACGGTGGTAATCGTTCGCCATGACCTCCTTGACGAAAAGCAAAAACTGCCGGCAATGCTCGACTACGTTAAACAAGCCAAGAAGAAGAGCGCCCTGAACACCCCACCGGTTTTTGCCATCTATGTCGCCGGACTGGTCTTTCAGTGGGTCCAGGACCAGGGTGGTGTTGATGCGATGCAGCAACGCAACGAGGAAAAAGCTCAGTTGCTCTACGATTTTTTGGATAATTCAAAACTGTTTCATCCGACCGCCAAAGCCAGTGACCGGTCGACTACCAACGTGCCTTTCGTGACTGGTGATGCTCAACTCGACCAGCAGTTTATCCAGGCGGCGACTGCGGCGGGCTTGCTCAATCTGAAAGGCCATCGTTCCGTCGGTGGGATGCGGGCCAGCCTTTACAACGCGATGCCCGAGGCCGGAGTGGAAGCACTCGTCAACTTCATGAAGCAGTTTGAATTGGAGCACTAGGAGGTTCTCCCATGTTTAACATTAAAACTTACAACGTCATTGCCCAGGAAGGAATCGATGCTTTCCCTGAGGAACACTACCGCGTCAACAATGGCCAGGATCCCGATGCCCTGCTGATCCGGAGTCAGGACATGCACGCGACGCCGTTTGGCCGGCAAGTGCTGGCGATTGCCCGGGCTGGAGCCGGGGTTAACAACATTCCCCTTGATCAGTGCACTAAGCAGGGGACGGTGGTCTTTAACACGCCGGGTTCAAACGCAAATGCGGTCAAGGAATTGATGGTGGCGATGCTGGTTCTATCAGCGCGACCGGTGATTCCGGCCATCGCTTGGGCGAAGAAGCTCGGCGGTGGCGACGTTTCAGTCAGCACGGAGAAGGGGAAGAACCACTTCGCCGGGACGGAATTGCTGGGCAAGAAGATCGGCGTTATCGGACTCGGCAATGTTGGTTCCCGGGTTGCCCGAGCGGCTCTTAACTTGGGGATGAACGTGGTCGGTTATGATCCCTTCATTTCGGTTGATTCTGCCTGGCGCCTGTCCAACTCCATTCCCCGGGCCAAGCAGCTGCGGGATGTTTTGGCCGATGCAGATTATGTCACGATCCATATCCCTTATACCGAAAAGAATCGCAATTTGATCGGGGCGGAGGAGCTGGCCCAGATGAAGGATGGCGCAGTGCTGTTCAACTATTCGCGTCACGGGATTGTTGACGATGACGCGGTCTGTGACGCCCTGGACAGCGGTAAACTGCGGCAATATGCGACTGACTTTTCTAGCCCCAAGATTTTGCAGCACCCGAAGACGGTCGTGACACCTCATATCGGTGGGACGACTCACCAGGCTGAAGTTAACGGTGCCAAACAGGGTGCCCAGACCTTGCGCCGTTTTCTGGAGACAGGCGAAATCATCAATTCGGTCAACTTCCCAACGGTGGAAATGGGTTTTAGTGCGCCGTTGCGGTTAACCATGATCCACCAGAACGTGCCGAACATGGTGGGGCAGATCACGACGATCCTCGCCCAGCACCGGCTCAACATTACGAACATGATCAACCGCTCCCGCAACGAGATTGCCTACACGGTTATTGATATCGATGCGGTACCGGACAGCCAATTGGTCAAGCTGCAGGAAGAATTGCGTCGCATTAAACCGGTCATCCGGGTACGGGCACTGGCCAACCCCAAGGAGAACAGCGATGATTAAACTCGTGGCAACCGATATGGACGGTACCTTTCTCAATTCGCAAAATGATTACGACCGGGAGCGATTCGACCGCGTTTACAGCCAGCTTAGTCAGCTTGGCATCCGCTTCATGGTCGCCAGCGGAAACCAGTACCAGCAGATTCGCTCCTTCTTCCCCCATCAGGATCAAGAAATGGTCTATGCGAGTGACAACGGGGCCTTTATTTTTGATCGGGGCCAGCTGATTCTCTCATCATCTTTTCAGCCAGCGGTGATACGGCGGATCGTCGACTACTTGCTGGATTTGCCCGACGTTGACTTTCTTTTGAACGGGGTACATGCCGGCTACATGCTTACCAGTTGTCGGCCTACTTTTAAAAAGATGATGTACAAGTATAACTATGCGGTTCAAGAGTTGAGCGATTTTGTGTCTTTGCCGGATGATAAATTTGGTGAGATCAGTCTCTTTATCGGGGATGATCAGCGAATTGCCCAACTGTGCGACCAATTTAACAAAGCTTTTGGCCACGATGCTGAAGCCGTTGCTAGTGGCCAAGGAGCGATGGACATTATCATTCCCGGAGTGAATAAAGGCTTTGCCCTGGGGCATCTGCTCGCCCAGTGGGGCTTGACGGCCGACGAGTTGATGGTTTTTGGTGATTCAGATAACGATGAGCAGATGATGCAGTGCACTCCCCACAGTTACGGGATGGCGAAATGTAGTCCGCTGGTTGCCCGTCTCGCCCGGCACCGGGCACCGAGCAACGACCAGAGTGGGGTTCTGCAAGTGCTGGAAAGTTTGGTGAAAAATAGCGGTGAGCCGGTGGATTAACGATAGAGAATGCCGGCTTGAGGGGAATAATCATCAGCTTTCATAAATTAAATGGTTTTTGCTTGCCCGGAAGTGGTATAGTCAAGGTGTATCAAAAAAAGCGAGGTAATTATAATGGCTGAAGAAGAGAAGTATCAAGTTGTTTTAACTGCTGCTGACGTCCAAATGATCAAGGATTGCCATTCTAAGAATCCAGAACTCATGAAGGCAATGGATGCTGCAAAGAAGTTAAACTAAACAACAATTGTTTTCGTCACAACGGTCGGGCAGGGTGCTCGACCGTTTTTAGTTTACGCTTTTACCAAAAATGATAGCGCTTTTATGTCAAATGGTGTTATAATATGATTGATAGTTGTAAAAACAAACTAACCACAGAATATTAATTGGAGAAATGAATATGACACCGTCAACCAGTAAGCCGTTTCAACACCGGCGAAATCTAAAATTATTATTACAGCAAGTCTTCAATCACCAGCCTACTTCTCGAATTGAGATTGCCCATCAAACTGGCTTGAATAAGTCAACCGTCTCTTCTTTATATAACGAACTCGATGACCAGCAGCTCTTTGAAGAAGTAGGACAGGGGGAATCGACGTCTAGTGGTGGCCGGCGCCCGAAGCTTATTCAGATCAATAAGAAGTATGGCCTCATCGCCAGTTTTGACTTTGGCTATGACCACCTACATATGATGGTTAACTACCTGGACGGCGAGATCAACTATTTCAAGCAGGAGCGAATTCATAGCAATCAGCTCGCCGATATCTTGCCTATAGTTGAGCAGCAGTTGGACCGGGTCGTGGCATCGAATAATACTATCAACGGTTTGATCGGAATTGGCTTTTCCGTCCATGGGGTAGTTCTCCACGACCAAATTCTCGATTCACCATTCGTCGACTTTGATAACATCAACCTGCAAAAGCACTTTGAAGACAAGTATCACGTCCCTGTCGTCGTCGAAAACGAAGCCAACCTTTCGGCCATCTACGAGCGGGACTTCGATGACCGCTATCCAAATCATAACCTGGTAGCCGTCAGTATCCACCGGGGGGTTGGTGCCGGGGTCATTATTAACAACCAGCTTTACCGTGGCAGTCACGGTCTGGCCGGCGAAATCGGACGGAATGTCTACCTCGACCCGAAGACCAAGCAGGCACGCAAAATTGAGGATTTTTGCTCGGAGTATGCCTTGTTGCATGAGCTTAGCCAATTGGAAGGTCATGAGGTGGAACGTGATGACCTGCAGCGGTTGATTGATCGCCATGATCCGGCAGTCGATCGTAAGGTCAGGGCGTTCTCGTCCTTGCTGGCCCGAGCAATTTTTGGGGCGACAGTTTCCTATGACCCCGAAGTGCTCTACATCAATTCCATCTTGATGGACGAAGTGCCGGAACTCTATGTCCAGCTCAAGGCGGAATTAGTTAAGTTGGGCCAGGATCGGCCAATTGCAATTATTCGCCATTCGCGTGATGCTCAACTGCTTGGCTCTTTCTCCTTGGTAGTTAATCGTTGCTTCCAGATGCATGACCTGCAGCTGCGGTTTCGGTACTAGTTAATTGAATTGAAATTTCCTGGGAAAAGTCGTTTGATTTTTCCCAGTTTTTTTATTGAAAAGCCTTTACAAGAAAAATGTAAGCGTTATACTAATAGTTGTAAGTTAGTTGTTTAAACAAACCAAATTGACAATAACCATTGAACTGAGGAGGAAATCACAATGAGTGATTTATGGAAAGGAATCGATAAGATTAACTATGTTGGCCCACACAAGGATATTCACAGCGGGCTGTCATTCCAATACTACAACCCGGACGAAGTAATCCTGGGCAAGAAGATGAAGGACTGGTTGCGTTTTGCCGTTGCTTACTGGCACACTTTTGACCAACGCTTGGTCGACCCATTCGGTGATGGCACGGCTGAACGTCCTTATGACAAGTACAGCGACCCGATGGATCAGGCGCTGGCAAAGGTTGACTACGCTTTTGAATTCTACCAAAAGCTTGGTGTTAACTTCCTTTGCTTCCACGACCGGGACTTGGCACCTGAAGGCGACACCCTGCGAGAAACGAACAAGAACCTGGATAAGATCGTCGACAAGATCGTCGAATACCAAAAGGACACTGGCATGAAGGTTCTGTGGAACACTTCGAACCTCTTCACGAACCCACGCTTCTTGGAAGGTGCCGGCACCGCGCCGTCAGCTAAGATTTACGCATACGCTTGCGCACAACTGAAGCACAGTCTGGAAATCGGGAAACGGGTTGGCTCTGAAAACTACGTCTTCTGGGGTGGCCGTGAAGGTTACGAATCACTGTGGAACACCGACATGAAGCGCGAACAATCACACATTGCTAAGTTCTTCCACATGGCAAAGGACTACGCTAATGAAATTGGCTTTGATGCCCAGATGTTGCTCGAACCAAAGCCGAAGGAACCAACGACTCACCAATATGATTTCGACGCTGCTACGACCATCAACTTCATGCGTGAATACGGCCTGGACAAGGACTTCAAGCTGAATTTGGAAGGCAACCACGCTAACCTAGCTGGCCACACTTACCAACACGAAATCCGGGTTGCTCGCGAAGCCGGTCTCCTCGGTTCACTGGACGCTAACCAGGGTGACAAGCTGATCGGTTGGGATATCGACGAATACCCATCGAACCTCTACGAAACCACTGCCGCAATGTGGGAAGTTATTCAAAATGGTAGTATCGGCCCTCGTGGTGGTCTGAACTTTGACGCTAAGCCACGGCGGACTTCTTTCAAGCCGGAAGACCTCTTCTACGGCCACATCGTCGGCATGGACAGCTTTGCTGCTGGTCTGCGGGTTGCTGCAGCCATGAAAGAAGATGGCTTCCTGGACGAAATCATCAAGAAGCGTTACGCTAGCTGGGACGAAGGTCTGGGCAAGCGGATTGAAGAAGGCAAGGAAGACTTCAAGAGCATTGAAAAGACGGTTATCGACACGCCACAGTCTGAACTGCGGGCCGCAACCCAGTCTGATCACCTTGAGGAAATTAAGGACACTATCAACCACTTCATGATCGAAACCTTAGCTAAGTAACTGCAACAGACTAACAAACTACAAACTATCAACAAGGAAGGAGGACCTGCTCACCAGACGTGTGCTGGGTCCTTTTTCATCAAGGAAGGTTTTTACTATGGATGAATATGTTATCGGTGTTGACTTAGGTACTAGTTCCGTCAAAGTTTCGGCGATGGATCGCAAAGGCCAGATTGCCGCTCAAGAAAGCTATGAGTATCCATTACACCAACCACAACCGGGTTACAGCGAACAGGATCCAGCAGACTGGGTCAAAGGGGCCACTTCTGACATTAAGCGCTTGATCGAAGACGACGGCTTGCCTGCCGAATCGATTAAAGCCGTCTCCTATGCCGGACAGATGCACGGTCTTGTCCTGTTGGACGCGGCCGGTAAGGTGCTGCGGCCGGCGATCCTTTGGAACGATACCCGAACGACCAAGCAGTGCCAAGAAATCGAAGCGAAATTGGGTCACCGCTTCATCGAACTGACTGGCAATCGGCCGCTGGAAGGATTTACCCTGCCGAAGTTGTTATGGGTCAAAGAAAATGAACCGGCAATTTGGCAACGGGCTGCCTCATTCTTGCTACCGAAAGATTATGTTCGTTATCAAATGACTGGTAAGCAGGGGATGGACTATTCTGACGCCACGGGCACGGTTCTGCTCGACATCAAGAAGCGGCAGTGGAGTAAGGAATTATGTGATACCTTTGACATTCCGCTGTCGATGTGTCCGCCATTGATGGAGTCAATTGACTTGGCTGGCAATATCAGTGCTGATTATGCCCAGCAGTCAGGGTTGACGACGGCAACGAAGGTCTTTGCCGGTGCTGGTGACAATGCCGCCGGGGCTGTCGGCGCGGGCATTCTGCAGCCGGGGATGGTGATGAGCAGCATTGGGACCTCCGGGGTTGTATTGAAATACGAAGCTGACGCCAACAATGACTACCATGGGGCGGTGCAGTACGAATGCCACGCTATTCCGGGCACCTATTACTCGATGGGGGTCACGTTGTCGGCCGGCAATTCTCTTAACTGGTTTAAGCACCACTTTGCTACTGATATTGACTTTAATACGATGGTCGAGCGGGCCAGTAAACGACCCCTTGGCGCTAACGGCTTGCTCTTCACCCCTTACATTGATGGCGAACGGGCTCCTTATGCGGATGCAGATATCCGGGGGAGTTTTATCGGGGTCGACAACATGCAGACCCGTGATGACTTCGCTCGGGCGGTGATGGAAGGGATCACCTTCAGCTTCCGTGACGTGATGAACATCTACCAACAAAACGGTCAGGATTTTGAGACGGTTGTGGCTATTGGTGGCGGTGCCAAGAGCGAATTTTGGTTGCAGTTACAGGCTGACATCTTCAATAAAGAAGTTGTTGCCTTGACCAATGAGCAGGGGCCGGGTCTCGGGGCTGCAATGATTGCCGCGACGGGCCTCGGTTGGTTCACGTCGTTGCAAGAATGTGCCAAGGCCTTCGTCCACTTTGGTAAGCATTATCTGCCAGAGGAAAAGGCAGTGGAACGTTATAATTCCCTCTACGAAATTTATCGGCAGGTTTACGGCCAAACCAAGCAAATGTCGCACCAGCTCTTGCAGTGGCGGCGCGCCTAAGATAAAACAAAAAAGCATGTGGCTATTTTCATTCCTTGCATGGGGATGAAATAGTCGCATGCTTTTTTTGCTGATTTTAATGCTGGTCGATGGCACCGTTCAGCCGTTTACGCCACAGCAGGTAAATGATCAGAATTAGTGGCATCAGGATAAATTCAACGAGGTAGAAATACTTAACTGGCAGGACTTCATCAATGATCCCACCGAGAATAGGACCTAGTGACATCCCAATGTCGAGACCGAGGAAGAAGGTCGCGCTGGCCAGGCCTTGTTCACTCATCGGGGCCAGTAACATCGCCGTGGATTGCAGAACCGAGTAAATAATGCCGTAACCGACGGCCATTCCGGCGGCCGCAATCGCCATCTCCCAGTTAGTCTTCATAATTGTCAGGAAGATGATGTAGATCCCCATAGCAATAAAACTGGTCCAAAACCACGCACCGAAGCGGACGGTATCAAAGTAGTTCTTCAAGGCGATCCGCAAGACGAGGAGGACAACCGCGTAGATTAGGAAGTAGTAGCCGACTGCGACGGTCAAGTGGCGTTGTTCAACGTAGGTCACGATGTCGGCTTGGGTCGTGAAATAAGGGATCGCGAAGAGGGCGATCAGCAGGGCGACTGGAATGACGCGGGGCTGAATAATTTCAAAGTGCTCGGGCTTAGCTTGGCGAGCGGCTGGAGATGGTTGGGCGTGGTCACCGACAAACTGGATACTGATAACCATCAACAGAGCAGAGAGAGCCGCCAGAATGATCGAATGGCGGTAGCCGATTCGGTGGTAGAGGTTGATCGAGATGGCCGGCCCCATTGCCATCGCTAGGGCGTTCATCAGACCGTAAAAACCCATCGCTTCGCCGACGTGCTGTCGGGGGACCAGGAAGGCAAGCCAGGTAGTCATGCAGACGGTGGCGAGCACGTAACCGGTCCCGTTGAGCAGGCGGAAGAATAACAGGAGCGGGGCATTCGGGGTCACAATGTAGCCACAGATTCCCAGGAAGATGAAGATGCCGCCGACAAAGGAGAGCCCATAACGTGAAAAGCGGTCAGTTAAGTGACCGGCGATCGGACGTAGAAACATGGCCGTCAGACTCATCAAGCCCACGATGAGGCCGGCAAAGGAACTGGAAGCTCCCAATTCCTTAGCGTAGCCGTTGATCAACGGGTTGACGAACATAGAACTGAACATGAAGAAGAACGACGCGGCCATCACTAAGACGACGTCCTTCGTGTAGATTGACTTGTGTTTTTTCAAAACTTTTTCCCTCCGTTCTTCCTATTTTACGATGAAAATTAAAAAAGAGGGAGGGGAATCATCATTATTTTTTAATGAAACCCCTATCAAAATTGGCAATTAGGGGTGGTCAGTACGGGCGGACTTGTAGAGGCCGCCTTCAATTAAGAGCCGACGCAGCTGAAAAGTTGACTGGACATGCTGGAGCCGGTTCAGCCAGGTCTCATCCTGGAGACAAGTCAGCAATTGGCTCAGGGTTGCCAGGTGTTTTTTCTGGTCAATGGGGGCAAGGGCAACGACAAAGTTAATCTTTTTATCCGGGCTGACGTGGAAGGGATGGGCAAAAAAAGTGTAGGCAAAGCCGAGCTTATTTACCCCAGCGCGCGGGGCCGCGTGAGCGAGAAAGACGCCCTTGCCGATTGCCATATAGGCGCCGTGTTGTTGCGTTAATTCAATAATTCGGTCACTATAAGTAGGTTGGACTGTTCCGTCGCTCACTAGTTTGTCCATACTGATGCGAATCGCTTCTTGCCAGTTTACGGGCTGTTGGTAGTAAGAAATCGCGACATTGGAGCTGACCTTTGGCGTCAGTGGTGTGTCAGGACTGATCAGCTGCTTGTTAAGGTAGTCGTGGAGAGCGGCTTCGAGTTTTTGCGGTTCGATGATCCGCGCGTAATTGGCGATGATATCCATCAAGGTGGTGACGTTAATTTTCTGGTTCAAGGGGGTCTGGATCAGTTGGGCTTGGAGGAGCTGGGAATCGATAAGCTGCCAATCGCCGGGACCAGGGATGACTGGGACGGTGACCACGCTGCAATTGTCATTGAGTTTGGGCAGGTTGATTGTGGATAGGACGAGCCGGATGTTATCGAGGGAGGCGTTTTCGTACTCGAAGGTGTTAAAGGGACCGATAAAGTTCACACTCGGGTAGTGGGAACGCAGTTGAGTGATTAACAGCTCTGACGTGCCGATCCCGCTGGAACAGACGACCATGGCACCGGCTTTTTGCTTGGGGTTTACGGATCGGGCGTGCAGGGCGCCAGAAAAATAAACGGTGACGAGGCCGAGTTCGTCATCTGATAACTTAGCGTGGGCAAACTTTTCAAATGGTTTGACGGCGGCTCTAGTTAATTCAAAAGTCTCTTGGTGGCCGTGTTTAATTTGGCGCAAAAGGGGATTGTGATAAGGAATATCAAACTGGAGTCGGTAATAAGTAGGGACTAGATGGACTGTCAGATCGTTGACTAGGCGCCCATTTTGACTGGCTAAGTGGACTCCCGCTACGTTGTTAAAACTTCGGATGACTTCGCTAGCGACCTGCTTAATTTGCTTAATCATCGGGTTTTGCCAATTGATGTGTTGATAGGCCTGACTGTTGACGATCTTTGCCAGAAAGGGAGCTTCTCCTTTGTTGTTGGTGCCTAGATGCAAATCAGCTAGGAAACTTTTAGCCCAGGTTAAGGTCAAGGAAAATTTGTCACTTTGTTCAAGATTAGCTGCTAAGACTGCATCGGGGAGGTTTTGTAGTCGTTCAAATTGCCAGCCAAAATAGTTGACCAGCAGGTGGACCGAGTTGTCAGTAAAGGCATTGCCAGTGATTTTTTCGAGAAGTTGCAGTTGTTGATAGTAATACTTGTTTGAGTTGAAATTAACCTGAGGAGCAATCAGGTCCATCAATTGTTCAAAATTGGCAAAGACCCAGCGACGTTTGATCCGTTCGTCGCCGACAACTTGCTTGCCAATGGCGGTGTTTTGGATCGTCAAGGGCGAATGCGTACTTTGGAGACGTTCTTGGATGTGACGCAGGTCAGCTAAAATGGTGTTTTTGCTAACAGAAAAGTAAGCAGCAAGCTGGTTAAGTGAGGTGGTGGGGCGCGAGATCAGGCCAAAGATGATTAAGAGTTGCCGTTTCTTTTGGGATAGTTGTGGGAAGTAATAGTAACGGCTAAACAGTTGCTGAAAACTGGAGGCCTTTTTTTGCTGCTGAAATAACCGGTTCAGGCTCTGACGCGAATTTTCGGGCAGCTGATAACCGACATTGCGAATGTTTTCGATTTCGTCTAAGCCACTCGCAGCCAGTTCTTGGTTGACTTGCTTGAGGGTGTAATAAAAACTCCGCCGGGACAGGTGCAAGTGGCTGCGCAGAGTCGTTAACGCAATTGGATTGGGACTCGCTAGCAGTTCTTGGATGAGCTGGGTGCCATGTTTAGTTTGAAACGTCTTCATATTAGCGGCGCCTCCTTAGGTGTATATCAACAGTGTAGTTAATTTTTTGCACTTTGCCAAGTAACTGAATTGCACTTGTTAGCGATTGCACAGAAATGTAAGATACACAATGTAAACGAGGAAAGGAAATGAGGTGAAGACGTGGCACTAGATTTACTGACGAAGGACACCATTCAAGTAGTTGAAGCTGACCATTTGAATTGGCAGGAAGCGATTCGCAAAGCAGCGCAGCCGTTGGTTGATAACGGCACGATCGGGAAGGACTATGTCAACTCGATGGTAGAAGTTGTGAAGAAGAAGGGACCCTATATTAACATCGGTCCCGAAATTGCTTTAGCACATTCACGACCGAGCCAAAGCGTGAAACGGATTGGCTTGGCGTTGATGAAGACCAAGCAGGATGTTGATTTAGTGAACAAGGATCATCCGATCCGCTTATGGTTCGTCCTGGCAGCGGTTGACAGCACTAGTCACCTGGAAGTGATTAAGGAACTGTCGCAAGTGTTAATGGACCAGAGCAAGCAAAAGGCTTTGCTCAACGCCCAATCTGTTGATGAAATTTTGCAAGTATTAAAAGGCTAAAGGAGGATTTAATTATGAAGTTTGAAGCATTATGCCAAAGTGGTTTAGGTAGCAGTTTTATGGTTCAGATGAACATCCAGAACTTACTCAACCAGGAAAATGTGAAGGAAGATATTGAGGTCGATCACTCAGACGTTGGTAGTGCAACACCTGATCAGGCGGACTACTTCTTCCTCGACCCAACGCTGGAGACCGCTGCTGCTAATTTACCCAAAGACCGTGTGATTGTCTTGAAGAGCTTGGTGGATGCCGATGAATTAAAAGAAAAGGTCAACGCCATCCTCGATAAGGAAGGCATTGACCACGATTAACTTGTAACCAATGTGACGGCAATTATTGTTTGCGACTTAATATTCTCGTCGTCACAGAGCAATCATACCATTTAGGGGATTCAATATGAATGCAATTTTAAATATCTTTAAGAGCGTTGCGACTACGCCGGCGCTGTTGGTCGGTTTGATCGCATTCCTGGGACTGGTTCTTCAAAAGAAACCGGCTACTAATGTCATCCAGGGTTCAATTAAAACTTTCGCTGGTTTTCTGATTTTAACGGGTGGTTCCACGATCTTGAGCAACGCCTTAACACCATTTGCTAAAATGTTTAAGTTTGCCCTTGGTGTTCAAGGGGTTGTGCCAAGTAACGAAGCCGTGGTTGCGATCGCCCTGGTGAAATATGGTTCCACCGCAGCCCTGATTATGCTGGTCGGGATGATTGTCAACGTTTTGCTGGCTCGTTTTACGAAGTTTAAGTATATTTTCTTAACTGGTCAGGCGATGCTCTATGTTGCTTGCTTTGCGGCCGTTGTAATGATTTCAGCCGGCATGGGCTCTGGTTGGAAGACGATTCTTCTCGGTGGCCTGTTTGAAGGAACCCTGTTTACCGTCACGCCAGCACTGTGTCAACCATTTATGCGGCGCATTACTAAAGCGGATACGGTTGCCATGGGCCACACCGGTAACATCGGTTACGCGATTGCTGGTTGGTGCGGGAAGCTCTTTGGGGACAAGTCCCATGACACTGAAGACATTAACTTCCCGAAATCACTAGGTTTTATGCGTGATTCAACGGTTTCAATTACCTTGGTGATGTCAATTGTTTACATCATTTTAGCTATTGTCTGTGGACCTCACTTTGTTGAAAGCAAACTGAGCGCGGGCACGAACTTCATCGTTTATGCGATTGTTCAAGCCGGGACCTTTGCTGCTGGCTTTGCCGTTGTCCTTCAAGGTGTTCGGATGATTTTGGCTGAAATCATTCCAGCCTTCCAGGGGATTGCTCAGAAATTGGTTCCAAATTCTAAGCCTGCCCTGGACGTTCCAATCATCTTCCCTTACGCTCCCAACGCGGTTTTGCTGGGCTTTGTTGTCAGTTTTATCGTCGGAACGATCTGCATGTTCATCATGATTGCAATGCACACCACGGTGATTATCCCTGGTGTTGTCGGCCACTTCTTCTGTGGTGCCGCAGCAGCGATCTATGGTAATTCGATGGGTGGTCGTCGAGGCGCAATCATCGGTGCCAGCGTGAATGGGATTATCATTAGTTTCTTACCGCTCTTCGTCCTGCCAGTCTTAGGCAGCCTGAAGATGGCCGCTTCGACCTTCGCCGATACCGATTACTTGATTCCAGGGATCATCCTGGGCAAGCTGGGCTCGGCCGGTGCTACTGCCCTGACCATCGGTATCATCGCTTTCACGGTCATCGTAATCTTGATCAGTCTTTTTATGAAGTCGCCAAAGCAAGCGACTAAGCAATCAAAGTAAAAAGATCATCACAAAAGAAGGATTCTCCAGAACGGTGAAGCGGGAATCTTTTCACAAGAGAAATTTAAATAATTGTTCTAAGGCAAGATTTTGGGATTGAACCAGAGTCTTGCCTTTTAATTTACCCTTAATTTGGCCAGCAAGGTAGTGTTAATTCTTTTGATCATTATTCTGATTAATCTGCTTATCGTTGATTTATAAAGAAAACGGTTCCATTCTTGCCAAAAATTGGTATACTAAACTGTGAAGAAAAATTTTGCTTAGGTGGGATGAAACACTTGTTGATTTGACCGATACTGATAGCGTTCATAATGAATGGATGGCTTCGACTCATCAGCTAAAATGCCAATTGGTATATATCATCAGCCGACAATTGCTTAATTCTTCAGTTGATTAAATTTTCAAACAAAAATTTTTTAGTTCATACCCTAATTGAGAGGAGTTGCCAGTCTTGACAATGAAAGTTTTATATTTGCCAGTCGCCCGGTTGACATTTGACGTTAATTTAGCTGAACAAATGTTTAAAGAGAGCAAGCAGGCCTTGGTTAATTTACCTGGCATAGAGTTATCGGCACCTGATGAATTATTGAGTGACCCGGTGAAGTTGGATAACTTCATTAGTCAAGCTGGCCAGCACTGGGATGCAGTCGTCTTCCAGGATATTACCTTTGTTGATGGACAATTTATTAGTCAAACGATTGATTTGGTGAACGCTCCGGTGATCATTTGGGGGCTTCGCGAAGATCTTGAAAACGGGGGACGTTTACGGCTCAACACTTTGACGGGGGTCATGAGTACGGCTAATACTCTAATGGTTAATCATCGTCAATACTGTTGCTTAATTGGCAATCCGGATGAAGACCAGACGGTGATAAAGCTAAAGTCTCTTTTAAAAGTAGTGGCGGTCTATCGTCGCCTTCATGGTATGCACCTAGGCGTCGTTGGTAAATATCCTGCTGGCTTTTATTTTTCCGATGCGGACAATCAGTTGATCCATGATACATTTGGCGTTTCGCTGTTTCAATATGAACTCGCCGATTGGTTGAAACAGGCCGAGACCGTTAGCACACAAGCTTACCAAAAAGAGATGGACTTTGCCAAAGAAAGGGTAGTCGGCCTCAACCCGGCAGATGAGACGGTCAAACGTTTTGCCCAGTTCACTGCCGTTGCGAAACACTATATCCAAGAAGATCATCTAAGCTCATTAGCAATGCGTTGCTGGCCTGACTTTTTTACTGCCTTGCACGCCGCACCTTGTGGGATCTTTTCTCAATTGACGGACCAGCAATTCCCAACGGCGTGCGAGCATGACATCCATGGATCCTTATCGATGTTTATCCTGCAAGAATTAACGACTAGTGCTCCTTATCTAGGTGATATCGTCAATTGTTTCCCCGAACGCAATGAAATTGTAATGTGGCACTGTGGTTTTGCAGCCTTCTCGTTAGCTAACAAGCGAACGAGAGCTCGTGCCGGAGTGCATCCTAACCGAAAAATCGGTTTAGCCATGGATTTTGGTCTTAAGCCGGGGAAGGTCACATTGCTACGCGTTAATTTTACCGGGGACGGTTACCGGTTGATAACCTTAAGCGGAACGGTTCTAGACCGCGCTAACGCCTACCAGGGGACCAGTGCACAAATTAAGCTGGATTGTGATGCGGAAGCGTTTTTAAAGACGGCGATTGCCCAAGGCTATGAACCCCACTTTGCATTAGCTTACGGGGACGTGGTTAAAGAAGTAGCCGAGTTAGGAAGTTTATTACAATTGCCAGTTATTCAATATTAGGGGGATGCATCATGAAAATTGGTTTTGTAGGCTTAGGAATTATGGGCAAGGCGATGGCTGACAATTTGACTAAGCAGAGTGGTCAGCCGGTATATGTCTATGACCATCACCAAACAAATATTGACTGCTTAGTTCATCAGGGTGCACATGCTTGTGCCAGCAGCAGGGAAGTCGTTAAAAACGCTGACGTGATCTTCACTTCAGTCCCGACGGCAGCGAGTGTTGCCGAGGTCCACGCAGAAGCTTATCCCGTCATTAAACAGGGGCAGATTTTTGCTGACCTGAGTACGATTTCGCCAAAGGATTCTGTGGCACTGGGCAAGAAGTTAGCAGAACATGGCGCCATCTTCCTGGACGTGCCCGTCGTAAAGTCGAAGCAGCAGGCAATCGACGGGACACTGGGGATTTATGTTGGTGGCCCGAAAGCCAGTTATGAACGAATAAAACCGTTACTTGAGATTTTGGGGTCGGACATCAACTACGTCGGTGAAGCTGGGAAGGGAATCACCATGAAAATCCTCCATAACATGCTCGTGGGCGAGATTCAAAATGGGGTGAATGAATTAATGTTATTGGCGGAAAAAAATGATATTAATTGGCAGACCTTTTTGCAGGCGATCTCGATCGGTGGGGCGAATAATTTCTATCTGCAAACGAAGGCGGAGAATATCGGCAAACGAAATTTTGCGACCGCCTTCTCCGTTAAGAACATGAGGAAAGATGTCAAGATTGCTCAACAACTGGCTCAGGATGCCAAGCTGAACTTACCTGGCATTAATCTGGTCAATGATGTTTATCGCGATGCCGTTAACCACCAATTGAGTGATCTTGATTTTTTCGGCGTCATTTAAGGAAGTTGAGCGTCGCGCTAATGGTAAAAATTAACGGTCCAATATGAAGAGACTCTCCGCATAAAATGCGATGCAAAGCCCTCGTGGTTATGGGATGACTATGTGATTATCGGATTTTAATCAATAACTATTGTGATAAACTTTTTAACATTTTAACTGGCAACTAATGCATTTTATCAAGGGAGAGCTTCATGGACACCAGCAAAGATAATTTTCCCAAAGTGCTTAGTCTTCGCGAAAAAGTCGGATACGGTTTGGGAGATTTTGGTTATAATGTCGTCTTTGAAATGGGCCAATTGTATTTATTAAAATACTTAACTGATACCATTAAGATCGCACCGGCGATCGCGGGCGGGGTTTTTGTTGTTGCTAAGGTCTGGGACGCCTTTGCTGATATTACTGTCGGAACCTGGGTCGATAATCGCCGCCACATTGGCGCCCGCGGCAAATTTCGGCCATTTATCTTGTGGGCTGCCATTCCGATGGTGTCATTGCTGATAGCTAATTTTTCCATTCCGAATTTCACCATGACTGGCAAAATCGTTTGGGCCTATGTTTCTTACATGATTTTTGGAACTGTCTATAGCATTTCTAACATTCCCTATGGTTCGATGCAGCCAACAATGACGAAGAACAGTGAAGAACGGTCGCAACTAGCTTCGTGGCGCAACATCGGTTCCAATTCCGGGCTATTATTGGATAATGTAGCCTTCATGCCGATTGTGATGATGCTCCCGACCCAGCAAGCGGGTTATACGGTCGGGGTGATTATCTTTGCTATTATTGGGGTGATTGCTCAGTGGCTTTGCTATTTCAACATCAAGGAAAACTACACTAGCAAAGCCTTGTCCGACAAACAGTCAATTCGGGAAATTTTCCACGGTTTTAAGGCCGTCTTCCATAACGGGCCTCTATTGATTTTATGTCTAGTCAATTTTTGTACCTTTTCAGCTTATAACGTAAAATTAGCTGTTCAATTTTACTTTGCCCAGTACGTACTTCATAACATCAAAATTGTTTCTTATATGAGCTTTTTTACGATTGGCTGCTCAATTATTGCCGCAGGGGTAATGCCACAGCTGACGAAGCTTTTTGGGAAGAAAAAGGTGTATATCCTCGGCGGACTTATCTGGGTAATCGCTGATACTATTGGCTTCTTTTGGGTCCATACTGGTCTTTCCTTTGCGATCTTAATGAGCATTGCCTTTTTCGGGAATGGGATTATGACGGCCCTCAATTGGGCTTTGATCTCGGACGTCATTGAGTATGGCGAGTGGAAGACTAATATACGCGCCGAAGGAATTACCTATTCGTCCTACACCTGGTTTAGGAAAATTGCGACGGCAGCAGCTGGCTTTATTCCGGGATATGTACTTTCAATCGTTGGTTATGTTCCTAATCAAGCGCAGACGGCGCAAGCGTTAATGGGGATTAGGGGGGTTACCTATCTCTATCCAATTGCGATGTCAATTATTGCGATTCTTTTGATGCTGGCTTACCCCATTACAGAAGCCAAATATGCTGAAATTATTGATGATTTGCGAAAACGCCATGTGCAAAACGGAGATAGCACGGTGGCCGATCCGCTGACTCGACCTCGGTGAAGGCAAAATTGATGAAAGCAAAAGGGAGACGAATGAATCTATTGGATTCATCCATCTCCCTTTATTTTTCATAAAAACTAGCCAGGCTTCCAGACGCCCGACCGTTGATCGACGAGTTCTATAACCTTAGTCGAGTTCCTGACCATTGCTCTTGATCACCCGTTGGAACCAATAATAAGAATCCTTCGGCGTGCGCTTCATCGTCCCGCTACCGTCATCATGCAGATCGATGTAGATGAGGCCGTAACGTTTGGACATCTGCGAAGTGGAATTAGAGACCATGTCGATCGGAGCCCAGACGAGGTAGCCGATGACGGAAACCCCATCCTTGATCGCTTCCTTGGTTGCCTTGATGTGGGAACGGAAGTAGGCGATCCGGTAAGGGTCGTGAACAACCCCATCGGCACCGACTTTATCTGTCGTCCCCATCCCGTTTTCGACGATGAAGATCGGCTTTTGGTAACGATCCCAGAGTTCATTCAGGGACATCCGTAGGCCATCAGGGTCAATTGACCATTTCCATGGTGTTTCTTCCAGGTAGTCATTATGAACGTGTTCACAGTTGCTAGCAAATCCTGTCTGGCCTTCCTTAGCGGCAGTGACGTCCGAATGGTAGTAGCTGATACTGATAAAGTCAACCGGGTACTTCTTGATGATCATCTGATCGTCCGTCGCCATCTTGATGTGGATGTTGTGATCAGCAAAGTAGCGGTTCATGTAGTTTGGATACTCGCCGCGGACCTGAACGTCGGTGAAAAAGAGGGTTAGCTGGTTTTCCTGCTGAGCAGCAAGGGCGTCCTTGGGATTCGGCGTAGCCGGGTAGGTAATGGCCTTGGCCAGCATGCAGCCCATTCGACAGGTCGGATCCACTTCGTGTAGGTACTTGGTAGCCAGGGAGCTGGCAACAAATTGATGATGCAGGGCCTGGAAGCGACGTTGCAGTTTTTCGTCTTCCGTGGTTAGGTCTTCTTCGGTTGCACCGGTTTCGTGGAAGCCGGTCAGACCGGTGTTGATTTCGTTAAAGGTCAGCCAGTATTTAACTTGGCTATGGTAGGCATCGATGATCGTCTTGGCATAGCGCAAAAAGTCGTCGATTGCCTGCCGACTAGCCCAGCCGTTGTACTTCATTGTTAAACCAACTGGCATTTCGTAATGAGAAATTGTCACTACTGGTTCAATGCCGTATTCGTGCATCGTTTGGAAGACGCGACGGTAAAAATCAAGGCCGGCTTGGTTCGGCTGCGCTTCGTCACCGTGGGGGAAGATTCGGGACCAGGCAATTGAAATTCGGAAAGCCTTTGCCCCCATTTTGGCGATCAGCTTGATATCTTCTTGGTAGTGATGGTAGAAGTCAACCCCGCGTCGCTTCGGATAATTATCCGCACTGGGATCATCAATCGCTTCCTGCAGGGATTGACGAGTAGCATTGTCGAGCGTGTCGGCAATCGAACCGGTGCCGGCCCCTTTGATACAGCCGGAGTCGGATAACTGCTTGCCGTCGATGTTCCAAGCTCCTTCGATTTGGTTGGCGGCAGTTGCACCACCCCAGAGGAAGTGTTTAGGGAAAGTTTCTGGATTATTTTGGTACATTGGATGAATCCTCCTGTTAAATTTCGTTGTTGACTCTCAATAAGAGATTGTATAAGGCACCGTAAAGGTTTGCGTCATTATGGAAGTGGGCAGTGACAACTTCTGGATGGCTGATGGTGGCTTGGCGTTTTACCATCTTTTTTAGATAATGGTGGATTCGCTTGGCAACGATCGGCTGTGCTGAAATGCCCCCGCCGATGACGTAACGCTGAACATCGATGATGGACTGGATGGCAAAGATCATTTCGGCAATTTGCCGACAGTAGTTGTTAAAGACTTTCTTGGCAAACTTCTTGCCCTTTTTGATTTTCTTAAAAGCACGCAAGCCGTCGCCGGTGTCAAAACCGTAGTGCTTAGCGATTTTAGCAACCATTTTAACGGCCGACCCGTTAATTCCGTAATTGTTATTCACAATATCATTAGGAGCGCCGTAGGAAGGTAGGAAGCTGAGCTCACCAGCTTGGAAATGAGTACCCCGGTAAAGGTGACCATCGAGGATCAGCCCGCCGCCGACACCGGTGCCGAGTACGACCGCCGCCCCGTTGTCGATACCGTGGAGGTTACCCAGCCAGAGCTCGGAAAGGGCAGCACACTTGCCATCATTTTCAACGGTGACGATCAAATCGTTGCCAAAATGCTGATGGATTGTTTCCGGCAGACTCAGTTTGTCGAGGAAGGTCAGGGCACCGCCATAGTAGATTCGGCCGTCATGGGGATCGATTTTGCCCGGTGCACAGATGGCAACCCCCTTGATCTGGCTGACATATTGACTGACGAGGGCGAGAATCTGTTTGACAAAGGGATCGAGTTTTTGCGGCGTCGTAACCTTGCCGCGACTGATGATTTGGCCAGCGTGGTCCATTAAGCCGAACTTGATGCTGGAGCCGCCGATATCAATGCTGAGATATTTTGAAGTTGTTGTCATGGATCTTGCTCCTTATTTTGATAAAAAGGGAACCCAGAAAAGGTGCTTAGCTTCTGGATTCCCTTGTTTTCGAATTTACTTAATTCCGTTTTGTTTACTTGTTGTCTTCAGCGTTTTCCCGCAGGTGCTTCTTACGCAGATCACTTTGCATCTGGCCTTCGAAGGAGTCAACCTTGTAGAAGATCAGGGCAATAGCTGAAAGGGCGAAACCAATAATTGGAACCCAGACGTAGTTAGCAGTAATGGCGTTCAATGAAGAAGCGGTTTGGGCGTGGTTAGCAACGTAACCACCGGCATTCAGGATCCAACCGGTGATGGCACCACCGATCCCCATCCCGAACTTCGCACTAAAGCTTGAGAAGGAGGTAACGATCCCTTCGGCACGCACACCGTTCTTCCATTCACCGTAGTCAACAGAGTCGGCAAGCATAACGGCAATCAGACCTGAAACTAAACCAGTACCAAGGTTAACAACAATGTTGGCAGCAACGATGACCCAAACGTTCAGGGTCTTAGCACCGATTGCCATCAGCAATTGACCAAGGATGGCAACAAGCATCCCAGTCAGCATGGTGTTCCGCTTACCGAAGCGCTTGGAAGCCCATGGCGTAATGGCAACAGTCAGCAGGGCAGCCAATTGCAGACCCAGCATAATGGAAGTCAGCCAAGCAGCGTGCATGTTGTACTTGAAGAAGTAAACGGCAACTTGGTTCCGTGTTTGCATCCCCAACCAGTAAATGAAGTTGATGAAGATGATAACAGCCCATGGCCAGTTGTGCTTCAAGGCCTTCAGTGAAGTCTTGATTGGCAAGGCCTTTTGAGAGTTCTTGGTTTGAACCCGTTCACGCGTGTTAGCAAAGGTGTTCAACAAGATGATGGCACTCAAGATCGCCATGATCAAAGTAGTAAGGAAGAACCCTTTCCGTTGGTCGCCGTGACCCAAAGCTTGAACCAGTGGCAAAGCGACGACGGAAATAATCGTCCCACCGGCAGTCCCGAAGAATTGACGGATAGTAGACAGAGTAACACGTTCGTTTGGATTTGGCGTTAAGTTTGGCAGGACGGACGTGATTGGGATGTTAACTGATGAATAGAGAACATCGACACCGATGTAAGTGATGTAGGCCCATACGATCTTACCTTGGACGCTAATGTTTGGCGTCGTGAAGGTTAAGACACAGAAGATAGCATACGGAATACTGAACCATAACCAGTAAGGACGGCTCTTGCCCCAGCGGGTGTGGGTGTGGTCAATCATGATCCCCCAGAAAGGACCATCGACGGCATCAACCAACCGGGCAACCAGGAACAGCGTCCCAACGACGGCTGCGGAAATTCCGAAGGCGTCGGTGTAGAAGTACATTAAGAAGTTTGAAATTAAACCAAATGATAAGTTACATGCAAAATCACTAGCTGCGTAACTGATCCGCTCAGGCCAGTGGACGAAGTTAGTTTTTTCTACATCAACATTGGCTTTATCCATAGTAATCACTCTCCAAAATTAAAGCATTTAACAATGTAGATAGAAGAAATAACAATTGCCTGTCAATGTTAGTTGTTCTCTTACACCAACTTATGATACTCCATTTTGGCGATAATGCAAGGGCTTTCTTGTAATCGTTTGCACATTTCCCTAATTTCTTAGCTTTAGATTTTTTCTTTCCTTTACAGAGGCACTCTTTAAAAAATTAATGAAATAAAAACCAATAGGGGGTTGACTTTTTCACCGGTTAGCGCTTACAATTTGAAGCGTCAAGTTAGTTGGTTCTTAATAACAACTTATTGATTCCTAGTTTAGGAGGAAGACAAATATGAAATTTACTAATGGCCTCTGGCTGGTACGGGACAACTTCTCAATCCAGTCACCACATGAAGTTTATGATTACCATTTAAATGATGACCAAACTAAAGCAACGTTGTTTGCACCATACGCCGTTGTTACCAACCGTTCACAGATGAACGACCTGGGTGGGACGACGATCGATGTTACCTCACCGCAAGAAAACATCATCGGTATCAAGCTGACCCACTTTGATCAGCTGCCGAAAGGCCCATCATTCCACTTAAATGATGCCAAGAAGAAGTTGGCAGTCAAGAAGGAAGACCAGAGCGTTAGCTTCACTTCCGGCAAGTTGACAGCCCAGTTCTCTTACGGTAACAAAGCTCCATTTGACATTAAGTTTTTCGGTGATGGCAAGCTGCTGACCGAATCAGTTGATGGCATGGAAGGCGAAATCAAGGATACCAAGAACCACAAGCATTACATGCGGGAAGCTTTGAACCTTGACGTCAACGAAAATGTTTACGGCCTGGGCGAACGGTTTACCAACTTTGTCAAGAACGGCCAATCTGTCGACATTGTCAACAAGGATGCCGGGACTGGTAGTGAGCAGACTTACAAGAACATTCCATTCTACATGACCAATCGCGGCTACGGGGTCTTTGTTGATCAGCCTGAAACGGTTTCCTTCGAAGTTGCTTCCGAATACAACGACAAGGTTCAATTCTCCGTTGAAGGCGAAAGCATCCAATACTACATCGTCTACGGGCCAACTGCTAAGGATGTGCTCGGCCGTTACACCTTGCTGACCGGTCGTCCGGCATTGCCGCCTTCCTGGAGCTTTGGCCTCTGGCTGACTACTTCCTTCACCACTGACTACAGTGAAAAGACGGTTCTGAGCATCATTGATAAGATGAAGGAAAACGATGTTCCGTTGGACGTCTTCCACTTCGACTGCTTCTGGATGAAGGGCTTCGAATGGACTAGCTTCGAATGGGATAAGGACATGTTCCCAGACCCAGAAGGTCTGATCAAGAAGATTCATGACCGGGGGATCAAGGTTTGTGTTTGGTTGAACCCATACATTTCCCAGAAGTCCCGGCTCTTCAAAGAAGCTCGCGACAAGGGCTACCTGATCAAGCGTCATGATGGTAATCCTTGGCAATGGGATCTCTGGCAACCAGGCAACGCCTTTGTTGACTTCACTAATCCGGACGCTGTTAAGTGGTACAAGGGTTACCTGCATGACCTGTTGAAGATGGGTGTCGACGTCTTCAAGACTGACTTTGGTGAACGGATTCCGGTCAAGGATGCTGTCTTCTATGACGGTTCCGACCCGAAGCGGATGCACAACTACTACACTTACCTCTACAACAAGGCCGTTTTCGAAGCAATCCAAGAAGTTCACGGCGAAAAGCAGGCTGCTGTCTTTGCTCGTTCCGCAACGGTTGGTTCACAGAAGTTCCCAGTTCACTGGGGTGGCGACAGCGACTCTCGCTACACTTCAATGGCAGCTTCACTGCGCGGTGGCCTGTCCTTCATGAGTTCAGGCTTCGGTTTCTGGAGCCACGACATTGGTGGCTTCAACGACCACTGTCCAGCTGACCTTTACAAGCGCTGGACGCAATTCGGTCTTTTGTCTACCCACAGTCGGTACCATGGCAGTACTGAATACCGGGTTCCGTGGCACTATGGTGAGGAAGCCGTTGCGGTTTCTCGCAAGTTCGTCAAGAACAAGCTTTCTCTGATGCCATACCTGTACTCACAGGCAGTGGCTACCCACGAAAGTGGTTACCCGATGATGCGGCCAATGTTCATGGAATTCCCTGACGATGCCTCGGCACAGTCACTTGGGACCCAGTACATGCTCGGTGACGACCTGTTGGTAGCACCGATCTTCAATGACCGTAGCGAAGCACACTACTACCTGCCAGCTGGTCACTGGACTAACACCCTGACGGGCAAGGACTATGATGTTGATGACGGTCAGTGGTTCGACGAGAAGTTTGACTACATGAGCCTACCGTTGTTGGCAAAGCAGGACTCGATCCTGTTGACCAACCCGAAGGCTGAACACGCTGAGTACGACTACCTCAGTGCTCCTGAAGTTCATGTTTATCAGCCGACTGAAGGTCACCACACCCAAGCCGTTGTTGATGAAAACGGCGAACGCCATGGTGAAATTACGGTTGACGTTAAGGATGGCAAGCTGACGATCGATGTTAGTGTTCTGAAGGCTTTGCCGACGCTGTACCTGCACATTGGCAGTGACGTAAAGAAGGTTGAACTGAGCGACAAGAAGCAGACGATTAGCCTGTAAAGCTTACATCAATAACTAAGTTAAAAAATGGCGGCCGCCGGAATCGATGGATTTCGCTGGTCGCCATTTTGCTGTTTTCAAAGAAATAGCCACAAGAAAAAAGCCAGCTGAAGTGGATGATTGAATCCATTTCAGCTGGCTATCTTTTATTTTGCGAGATTATTAATTCGAACTTAAACTTCACGATCCCAGGCATCTAAGCCGTAGCTTTGAATGATGTTGTTGAGACTCGTAGTGTAACTTGGGGCAGTGGCGTAACCATCGAGACGAATCTTGTAAGTGACATCCCGGTAGTTGCGGTCCCACAACAGGTTGCGATAACGGGAATTTTGTGCTAAGAAACGACCGTGGTCCAGGATACTTTCGGAGTTGTTACTGTAACGCCGGAAAGCAGCGTTAATGTAATAATAACCGCCACCGCCATATTCAGCAGTGCGCATCATGATGGATTGGCCATTGTAGCTACCTTTGATCCCAAAGAGGTTATGGCCTTCGGTGGCCAATTTAGATTGGCCCCAGCCACTTTCCAAGATTGCTTGGGCGGCGGTTAGAGAAGGCAAAACGCCAAATTGCTTCCAACCTTCCAAAGCGCCCTGCTTGATGCTAGCTAAAAAGGCTTGGTGGCCACTGAGACGGCTGGTTGCGCCACTGGCATCAGCCCAGTAGCTGTTGTAGCCATCGCTAAAGGCTTCGTTAGCGGCCATTCCACAGGAGTCTTTGAAGTAGTACCAGACACCGTTAATCTTTTGCCAATTTTTCAGTGCCCAGGCGTTTTGGTTATCGAAGTAGTACCAAACGCCGTTGATCTTTTGCCAACCAGTCTGGGCCCAAACGTTTTGCTGGTCAAAGTAGTACCAGTTGCCGGCCCCTGACTTGAACCAGCCCCGGTCGGCCCAGGTGTTGGTCGGGTCGAAGTAATACCAGTTATTGTTGATCCGTTGCCAATTTTTGTCCGCCCAGGCATTTTGGTTATCAAAATAGTACCAGTTACCGGCCCCTGACTTGAACCAGCCGCTCTTGGCGGTTCCGTCATCGTTAAAGTAGTACCAGTTCTTAGCGGCGGATTCATACCAGCCAGTATCTGCTGCACCGTCATTATTAAAGTGGTACCAGTGATTGTTGATTTGCTGCCAGCCGGTCTGAACAGCTCCGTAACTATCTCCTTGGTTCGGATTGAGGTAGTAGGTGGAACCGTTGATGGTTTGCAACCCCGTTTGTTTTTGGCCGTTGGCATAGTAGTACTTATTATTGTTGCTTTCTTGCCAACCTTGCTGGGTATTTGCCGTCAGGTCAGTGGTGTTTTTGTTGTAATTGTAATTATTATTGTTGTTGTCGTTTGATGCGACGAGCGATGAAGCTGCGTCGGTGGTAGCAGCTGGTTGATTATCAGCCGCCTGGGCGTTTTTGGCGCCCCACAGACCAATGCCGGCAACGAGTGCTACCGTCATTGTCAATAATTTATGATGCAAATTAACTTGGTTTTGTTTTCGATGCACTAAAATTTGATTTCCCTCCAGATAGTAAGCAAATCAATCTCATTCTTTCTTTCCATACACCAATTAAGTATAAAAAAGAGCGGGATGCTTCTCAAGGCCTCCCCGCCATTCATAACAACATTGTAACTGGAATGTTACTTGAATGTAATTAAGGAGGGACTGGTTGGTTTTGGGGGAAGGTTAAAATGGATTTGACGCGTGAAAAGCAACTCGGTTACACTGAAATGGTGAATAAATAGTTACTCTGTGGGGGGATTAAAATGATTGGCACCGTTGCCAATTTTTTGGCGATTTTAGTTGGAACGGCAGCGGGCTGTCTGATAAAAGGCGGTCTCAAGGAAAAATACGAAAAAGCGCTTTTTAGTTCAATGGGCTTGGCAGCTCTCGGAATCGGCGTTGAAAACGTGGTCAATAATTTACCGAAAAGTCGTTATCCGGTGATGTTTATTGTGAGCCTGTCGATTGGCGTGCTGTTGGGGACCTGGTGGGATGTTGATGGCCGCTTTAACCGCTTCGTCGAAAAATGTGGTGGCAAATCCGAACTGGGCAAGGGATTGACCTCAGCAATGCTGCTCTACTGTATCGGCGCCTTGTCGATCGTGGGACCGGTAATGGCGGCCGTAAAGGGTGATAATACGATGCTCTATACCAACGCGACGCTGGACCTGGTGACGGCAGTTGCTTTCGGCGCCAGTTTTGGTTGGGGGATGCTGGCGGCAGCTCCCGTGCTGCTGGTTTGGCAGGGAAGCATTTATCTGGTGGCGAAGTTTTTGTCAGCCAGTTTTTTTACGCAGCCATTGATAACGGAAATTGCGATTGTGGGTGGCTTTTTGATTGCCACCACCGGGATTTCACTGTTAAAGCTTCGGGATCTGAAGACGCTCAACTTTTTGCCGGCGTTGTTGGTTCCACTAGTCCTTTTTATTGTCAAAAATTTGACGGGATGGTTTTAAAAAGCAGCAGTGATTCGTCAAGAAGTGAATCGCTGCTGCTTTTCGTTATTAATTAATGGTTATCATTCAAACCGTGTGGCGTCCGACTGAGGCCCCAACGGTGAAGGTAGACGAGGGTAGCGATGATCAGGACCGCAGCCCCAACGGTAACAGATACCCGAGTGTCAGGGTTGATGAACATGAAAATCACAATTACGATTAACATGATGAAGGCAAAATAGTTTGACAGCGGGTATAGCGGCAACTTGAAGGGGTGGTTGCTCATCAGATCTGGGTTATTGCGCCGGAAACGCATTTCTGCCAGCAGGATCACAAACCACGGCACCATCCCGGGTAAAACAGAAGAACTGAAGACAACTACGAACATGTCGGAAGTGGACTTGTTAATTGCCGTCGCAATCAGGTCGAGGATAAACCCAATGAGGATCCCACCGGAAATCCCTAAGATCGCCGCGTTGGGGACGATTCGTCTGGACAAATGATTGAAGATCTTCGGGGCATCGCCTTCCTGCGACAGTTTCCACAGCATCCGACTGGAACTGTAAATCCCGGAGTTGGCACCCGAAAGAGCAGCGGTCAGGACAACGAAATTGATAATCGATGCGGCGGAGGTGATGCCGATCTTCGCAAAGGTTTGGACGAAAGGCGAACCAATGGCCGTCAACTTGTTCCATGGGTAAATGGTGACGATCACAAAGATGGCCCCGATGTAGAAAATCAGGATCCGAAAGAGGACGGACTTTACTGATTTGACGATCGCTTGCTGCGGGTTGGCGACTTCCCCAGCGGAAATACCGAGGAGTTCAATTCCTTCGTATGAACCCACGATGATTGACATTGAGAAGAAGAAACCTTTGACCCCGCCAGTAAAGAAACCGCCATGGGACCATAAGTTGGAGAAGCCGGTCGGGTGACCACCGTTGCCGATCCCGAAGAAGATGATCAGCAGGCCGAGGATAATCATTAAAATGATGGTGACGACTTTGATCATCGCAAACCAGAATTCCAATGATCCGTAGGCCTTAGCACTCGCCAAGTTAGCTAATACCAGCAGGGCGATGATTACCAGTCCAGCAATCCAAGTTGGTGACTTGGGCCACCAATATTGGAGATACTCGGTTGCAGCGATCACTTCGGACATCCCGACGACAATGTACTCAAAGACGTTGGCCCATTTGGCAAGGTAGCCGGCGAGGGGATGAACGTATTCCGTTGCGTAGTCGGCAAAGGAGCCGGTTCCGGGATTGATGTAAATCATTTCCCCTAACGAACGCATCACAATGTATAAGATAACCCCGACCAGGGCGTAGGCTAGCATTACTGATGGTCCGGTCCACTTGATTGTCGAAGTGGCACCCATGAACAGACCAACACCGATGGCCCCGCCGAGAGAGATCATTTCCATCTGACCAGCAGTCATTGACCGCTTTAGTTTAGGTTGACTTTGCTTCTCACTCATGTTGATTCCTCTTTACTTCAGAATTCGTGCACCTGGCAGCAAAATTACCAGGATGAATGCTCTAGAAAGGAACATTCAAACACAATTGTGCCAATTTTATTAAAAAAGAGGAACTTTTTCAAGGCCTGATGAGGATTAAATTAGCGAATTATTAAAAAGTGCTAATTGCTATGGCCAAAGTGATCATTGTTTGTCAGCTTGTTTGAGACCATCGCGAATTTGCTTAGCCTGGCTGAATAGTTGGAAAATAGAGTCCTTATCTGCGTCTTGGAGGGCTTGTTGCACCTTTTGAAGGGCATTGATATAATCTTGCAACTGTTCCAAAATATCAGTCCGATTATTAAGCAAGATGGCGGTCCATACTGTCGGATCGGAAGAAGCAATCCGGGTGATTGTTTTGAAGCCTCCGGCCGCTAGTTCGAGCGCGTGCGGGTCATCGCGGAAACTCGCAGCGGTTTGCTTCACCAAGGCCGCAGCAACGATGTGGGGCAAGTGGCTTAATTGAGCGACGATCTGGTCATGCTTTTTGGCACTGACGGACAGCCAGTGAGCATCTAGGCCGTACAGTAATTCTTGAATTCGGTACGCGGCGTTGAGATCTTGTGGTTGACAGACTTGGAAGTAGTAGGCGCCGGCAATTAAGTTGCCTCGCCCGGCCTGCACCCCAGATTGCTGGCTGCCCGCCATCGGGTGACCCCCAATAAAGGTGATGCCCCTTTCTTGGAGGGGCCGAGCAGCGGCCATGATGGACTGTTTGGTGCTGCCGACGTCGGTAATGATGACGTTCTTCTTGAGCTGTAAGGTAGCCAGCTTCTTTAAATCATCTTGGATAGCAGAAACGGGACTAGCAAGAATCACAAAGTCAGCATCGCTCACGCCTTGAAAATGATCGACTTCTTGATCGGCTAAATCATGCTGATGGGCATATTTTAAGGTGGCCGGGTTCGGATCGCTAATGATCAAACAGTCAGTCGGGTGAGCCGCTTTGATAGCTCGACCGAGGGAACTACCGATGAGGCCAAAGCCCTTGATAAAGATGGTTGCCAAAATGTTTACCTCCTGTTTTGCACGCTGAATTCTTATCCGAAATTATATGAGAGCTGCGATGGATAGTCAAAGCGCTTTGATGTGGTATCTTAGACTTAGTAGTAAATATTCAATAGTGGGGGTTAGATTATGACCAAGCAAAAAAAGGCCTACTTAATTCATGGTACGTCTACTCGCGACGATGACTGGTTCCCTTGGCTGGAGAAAGCAGCCCGGCCGCAAATTCAAGTCGAGCGGTTAAGCTTGCCGACACCTTTTAATCCGGAGCCTCAGCAATGGCAGGACGCTTGCGACAGCCAGATTCAGCCTGCTCCGGCGTTGACAATTGTTGCCCACAGTTTGGGCTGCGTCACCGCGCTTCGTTATGTGGAACGACATACAGAGCTAACGGGAGTGCGTTTGCTTTTGGTGGGGGCCTTTGCTGAGAAACTGCCAGCCTATCCAGAACTGGCTTCCTTTGTTCAACCAGCTCTTGATTATGACAAAATTCAGGAGCGCCTAGCAAAGGCTACCGTTATCTGTGCCCAGAATGACCCGATTGCTCCCTACCAGGACGGGGTTGCCGTGGCTCATGGGATTGGAGCCAAGTTGATCGTGCAAAATACGGGCGGCCACTTTCTGACTAGTGATGGCTATCGGTCATTCTCGTTGGCGCTTAAGGAATTGCGACAGCTCGTCCAGTGATAGCCGCAATAAGAGAATAAAAAAAGCGGCCCGCAACGTTTGGCTTTACCAGCGGTTGCGAGTCGCTTGTGTTTAATTAATCGTCATCTTCCAGTAATTTAGCCAAGGCTTTGCGGTCTGGCGTATCAGGGTCATTGAGATCCGTGAGAAGTTGACGGATGTCATCTGGCGTCGGTTCCCAACCTTCGATACAGGTAGTGCGAACGCCGACCTTCATTTGTTTGAACTGGTCCGGATCTTCGATTTTGACACCTTGAATCGTCTGGGCTTGATCGTCAATTTCGAGCTTAAAGTCAACGTCTTGGAGATCATCCAGCACTTCACCAGGATTGGAGTGGGTGATGACGGCGAGGGCATTGATCACTTTGACTGGCCATTCGACAACGGAAGTATTAAAGATCTTTTGCAGTTGAGCCTCGCTAAGATTTAATTCCTTGGCGACATCATCGATTGTGATATCGTTGATTTGCAAAAACTGTTTGATTGTTACCGTCATTGATGAATTCCTCCCTCAGCTATTTATCCCGTCTCTATTATTAATGTAATTTTGCCAAATGTCCACCTTAATCGGATAATAATTAATGTGAATTGAAACGGGAGTGATGAAGCTCGTCGACTAACTTATGAATTGCGAAATTGCAGGGAAATGTGGAACTGATCTTGCGGCCAAAACGCTGACGAAAGCGACTGATCAGGGGAGCTTTGTCACCGTTGTGCGACCAATGATTGAGAATGGTGGCTACCAAGATGGCGAGCGGTTCGTCGGCTTGATCATAAACTTTCAATTCGGCAACGTTGAGTCCGGTTTTGTCGACGGGAGCCAATGTCGCAATTAAACGCGAGCCCTGGAGAAAGCGGTAATGATTATTGATGCCGTTGCCGACGATCAACCAACTGATCCCTTGAATGTAGACGATCTCTTTCAAAAAGCCGAGAGACTTGCCAACAGTCCCGACGCGTTGGTGATTTTGATATAAGGCAAATTTGGGTGTGATACCCAACGAAAGCTGACGAACTTCAGCCAAGAGATCACCGCTCATGGTATAGAGGGAGAGCGCGTCATGACGAAACCCCCATTTGCCAGTTAACAGATAGATTTGCTGGCCATCCTGGTCGCAGATGACGGTGGCGCTGCTATCGGTGGCGCGGTCACGTAAATATAATTTTCGCATGGCATGACTTCCCTCCTCGGCTTGTTTCTTACATTTTACCAGGATCAGTTAATGTAAAAAACAAATCTGATCTTTTTTTGTTGGCAGCGTTACCATTTTTGATAACATCGCGATAATTCGCCATTAAGATATGATAAAATAGAAATTGAGGTGCTTAATTGTGAGAGAACTGATTAATAATGACTGGTGGCCGGTTTTAAAACCACAATTTGAATCGGCATACTATGCACAACTACATGATTTCTTGGTACAGGAATATTCCCATTACACCGTTTATCCGGAGATGCACCATATTTTTCAGGCATTTGAGTGGACTCCGTATCATAAGGTGAAAGTGGTGATTTTGGGACAGGACCCGTACCATGAACCAAACCAGGCGCATGGCTGCAGCTTTTCGGTTTTGCCGGGAGTGCCGGTGCCACCATCATTGCAAAACATCTATAAGGAATTACAAGCCGATTTGGGCTATCCGCCTGTCCACCATGGCTATCTCAAGCACTGGGCAGACCAAGGTGTCTTACTACTGAACTCAGTTCTCACGGTGCGAGCAGGTCACGCTTTTTCCCACCGCGGTCATGGCTGGGAACAGTTGACCGATGCCGCCATAAAAGCATTGTCGGATCGCCCTCAACCAGTGGTCTTTATCTTGTGGGGCCGGGCAGCCCGCAATAAAAAGGTGCTGATCGATACGAGTCGCAACATCGTTCTCGAATCAGCACACCCGAGTCCGTTATCGGCACATCGTGGTTTCTTTGGATCGCGCCCCTTCAGCAAGACCAATCGAGCACTGGAATCAATGGGGGAACAGCCAATCGACTGGCGACTTCCTGAACACGTTGAAGTACAGGATTAAAGGAGTAGACAGACAATGGATATTTTTGCACAAATGAAGGACCAATTAGCTGGTACCAACCGGACGATCGTCTTTCCGGAAGGTAGCGACCCGCGGGTTTTGACGGCGGCTTGCAAGCTCGCCCATGATGGTGTTTTAACTCCGCTGGTCTTAGGCCAGGCTGATGAAATTGCATCAGTGGCCAAACAGGAAGGACTGGATCTTAGCGGCGTGCAGCAGCTCGATCCGGCTCAGTACCCGGCCGCTGACAAGCAGGCGATGCACGATGCCTTATTAGAACGGCGTCATGGTAAGAACACGCCTGAACAAGTTGATCAGATGCTTGAAGACGTCAGTTACTTTGGAACAATGCTCGTCTACATGGGCAAGGTTGACGGGATGGTATCGGGGGCCGTGCACGCCACTGGTGACACGGTTCGGCCAGCCCTGCAGATTGTAAAGACCAAGCCGGGAATTCACCGGATCAGCGGAGCTTTCATCATGCAGAAGGGTGATCAGCGTTTCGTCTTTGCGGACTGCGCGATCAACATTGAATTGGATGCTCCGACGATGAGTGAAGTAGCTGTGCAAAGTGCCAAGACCGCTAAGCTCTTTGGGATTGATCCCCATGTTGCTTTGCTGAGCTTTTCTACCAAGGGCTCAGCAAAGGGCGAGATGGTCACTAAGGTGGCCGAAGCTGCGAAGTTGGCCAAGGAAGCTGCTCCTGATATTCCAATTGACGGGGAAATGCAATTTGACGCAGCATTGGTTCCAGAGGTTGCTAAGCTGAAGGCTCCGGGTTCACCGGTTGCTGGTAAGGCCAACGTCTTTATCTTCCCGAGCCTGGAAGCAGGTAACATTGGCTACAAGATTGCACAACGGCTGGGTGGTTTCACGGCCGTGGGACCAATCTTACAGGGCTTGAATGCCTCGATTGCCGACTTGTCTCGTGGCTGCGTAGCAGATGATGTCTACAAAGTTGCCATGATCACGGCTGCTCAGGTCGAGGACTAATTAAATTTCATTAACGGGGCTGGGAGAGCGTTGCTTTTCTGGCTCTTTGTCAATCGGTACTGATGATAAATTTTGGGAAAACTAGGCTATGCCACTAATGGCATTGGTCTAGTTTTTCTTTTGGGCAGATTTTTGATCATGATATTAGAATTTTTGAGAGCTAGAAGAAT